>JAYVKG010000116.1:0-34511 GCA_043768625.1 Betaproteobacteria bacterium
ACCACCAGTTGCGCGGCAATCTGTTCGCCACTTTTTAACTTCACCGCTTGGACCCGCCCGGCCATGCCATTTTCGCCGTCACCCAGCAGGGCTTCAGTCTGTGTTTCCAGACGAAATTGCAAACCCTTTGCGACCAGCGTGCTCTGCAACATGCCGGCCGCCGCCCGGTCGAGTTGACGTTCCATCAGCCACGGCATCAGGTGAACGACGGTCACCTTCATGCCGCGCAGGCTGAGTCCGTTCGCAGCTTCCAGACCCAGCAGGCCGCCGCCGATCACCACTGCGTCGGTGTATTGGCTGGCGGCCTCGATCATCTTCTCGGTGTCGGCAATATCGCGATAGGTGAGCACCCCGTCGAGCGAAACTCCCGGGATCGGCAGGATGAATGGATTCGACCCAGTCGCCATTAACAGCCGGTCGTAATTTTCGCAGGTGCCGTCATCGGCAATCACGCAGCGTGCTTTGCGATCAATCTTCACCACTTTTTTGCCGATGTGCAAACCAATGTGATTTTCGGCATACCAGCCAAGATCGTTGAGCACGATGTCCTGCAGGCTTTGCTCGCCGGCCAGTACCGGCGACAACAAGATGCGGTTGTAATTCGGGTGCGGCTCGGCACCGAACACCACGATGTCGTAAAGATCGGGTGCAAGTTTCAACAGTTCTTCGACCGCGCGAATCCCGGCCATGCCGTTGCCAATGACGACCAGCTTCATTTTTACCATGACGTTCACCCGACTGCCCTCGCGCTTGGTAAGCAACATGCCACGCCCTCGGCGATGCTCATGTCGCCCACTACCAGCTTCATTTCCGCAGTTGCCTTCATTACGCCGCCCGCAGCTGCTTTTGATACAAAAATTCCAGCACCTGCCGGCGACAATCGAGATATACAGGGTCGGCCAGCAGCTTGAGCCGACCGCGCGGACGTTCAAGCCTGACGTCGACCACGTCACCGATGGTTGCGGCCGGGCCGTTGGTCATCATCACGATCCGGTCTGACAGCAGAACCGCTTCATCGACGTCGTGCGTCACCATCACCACCGTGCTCTTGATTGCGGCAACGATCCCCATCAGCTCATCCTGGAGTTTGGCGCGGGTAAGCGCATCGAGCGCGCCAAAGGGCTCATCAAGCAGCAGAACTTTCGGCTGCATGGCGATGGCCCGGGCAATGCCAACCCGCTGCTTCATGCCGCCGGAAATTTCTCCGGGATGCTTTTGCTCGGCGTGCGTGAGGCCGACAAGTGCCAGCGCGGCATGGGTGCGATCATTCAGTTGCGACTTCGCTTCGCTTTCGGCAAATACGCGCTCGACCGAAAGATAGACGTTTTCGAAACAGGTAAGCCACGGCAATAGCGAATGATTCTGAAAAACCACGGCGCGGTCCGTTCCAGCACCTCGGACTTCGCGGTTTGACAACAGCATGACACCGCTTGTCGGATAGAGCAGGCCCGCGATCATATTAAGCAGGGTCGATTTGCCGCACCCCGAGTGACCGATAAGGCTGATGAATTCACCTTGCTGGATCAGCAGGTTGACATCGCGCAGCGCCTCAAAGCGCCCGCGCTTGGTATCGAATTCCATGCCGACGTTTTCGATGCTCAAAAATTTTTGCATGATTGACAGTCCTTTCAGGCCCCACTCAACTTACGTACTCGTAGCTGAATTTTTTCGCGATAAAAACGAGCAACTGTTCGAGCAGCAAACCAACAATGCCAACGACAAATATGGCGATGATGATGTGCTCCACATTGAGATTGTTCCATTCATCCCACACCCAAAAGCCGATCCCCACGCCACCGGTCAACATCTCGGCCGCGACGATTACAAGCCAGGCGACGCCAATCGAAAGCCGAATACCGGTGAGGATGTACGGAAGCGTGGCCGGCAATAAAATTTTAGAAACTATTTTCCACGGTGACAGATCGAGCACGCGGGCGACGTTGAGGTAATCCTGCGGCACGCGCGACACCCCGACGGCCGTGTTGATAATGAGCGGCCAGATCGCGGAAATGAAAATGACCCATATGGCTGCCGGGTCCGCGGCTTTGAATACCAGCAGGCCGATCGGCAGCCATGCCAGAGGCGATACCGGGCGCAGCAGACTGATAATCGGCGACAGCATGCCATTGAGAAAGGCCACCCGCCCGATCAGGAACCCAACCGGAATACCAACGAGCGCGGCCATGCCAAAACCAATGCCGACGCGCTTTAGCGACGCGAGGATATTCCAGCCGATGCCTTGATCGTTCGGCCCTTTTTGATAGAACGGGTGGCTGAACAATTGCACCGCCGACGACCACGTTTTGGCCGGGCCTGGAAGATTCGCGTTTGATGTCGAGATGATTGCCCACAAGCCGACAAACATCGCGATGCCCAACACAGGCGGCAGTACCAGTTTGACCCACTTCATAAGCGGTGCGGCATAGTTGCCGCCTGGTTTGACGACGACCGCGAGTTGCCCGATCCGCGCTTTGTGCGGGCCCGGCGGCAGACTCGGTTCGGCAAGCGTTTTGCTGGCAGCGGTTGACATGAACCGATGCGGCTTCATCACGCTTTGATCTTGAAAGATGCAGCGTATTTTTTTGCGTCTTTGCCGTCCCACACGACGCCGTCAAGCAGCTTGGACGTACGCATATCCGACTTTGGCACCGCGACTTTAGCCATCGCCGCCGCATCCTTGTAAATCGCAATCTGGTTGACCTGTTTGGCAACCGCGAGGTAGTCGGGATCGTCTTTCAACAAGCCCCAGCGTTTGTGCTGGGTGAGGAACCACATGCCGTCGGACAAGTATGGAAAATTCACCGCGCCATCATTGTGGAACTTCATGTAGTCGGGGTCTTTCCACTTTTTACCCAGGCCGTTCTCGTAATCCCCCTCAAGGCGCTGGTCGATCACTTCGACCGGACAATTCACATAGGCCTTGTCGGCGATGATCTCAGCTACTTTCTTGCGGTTGGCCATCACATCAATGAATTTTGACGCGTCCAATATTGCCGCTGTCATTGCACGCGCGGTATTGGGATTGTTTTTCACAAACTCGGCCGTCGTACCGAGCGTTTTTTCCGGGTGGTCTTTCCAGATGCCCTGCGTGGTTTCCACGGTGAAACCGATCTTGTCGTAAATGGCACGATTGTTCCACGGCTCGCCGACGCAAAATCCGTCCATGTTGCCGACCCGCATGTTGGCCACCATTTGCGGCGGAGGCACCACAATGTTTTTTACATCCCTGAATGGGTCGATGCCATAAGTTGCGAGCCAGTAGTACAGCCACATCGCGTGGGTGCCGGTCGGAAACGTTTGCGCGAAAGTGTAGTCCGCTTTATTTTTGTCGATGAAACTTTTCAGCGCCGCGCCGTCCTTCACGCCCTTCTCGGCAAACTTGTTGGCCAGCGTGATGGCTTGACCATTAAAATTCAAGTTCATCAGGACCGCCATGTCTTTTTTTGGCCCACCGATGCCCATCTGCACACCATAGATGAGCCCGTACAGCACATGCGCCGCGTCGAGTTCGCCGTTGACCAACTTGTCGCGGACACTGGCCCACGAGGCTTCTTTGGAGGGCGTGATCTTGATGCCGTATTTTTCATCGAACTTCATGACCGATGCGACCACCACCGAAGCGCAGTCAGTGAGCGGAATGAAGCCGACTTTAACTTCTTTCTTTTCGGGCGCGTCGGAGCCGGCCGCCCATGCGGCCGAGCGCACGCCGGGCGGGACGATTGCCATTAGCGCGGCACCACCAAGCACGGCGCCGGTGGTGCGGATAAAGTCACGGCGTGAATTTTCAGTGGTACCCGTTGCGGCAGTGGAGTTGTGTGATTCATGATCCATCCCGATTCTCCAAAAAGTGAAATCGCAAAATAAAAAGCGTCCAGAAGATGTTGTTTTTCGCGCGCTGAGCTGAAAGCTCACATCGTCGATCAACACCTGTCTGGACGCCGTTGTCCGTGTGCGCATCCACGTCGATGCGCTTTGCCACTGCCTGATGCTCAATGCAAATTCGATGCCAACTCGCTACAAGCACGTAAACGCATTGATTCGCATTGACTATTCAAGCTATTCACGTTGGCAAAAATAAACACGCGACGATGGGCACGCACCAATCTGCGACGCACGGATGCTGCGACGCACCATTTAGGATCAACGCGTGATGGCGCATCATTCAGCCCACGACGCGGGCGGTGTCGATGACGCGTGTCGCCGCGTCGGCCATTTTGATGCCGCGATCCATCGCGTATCGCCGCAAAAGCTGGAAAGCTTCCTCTTCCGCGATGTTTTTTTGCTTCATCAAAATACCCTTGGCGCGCTCAAGCGTTTTACGTTCAGCCAGCTTCGTCTTTACCTCGGCAAGCTCGTTCTTCAACATTTGCTCGGCAGCGAATCGTTCCACCGCGACTTCTAAAATCGGTTGCAGCCGCGCTTCCGACAGCCCGTCGACCACATAGGCGGAAACACCGGCACGAATGGCATCGCGAATAGTCGCGCTACTTCGGTCGCCCGAAAACATTACGATCGGATGCGGACGATCCCGCGAAACGAACGCCAGACTCTCCAGTGAGTCGCGCGAGGGCGATTCGGTGTCGATGATGATCACATCCGGCACACTGGTCACCACTGCTTCAAAAATTTCCATCGTCGAGGCAAGGCTTGAGACCACCTCGCAACCGTTTGCCTGCAAAGCCGCGCGCAGGTTTGCGGCGCGATCAGGGTCTTCATCGACCAGCATGACTCTGAGACGGGATTGTTTGCGCGACTTCATAATGGATGTTGCTAAGCAAGTCGCATACCATGCGTTCGGTTTGCTATCATTCAGCAATGACGATACCTAACGAGCACAGCGCATTAATATTGTTCGCTCACGGCTCTGCCGATCCCGGCTGGGCCGCGCCTTTCATCAAACTAAAAGCGGCGGTGCAGGCGAAGCAGCCCGGCAGAAAGATTGAGCTGGCGTTTCTGGAGCGGATGTCACCGTCGTTCGAGGAGACCGTTACAGCACTGCATGCGCAGGGCATTCGGCACATCACGGTAGCGCCAATCTTTCTTGCCATCGGTGGACACATGCGCAAGGATCTGCCGAAGTTGATTATAGAAATGCAATTGCGGACGGAGATCGAGTTTCAAATTTTGCCCGCGTTGGGAGAGGTGGACTCGCTGATCACGGCGATTGCAGACTGGGTCGTCATCTCCAGCTGACCGCGAAAAAAAACCCGCTTGACGCGGGTTTTTCTTATGCTGCCGAGCGCAGCGCTATTTATTTGCCCTGCCAAGGCGTTTTCCCTGCGGGCTTGGCAAATGATTTGCCCGCTGGCTTGGCTCCCCCGCTCTTGCCAAAACCACTGAAGTTACCCGGCCGCTTCGCGTCGTTGGACCGCCCAGCCGGGCGTCCCCCTGGACGTGCGCCCGGATGCGAGGGTTTGGAAAATACCCGCGCCTTCGGCTCCAGACCTTCAATTACACTTACCGGAATTGGCTGAGACGTGAAACGCTCGATGAGCTTGACCTGAAAATGCTCACGCACATTGGCCAGGCTGATGGCGATGCCGTTCTTGCCAGCCCGACCGGTACGTCCTATACGATGGACATAGTCTTCCGCCGCGCGCGGCAGATCGTAATTGATCACGTGTGAGATCCCCTGCACGTCGATGCCGCGCGCAGCAACGTCGGTTGCCACCAATACGCGCAGTCCACCTTTCCTTAGCGCTTGCAAGGTACGGGTGCGGGCACCCTGCTTCATGTCGCCGTGCAAGGCCGCAACCGAAAATCCCTGTTCATTGAGGTTGCTTGCCAGGTCGTCGGCAGCACGCTTGGTGGCCGTGAACACGATGGCCTGGTTCATGTCGACATCCCGCAGCAGGTGGTCCAGCAGGCGATTCTTGTGGCCCATGTCATCAGCAAAATGCAGGCGCTGCTCAATATTTTCGTGGCGCGATTGCTGACTATCGACCGCAATCCGCACCGGATCTTTTAGCATCGAGGTGGCCAGGCGCACGATATTTGGTTCAAGCGTAGCCGAAAACAGCAAGGTTTGGCGCGTCGGCGGGCATTTCGTCACGATCGCTTCCAAATCATCCTTAAAGCCCATATCGAGCATGCGATCCGCTTCGTCCAGGACCAGCAACTGCAAGCGCGACAAGTCGACCCGGCCCGACTGCATTTGATCCAGCAGGCGACCGGGTGTTGCTACCAAAATATCCACGCCGCTTTTGAGCAATCGATTCTGCACCGGATACGGCATGCCGCCGACGATGGAAATCGTTTTTACTTTCTTCATGTTGCGACCGTACGTTTCCGCAGCCTTGGTAACCTGCATCGACAATTCACGCGTCGGGGTGAGCACCAGCACCCGCGGGCCACGGCCGACAACGGGATGCGCTTCGGTGAGCAATTGCAACGCGGGCAGCATGAACGCGGCGGTCTTGCCGCTGCCTGTCTGCGAAGAAACCATCAAGTCGCGCCCCGCCAATGCTTCAGGGATGGCGCGCGCTTGCACGGGCGTAGGGTCGGTATAGCCAGCGGCCGCAACGGCCGCATTGATCGGGGCGGCCAGGCCAAGAGTGTCAAACTTCATTTTTTAATTTTCCCGCGCAGCCATTCCGGTGGACGCGCTTATATAACAATTGCGATAGCACAAAGGGAGGCGCGCCGTCCGTCATCGGAAACAGCTAAACACACTACGCATGGGAAAAAGGCGCAGAAGTCGGCGGGCCAAAACACCGGCACTAACCGAATCGCAATCCTTAAGGAAAAACCGAAGGTTGTGAAACAACCGTGGTTGACAACAGGAGCGCTACAGGAAGATTTAACGCTTTCTTCCGGGGGAGGTCAGAGACGATGAACATTTGCGATGCATGGAACGGTGAAGCTTTCTAGTTCATTTCTGGCACTACTGCATCGCAATTGAATTGTACGCGATTGACCCATGATTTTCAAGGATTTTTTACCCAACATTGATGCACTGCGAGATAAACCAAACCTGAATCGGGTTCCAAATGAGATAATTCGCGCCTTTGTCATTTGGCCAAAAACGGGTTTTTAGCCGCATGCCGCGACGCATTCAGACAACATGAGCACCACACACGCAACCGAAATCAAACGCCGTCGCACCTTCGCGATTATCTCGCATCCGGACGCGGGCAAAACTACGCTCACCGAAAAACTGCTGTTGTTCGCCGGGGCGATCCACATTGCGGGCAGCATTAAAGCCCGCAAAGCCCGCCGTCACGCCACCTCAGACTGGATGGAGATCGAAAAAGAACGCGGCATTTCGGTCGCAAGTTCGGTAATGCAAATGGAGTATCGCGATTGCGTGATCAACCTGCTCGACACTCCCGGCCACCAGGATTTTTCCGAGGACACCTACCGGGTACTTACGGCAGTCGATGCCGCGCTCATGGTGATCGATAGCGGAAAGGGAATTGAAGCGCAGACGCTGCGACTGATCGAGGTCTGCCGCGCACGCAACACGCCTATCCTCACGTTCATCAACAAGATGGATCGCGAAGGCTTGCCGTCACTTACGTTGATGGAAGACATCGAACGCGTATTGAAGATGGATATCGTTCCGTTCACCTGGCCAGTCGGTATGGGACGGGAATTCCGTGGGGTGTACGACTTGCGGCTTGATCGAATGCGTATTTTCCAATCAGGCGATGATCGCAAAAACACTGCCGACGACGAGGTGCTTGGCGGACTGGACAATCCCATTGCGATGGCACGATATGGCAGCGAGTACCGGCAGGCGCAAAGTGAAATTTCATTGTTGCGCGAGGCCAGTCCCGCGTTTGACCGGGAAAGTTTTCTTGCCGGCAAACAGTCGCCTTTGTTCTTCGGCTCGGCGGTAAATAATTTTGGGGTGCGCGAAATCCTTGATGCGCTAGTCGACCTGGCACCGCCACCGGCAGCACGCAGGACGTTACAACGAGTGGTCAATCCCGATGAGTCGGCCTTCACCGGCGTGGTGTTTAAAATTCAGGCAAACATGGATCCGGCCCATCGCGACCGCATCGCTTTCCTGCGCGTATGCTCGGGCCGATTCGAGCGCGGCATGAAACTGCGTGTTGCGCGTACCGGCAAAGACATTCGTCCCGGCACGGTGGTGTCGTTCTTGTCGCAACGGCGCGAATTGCTCGAGGAGGCCTTTGCCGGTGACATCATCGGCATCCCCAATCACGGTACATTGCGCTTGGGCGATACGCTGACTGAAGGTGAAACGCTGCAATTCATGGGACTCCCTTACTTCGCGCCGGAAATTTTCCAAACCGTGGAGATTGCCGACCCAATGCGCAGCAAACAATTGCGCACCGGCTTGCAACAGCTTGGGGAAGAAGGTGCGATTCAGGTGTTTAAACCGTACGCAGGCGGAAGCCTGTTGCTGGGCGCGGTCGGCAATTTGCAGTTTGAAGTGGTGCTGCATCGATTGAAATCGGAATACGGCGTTGACGCGAAGCTGGAGCCATCGCGCTATCGGCTCGCGCGCTGGATCACTTGTGACAACGCAACCACGTTGAAACGCTTCATCGACGCCAATGCCCACCGGATTGCGCACGATGTCGTCGACGCGCCGGCGTTTCTTGCCGCACACGTATCGGAGCTGGAAGTTTCGGCGGAAAGATATCCAAGCGTGAAATTTCACGCGTTACGCGAGCACGCCGGGCATGTGTTTCAGACAGGGATCTAAACGGAAATAAATGCACACAAAGCACTGGCGCGACGTTTCAAGCGTTTTCACTTGGAATCCCGCTCAGAATGGCGATCCGCACGGCCGTTGCACACGAATACGTCGGTACTAATTTCAGGCGGCGCGAGACGTAAAACTGAGCGCCACAGGCCACCGCTGGCTGCCAGCACGTGCATGTGGGTTCAAATAAAGACGATAGCTGATCCGCATGGGTTCGTCCCTGACCTGCTGCGTCCGGACCGGGATCATGTTTTCGCCCTCGGACGTGATGCCGCCCTGGGTAAGGGTGGCTGACACGCGAGATACCAGCTCCGGGTCATGCGTCAATGACATCACGAAGCCCTCAGGGCTATTGGAAGTGATCAGCATAACCGAAGCATCAGTCACGTCGATGTAGCCTTGCGCAACGTGCATCTGCTCAATGTTAATTTGACTCTGCTGTCTGGTGACTTTTATTTTTAGCATGGTAAGGACGGTCGCACTCACCTGCATCCGCGCCTCCGCTTTCTTTTCGGCCGCGGCTGCGGGCAGATTGAAAGCCAATATGCACAACAGAACCAGTCGAGACAATGCCCAGCCACTGAATTTAGCGAAGTGGTCACTCGCGCCGACGGCCGCAATAGGCAGAGGCGTTTGTTTGAAGTTGCCGGCGAATGAGTTCATCTTCTTGCTCTCAGCGGCCGTAAGGTTAGGCGCGTTTAATAAGAGAGAGTGTGTTGCGTGGGCGCGTTGCATCCTATCGGGCACAACCTGACAGGATGGGTTCGAAATGCACCACTAAGCCTGTTGTACGCCACTGGGCCGTGCCGTTGCATCAAGCGACGACCTTACTTTTAAAGTCGAAATAGTGGCTTTGCGCTATTGGTGCCGACGTTTGTAGCCGGGTATTTCACAGCTTGGCCTAACATTTCGGCAAAAGAGTTGATTTTTCGCCTATCGATACCACTTATATTTCGCTGGACAATGGGTCAATTCGCTAAATTAATCTTCGAAATACCCCAGATACCCTCGGAAAACCTTGCAAATTTCACAAAAAGTCACAGAAATGCCCTGATATATGTGCGCTAGGCCACATAATTTTATTAGGCCCGGTAATAAACTACGCTCTGTGTAAACGAATCCGTCGCCAGGTTTAGTTTGACGGACTTTTTAAATCGGACCAAAAGGAAACAAAATGAAAAAAATTCTCATCGCAACAGCCATCTCGGGTTTATTCATGGCCGGTGCCGCCCAAGCGGGAACCGCAACTGCCACCATGGGCGTGTCAGCGACTGTCAACGGAACCTGCAAGATCACGACCGCGCCGACGGCGATGGCTTTCGGCATCATCGACCCGTCCATTGTCGCGGCTAATGTGACAGCGAGCTCAAGCATTGCTTACAAATGCACGACCGGACTTACCCCCCTCTCGTTGGCCGATGATGGCGGTCTCAATAAAGTCGGCGTCCAGTCGAACATGGCGTCTGGGGCGCTCCGGTTGAAATACGGATACACCTACCCAGCCACGCTGGCCGCCGGAACTGGTTTCGGCTCGGGTTCGACTGCGACGACAGTTGCTGTTGCTGGCACGATTCTACTGGCAGACGCACAAAGCGCGGCCGCCGGTGTCTACGCGGATACGGTAACTTTTACCTTGACGTTTTAAGTTACCAGAAAAGCAAGGCGGAACCCGGCTCAGAGTCTGCGAAAGCTCAAAGCGGTGCGGCACCTAAGCTCCCCTTTCCAGGCTTCGCGGCTCTGCTTCAAGGAATCCCTCTGCAAGCTATTGTTGGCGGGTTTCCTAGCGCTACCGGGCGCGGCATTTTCGGCAGGTAGCGCGTCCGCCACCATGGCGGTCAGCGCCACGGTGTTGTCGACCAGCATTTGCAGGTTTAATGCGCCCGCTGCCGCGACGCTCGGTTTTGGCACAATCGACCCCTCAGGGCTGTCCAATGTCACCGCGACGGCTTCAATGGTGGTGCGCTGTGCTGGGTCTGCACCCAATGCGACCTTTGCGATCACCGATGACAGTGGCTTGTACAAAACCGGTCCGGGCGCTTATCGCATGCGGCACGCCGTCACAACGACCGCTTTTCTCGGCTATTCGGTCGGGTATTTTCCCCAAACAGCGACCATTCCCAAAAACACTAACCAGACAATTATGATCACGGGCACCATCACCGCCGCGCAGTATGGCAACGCTATTGCTGGTAGCTTTGCCGATACCGTCACCCTTACCATCTCGCCCTGATAGAATGAAGCAAATATGAGTGCGCCGCGAGGGATACAGATGATTCGAGCATTGCTAGCGGGCCTGACGGCCTGTTTTTTTTTCCTGCCCGCACCAGTGACGGCTTTTACTTTTTCCGTCAGCCCCATCAGGGTGTTTTTCGAGCCTAATCAAAAGACCACGCTGGTCACCGTTGGAAACGATGACGAGACGCCGCTGAAATTGCAGATCAAGCTTGTCTCGTGGACGCAAGCGGCAGACGGCAAGGATGTGTATACCGACAGCGACGATATCATTTATTACCCGAGGGAGATGGTGCTCGGGCCGAAGGAATCGCGCGTGGTAAGGCTGGGTATCAAGGCGCCGGCGCAGGATCGCGAGCGTACTTACCGTCTGCAAATCGAGGATCTCCCGGGTGAAATCGCACCTGTTCAGGGACCATCTATCAATTTCCTCTACCGCTTTTCCATCCCCATCTTTCTGCCTCCGCGCACTCCAAATCGTGATGCGGAAATTGTCGATCTGACGGTGAAAGGGGGAAAGATCCAGCTCCAGATTGCCAATCGCGGTAGTCAGCACATTCGTTTCGAGCGCATCACCGTTAAGACCGCTAGCGGATTCAGCAAAGACGCAGAAGTCTGGTATGTGCTGCCAGGGGCGACACGGCTGTTCCAAATCGAGCTTCCGCGCGAAGAATGCTTGCGCGCCGGGTCGGCAGATGTCGTTGCTGTCAGCGAGTACGCTACACTCACGCGCAACGTGACCGTGAGATCCTCGGATTGCCAATAGGTGGTCGGCGGGACCAATTTGCATTTTTCCAGTCCCCAGAGGCCAAACCATTTTGGCGGCGGCGCTCGTGTCAATCTAACGCTCCTTAAATTGCTTGCCCGTGCATTGCCGTTATTGCTGGCGCTTATTTTCCAGTCGGCCTCTGCATTGGGTGCCGATGAAACAGCGTCGTCTGACACGACGATCATCGTCGACTTCAAGTTAAATGGACAGGCGCTTGGCGAAATCGAGGCGGTGCGGTCAGCCGACGGGGACTTCTGGATTCGCGCAGAAGACCTCGCGACATTCAAAGTCACGATTGGCACGGGGGTAGGTGCACGCACGATCGGAGGGCAGTCTCATGTCTCGATAAGATCGCTGGGCGCACTGAAGATGGCGTTCGAAGAGCGCACGTTATCACTTTCAGTCGATCTTCCAGCGGCATTTTTCCCGCTAGAAAAGACAAACCAGTACCTGCAGAGCTTTTCCGTTCGCGCGACCGAGTCCCCTTTCAGCAGTTTCTTCAATTATCGCTTGGCCGCCAGCAGAGGGAACACCAGCGACACGCAACAATATGCACTGGCAGGCGAGGCCGGATTTCGCTTTTCAGGCATATTGTTTCGTCACGAAGCAGGCTGGACTCGATCGGCCGACAATACAAACTCAATGCGATTTGCGACCCAAGCCATCTACGACGACACCGAGCGGTTGAATCGCTGGACGCTCGGAGACTCGACGGCAACCTCCGGCACACTTGGATCGGCCTTACCTCTCATCGGCATCAATCTCACACGCCTGTACGCGATCAATCCTTCCTTTGTAAGGCAACCGCTGGCCACCTTCGCAGGTAGTGCACTTCTGCCTTCGCAAATCGAGGTACTTGCGTCAGGCGTTCCGATTTACCGGGGGGATGTGAAGCCGGGTCCATTTGAACTACGCGATTTGTTTTACGCGAGCGGCGCACGCAATATTGACGTGCGGGTTCGCGATATGCTGGGGCGAGTTGAAACGGTCACGTTCCCTTTTTATTTTGCCGAGGGCTTGCTCGCCAAGGGGCTCTCGGAATACAGCTTCAGTTTTGGCCAGCGACGAGACACGCCCCTGACGTTCGACACCAGCCAAAGCCGTCTTACAGCATTGGGCTTTTATCGGACCGGGTTAACTAATTTCCTCACAGTCGGGTTTCGTGGCGAGGCAAACCATGACCTCTGGAACGCCGGTCCGACGGTCGCGGCAAAGAGTGACAAGTTCGGCGTGGTGGAGCTGGCGTATTCAGCCAGCAACCGCAATTCGGTCGCCTCCCGCGGCAACGCATATAGCTTCGCTTACACGTTCGTTTCCCAGTTTGTAACCGCCCGTTACAGCCGACTGCGCTTCAGCGATGGCTACGCAAGTCTCGTGTTGCTGCAGCCAGACTCACGACCGATTCGCGATGACCGGCTGGATTTCACTACTGGAAACAGCCTGTTAGGGACGTTTTCATTTGCGCTCGGCGCGACGACCTTCGTCAATGGACAGTCAGTACGGTCTAGCACACTCGGATGGAACCGCACAATTTTTGGTCGAACACAACTGTTCGCATCGATTGGCGACGTTCGCGGCGACCGCCAAGAACGTCGCGGATTCGTCGGACTCACTTATAACTTGAACGCGGAAGAAAATGCGCTGGCCATAGCGCAGAAAAGCAAAGACGGCAACACCCAATCGATACAGTTTTCCCGTAACGTTCCGCAAGGCGAGGGGTTGGGTTACCGGATCGAAGTAGAACGGGCTTCGGCGGTCGATGCACGACAACTGCGCATAGCGCCCTTCCTCCAATACAACTTTTCGGCGGGAAGCGTCTCTGTAAACGCACTTGACCAGATTGCGACGGGGGGCGCACGCACCCAACGCGCCGAGGTAGCGTTTGCCGGTGGCGTAGGCTGCGTGAACACCTCATGTTTGCCGTCACGAACTATTGCAGATAGTTTCGCAATCGTGGATCTCGGCGTGCCGATCGCCGATGTGAGAATTCTGCGCAACAATCAAGTCGTGGGCAAAACCAGTGTTGCAGGAAAAATGATCGTCAGCGATCTGGGATCCTATTACGAAACTGAAATTCGCCTGAAAGATCAGGATCTCCCGATCGAATATGGGTTCAAATTATCGGCATTGCGCATTTCGCCCGCTCTCCGCAGTGGCTCGCGGATAGACTTCGGCGTGAAGCGTATCCTCACCGTTTTTGGAAAGCTTATTGTGAGTCTCGGCAAGCGCCAGCTGCCACTCGCCAATTACCTGGCGGTACTCACGCAAAATGAGCGCCGCCGAATAATCTCGACGGAAAATGACGGCGCATTTTACTTAGAGGATATGGTGCCGGGAAAGTATAATGGTCTTGTGATTGTGGATGGAGCCGCCTGCCAGTTTGAGCTAACGGTGCCGGAAATTGAAGGGATCATGTTTGATGCTAAAAATATCGTCATTTGTCGCTAGAGCAGGTTTGTCGCTAGGCTGCGCTCTTGCCGCTTCCCTCGCCTACAGCCAAAGTACGCCGAGCAGTTGCCGTTTTTCCAGCGTCACGGGAATCGCTTTCGGTATTTACGACGATGCCTCGTCCACGCCGAGGGATACAACCGCAAATATTGTCGTCAGTTGCACGAGGAACGGAGGGCCGCCAAACGTGAACGTGACGCTGGCGTTTGGGCCGAGTGCGACTTCTGGTTCCTCAAGTACACGCAGCATGCGCCAAGGCGGTGGCAATTCGATCGCCTACAACCTTTATCGTGACAGCTCGCGGGGATTGGTCTGGGGACAAACTCCCGGTGTCGATACCGTTACGCAATCCCTATCGATTCCGAACAAATCGACTGCCTCTACCACCTTCACAATATTCGGACGTATCGGTGCGCTGCAAAGCGCGAGTGTCGGAACCTACGGCGATTCCGTTGACGCGACGGTTTCGTACTAAGTAAACCAGCATCCTTGACGGCAAATTGAAACGGTCACGGCGAGGGTGACCTTTTCAATTTGGTGGAGATGAAGAGGATCGAACTCTCGACCTTCGCATTGCGAACGCGACGCTCTCCCAGCTGAGCTACATCCCCGAATGAAAAATATTCTAGCCCAATCCAGTTGGCCAAAACAAATGATGCTTCACTTATCGAGGTTGACCATGGCACCTCGAATCAATTGGAAGTTCGCCTCGCGCCCGAGCCGTTGGTTAATCGCGTCAGCCAGTTTGTCTGGCTCGTCCGAGCCAATCAAAAATTGCTTGCCATCGCGCATGCCAACAATGACGGCCCGATGTCCCGACACGCTGTACAGCCAGCCGCGGGTGGTAATACGCACCCCGAAGCCGCTGATGAGTGCCGTCCTGGTGGGAAGTGCGCCGGCAATATCGCGCAAATAAACACGTTTACTAGGCCAGCCAAATGCGCCGAATCTGATGTCCAGTTGTTCGCGGTCGACGCGGCAGGTCAGGGACGCAAACGTCACCGCCGAACTCGCCACCAGCATTGCCAGCGCCGCGAACATCGGCAGCGATACGCCAGACAAAACGATCCGAAAATAAATCACGCCAACGACAGCTATGCCGATGCCGTGTGCGATCAAACTTTGCGTGCCGATCTGGCGGTGGGAGTAGTCACTCGGCATGGCGACGAGTATAGCAGTCGTGTCAGGCGTGCTTTCACGCTCTGCCGCCGCGAAATCCTAAACCTGCGGCAGGCCTATCCCGCGCACCGCGATTTTTTCCGCGTCAATGGTTTGTGCAAGTAATTTCGCGGCTTGATAGATCGCGTTGATTGTCGGCGTGGGTACGCCAGTCATTTCGCCGAGTTCCACGACGGAGCCAACCAGCGCGTCGATCTCAATCGCCCGACCTGCTTCGACATCCTGCAACATCGAGGTTTTGTGTCTGCCGACTTTTGCGGCACCTTCGATGCGTTTCTCAAGCGTCACGCGAAAGCTCGCACCGAGTTTTTCGCCAACCGCCTGTGCCTCGCGCATCATATTTGTCGCCAATTCGCGGCCCAGTGGAAACTGGCAAATATCCTGCAAGGTCGCGTGGGTGAGCGCCGAAATCGGATTGAACGTGAGATTGCCCCACAGCTTCAACCAGATTTCGTTGCGGATATTGTCAAGTACCGGTGCTTTCATCCCCGACTTCACAAAAATATCAGCCAGGTCCTTGACGCGATTACTGATGGATCCATCGAGTTCGCCCAGCGGAAAGCGATCCCCCTCGACGTGGCGCACAACGCCCGGCGCAATTAATTCAGCGGCCGGGTAGACCACGCAACCAATCACCCGCTCCGCCGCAATGCCATCCTTGCATACGCCGCGCGGATCGACCGCTTCCACGGTGCGACCGGCCAGTGTCCCGCCGTGCTGATGGAAGTACCAGAACGGGATACCATTTTGCATGGTGATGATGGTGGTTTTCGGCCCAAGCAATGGTGGTAATTGATAGACCACCGCTTCAACCTGATGCGATTTCAATGCAAGGATGACGCAATCGACGTGGCCGACCGCCGCAAAGCTGTCTGTGGCTTTGGCGCCTTTGGCTTCCAGAACGGTGCCGTCATTCATTTTTATGATCATCCCGCGGGTGCGGATGGCGTCGAGATTTTTCCAGCGCGCGATAAAGGTGACATCTTCTCCGGCAAGCGCCAATTTTGCACCCACCAAGCCACCAATGGCACCTGCACCGACGATACAAAATTTCATGTTTTCCCTCAGGCTTGTACACTGCCTCGACCACTATTATTGTGCATTGCACAATAATACGGACGCGCTGTCAAGTTGGGAAGCTTTCTCAGCGTATGTTGTTGTTATTTAAATATTTTTCCTGTCGCCGCGTAAATGGGTAAATTGCCATGCAAAGCAGATTTCTGTCGAAATGGATGGGCTAGGCGGGCCGTTTGCGATGTGTCACCACCAACAGGGCGATCCCTGCCAAGATCATCGGCAGCGATAGCCACTGGCCCATCGACATACCGAAAGACAATAGGCCGAGAAAACTATCCGGCTCGCGGGTGAATTCGGCGAGAAAGCGAAAACTCCCGTAACCGATCAAAAATACCGCCGATACGGCACCCACCGGTCGCGGTTTTTTTGCGTACAGCCACAGGATTACGAACAGCAGCAAGCCTTCCATTGCAAATTGATAAAGCTGCGATGGGTGTCGGGCGACGGGAATCGCGTCCATTTGCGGGAACCACATCGCCCACGGCCACACACTCGCGTCAGTCACGCGTCCGGGCAATTCGCCGTTGATGAAATTGCCCAGCCGTCCCGCCGCCAAGCCGGTCGGCACCAATGGCGCGATAAAATCGGTTACCTGAAAAAAACTGCGGTTGGTCTTCTTGCCAAACAGCAGCATCGCCACCAACACGCCCAGAAAGCCGCCGTGGAATGCCATGCCACCCTGCCAAATGTAAAAAATCTCGATGGGGTGGGCGAGAAAATGCATCGGCATATAAAACAACACGTAACCTAACCTGCCGCCTAGCACGACACCCAGCATGCCGTAAAAAAGCAGGTCGTCGAGATTTTCTTTGGTAAAGCCGAGATCGGGACGGCGCTTCAGATGCATCCGCCCCAACACCAGGAATAACACAAACGCGGCGACATACATTAGTCCGTACCAACGAACCGCAATCGGTCCTAAAGACAGCGCGACGGGGTCAAATTGCGGGTGAGTCAACATGGTGAAAAATACTCTCTTGTAGAATGAGGCTAGTTTGCCACTGAATTTTGTTCCGCTCGAAAGCGATTACATGTCCACACCAAAATACCGATCCTTCGCCATCACCCAAGGCAACGAACGCGCCCCCAACCGTTCCATGCTGCGTGGCATCGGCTACCAGGATGATGACTTCAAGAAACCCTTCATCGGCTTAGCCAACGGTCATTCCACACTAAACCCTTGCAACGCCGGCATCCAGCCGCTCGCCGATGCCGCCGACAAAGCAATCCGCGAATCCGGCGGCATGCCGCAGATGTTCGGCACTATCACCGTCACCGACGGGATCTCGATGGGCACCGAAGGCATGAAGTATTCGCTGGTCAGCCGCGAAGTGATCGCGGACTCGATTGAGACCGCCTGCCAATCTCAATTCATGGACGGCGTGATTGCCATCGGTGCCTGTGACAAAAATTTGCCAGGTGCCATGATCGGCGTGCTCCGCATGAATATCCCCGCCATCATGGTTTATGGCGGCACCATCAAGCCCGGCCATTACAAGGGTCAGGATTTGCAAGTCGTTTCCGTCTTCGAAGCCGTCGGCGCATTCAACGCCGGCAAGATGACCGAGGAAGATTTCGGCTGCATTGAGCGCTGCGCGATTCCCGGCGTGGGTGCTTGCGGTGGCATGTACACCGCCAACACGATGTCGAGTGCTTGCGAAGCGATTGGTATTTCGCTGCCCTACTCCAGCACCATGGCTGCTGAAGATGAAGAGAAAAAAGAATCCGCCGCTGAATCCGCGCGCGTGCTGCTGAACGCGGTGAAGAACAACATCCGCCCGCGCGACATCGTCACCCGCAAATCGCTCGAGAACACCGTCGCCGTCATCATGGCCGTGGGCGGCTCCACCAACGCGGTGCTGCACTTCTTAGCCATCGGCCACGCGGCAGATGTGGAATGGACGATTGATGACTTCGAGCGCATGCGCAAGAAAGTGCCGGTCATCTGTGACCTGAAGCCCTCCGGCAAATACGTCGCGGTCGATCTGCATAAGGCCGGCGGCATCCCGCAGGTGATGAAGCTGCTACTGAACGCCGGATTGCTACACGGCGACTGCATGACCATCACCGGCAAGACCATTGCCGAAACATTGAAAGACGTTCCCGATGTGCCACCGAATTTTCCGAACGCGGAATTTCCTGTTATCCACACCATCGAAAATGCCCTCTACAAACAGGGCCACCTCGCCATCCTGAAAGGCAACCTCGCCCCCGAAGGATGTGTGGCCAAGATCACCGGCTTGAAGAACCCCGTCATCACCGGCCCCGCGCGCGTATTCGATTCCGAACCGCAATTGATGGAAGCCATCATGGCGGACAAGATCACTCACGGCGACGTGATCGTGCTGCGCTACGAAGGCCCGAAGGGTGGACCCGGCATGCGCGAGATGCTGGCGCCGACCGCGGCACTCGTCGGCAAAGGCTTCGGCGAAACGGTGGGGCTCATCACCGATGGCCGATTCTCCGGCGGCACCTGGGGCATGGTGGTGGGGCATGTGGCGCCGGAGGCGTTTGTGGGCGGGCTGATCGGGCTGGTGCACGAAGGCGATTTGGTCACCATCGATGCGATCCAGCTGCTGATTCAGTTGAATGTGGATGAGGCGGAGATTGCGAAGCGGCGGGCAGTGTGGAAGGCACCGGCGCCGAGATACACGAGAGGGGTGCTGGGGAAATACTTTAAGTTGGTGGGGACGGCCTCGAAGGGGGCGGTGACGGATTAAGCGCCACGCTCAATATTGATATATCATTACTGATACATAATTGAAATGAACGGCAGACGGGTCTTGAAACAACTCAAAGCAGCCGGTTGGATCGTGGTACGCATTAAAGGCTCGCACCATTTGGTTCACAAGGACGGTCAAATGTGCCCAATCCCGGTTCACGGAACATCAGACATTGCCAGCGGGACACTCGCCAAGATTGCCCGGATCACTGGGGTGAAATTCAGCAAATAGCAAAGGAATTAGAAATGAAAAGTTACGCCTATCCCGCCGTCATCAAGAAATCCCGCGACGGCACGTACGGCGTTCAGTTCGTGAACTTCAAGGAAGGGTTTACCTATGGAAATACTCTTGCCGAGGCGCAAGATAATGCCTGCGAGGTGCTTTCTCTTCTCCTTGAAAGTTATTTGGCTTTCAAGAAAGCGCTACCCGCACCCACAACAAAAAAAGGAGCGATACTGATTTTGCCTGATGCCAAAACGCAGGCAGCGCTGGCTCTCTACGAATCGCTCAGCACAAGCAAAAATGTTAAAACCATGGCACAGCTCGCGCGGGCGATGGATACGTCATGGGCGGCTGCATCACGGCTTGGCGATCCGAGCCATTGGCCCACGCTGAAATTGCTCGACAAGGCGGTGCGTGCGACGGGTAAGCGGTTGGTGATTTCGATTGAGTGAATTTTTGAAAAGAATCAACCACGGCCCCTTTCATTGCGAACGATCAATGGCGCATTTGCTTTCGATGGAGCAACACCTGCGTCTCCGATGTACAAATAGTGGATTACCACTGAGGTCGCAAATGAAGACAAAAACGCTGCCCAACATCCATCCCGGCGAAGTGCTGCTCGAAGAGTTTCTGCTGCCGATGGAAATCAGCCAAAACGCACTCGCCCGCGCCACGAGTGTTCCACCACGCCGGATCAATGAAATCGTGCTCGGCAAACGCGGCATTACGGCCGACACGGCGCTTCGTCTTGCCAAGGCGTTCGGCACCCGCGAAGGCTTTTGGCTGGGGCTGCAAGCGGATTACGACCTTGAGGAGTCACGCAAGCAAATTGGTGCGGCCTTGGATCAAATTGAGCGGTTGGCGGCTTAGGTGTTTGGAAATATTGAGCGCGACCCCCTGCCTTCGATTTTTGAGCTCCGTGGGCGGCACCATCGGCCTCATGCATGAAGGCGATTTCGTCACCATCGATGCGGTCCAGCTGCTGATTCAATTGGATGTGGATGAGGCGGAGATTGCGACGCGCAAGGCAGTGTGGAAGGCACCGGCGCCGAGATACACGAGAGGGGTGTTGGGGAAATACTTTAAGTTGGTGGGGACGGCTAGTAAGGGGGCGATAACGGACTAGAGGCCTAGTGCAGTGACTGCACACTTTCTGGCGCTGGTGATGCAATGTGGTATTCACATACTGCGCTATGTCTCTGCAAACTCCAGCAGTTCTGCCAGTTCCTCATCACTAACTGCATCGTGGAGCTTCTCGTTCAGTGCGGCGACCTGAACTGTTGCATATTTCAGATGGTGGCTCATATCTGCGTGAACCCAGTTTCCTAGGTTTCCAGGACCGTCATCCTTGTTTGCAACATCATCAATGTACTGGTCCCCATCACTGAATTCACGGCCACAGTAGATTTCGTGATCACGAACCATTTTCGCCAGTTTGAATGGCTGTCCAGAATCTCCAGCTCGCTTGTGACCGCGAAAGATATGGATGCTCTTGCCAGCCGTGTATCTAATTTTGCAATTGGCAGTACCACCGACTGGCAGGTTATCGGCCGCAAAGTCTGGATGTACGACACCGTAGTCCGAGTAAACAAGCTCTTCGCCTACGGCTAAGTCTAATTTCAGCTTTGCCCACAGCATTAGTTCATTCCGGCTAATTTCGCCGATGCTGTCCATAGCAACAACTGTGACGTCTTTGGGCGCAGAAGATCCAGCGACTGCGATTGAGCGAAACTTTAATTCTGGCGATTTAAAACTCATGAAGGTTGTGACAATGGCCGCAAGAGTTTCAATGTCTTTGATGCGGACATCCCCGAGGTCAATGACCAGATCGATCTCTGCGGGCAGCAATGCGAGTTCGCTCGCTCTACTTGCAATCTGGTCCCACGTTGCTTCAGCTACGTCTTCTTCAATATCCTCAATGTCTAATCGAAAACAGAATCCTGACGCATGCTCTTTCACGATTTTCTTGAGCAATTCCCATGCGCTGTGGTCGCGGCCGAAGCCATAGACTGGTGTTACGTGGATTCCCTCTTGGTGCAGTAGTTCGTAGCCACGGATTACGGCGAGCTTTCCGCTTTTTGATTTTTCACCGGGGAGAAATCCGTAGAAATCGACAAATGAGTTTCCGATATTGGCAAATTCTCCGCACCGGGAAATGAATTTTTCAAGATACGAGTCAGTCGACTCTTTACTTGGTGTGGGGGGAAGTTCCAATAATGGCTTCATCAAACCAAGCACACTAGCCTCTTGTCCCATTAAGGCAAGCATGTCATTTTTCTTACCCTTGATTATTGGTGTGTAGATAGCTTTTGACATATGTGCCTCATTTAAAAGTTACATCTGGAAACAACGGCGTAACAGTGCCCTGCCCTAACATTTCCCGAAAGAGGTCAAACCTTTCGTTTTCCTTTTGAAGCCTGCCGACAACAATGGCCGGATGAATACAGAGTTCTTCTGCAAGTTGGAGAATCGACGATCTTGACTGGGTCAAATATGCATTGCTCCGCTTCCAGATAGCGCGAGGGATGAGCGAGTCGCGGGCAATTCGATTGGCCTGTTTTTCAGCAAGCGAAACTGGTTCCGTACTCTCCATGCGATCAATAAATGCCTCTTCGGAGGTTGAAATGTGTTTCCACACATGGGCAAGTTCGTGTAGCAACGTAAACCAAAAGTAGTCAATGCGATCGTAGCGTAGGGTCATGCCAATAGCTGGCGTGCCGCTTTCCGACATAAGCGTCGCACCGTCAAGAAGCGTGTTCGGTAGTTTTGGTTCGATGATCAATGCAATGCCCTTCTCCGCGAGAATTGTGATCACTCTACGCGGACCATCATCAAAACGACTCTGACGTGCAACATGCAAAAAGAAATCGTCGCTGAGGCTAAGAGGATCAAATTTTTCTAAACGAGATTCAGTTTCCTTAACGCGAGCCAATACTCGTGAACTCCACGCGAGCGTCGAATAATAGGTTCGTTCGTCTAAATCTTCTCCGCGAAATGTCCTTCGAAAGAGCGCCGGTGTTGCCGCATCTTGATAAACCTGACTCAAAAAAACCTTGAGAGACTTCTCCGCAGATTCATGCACTGAAGTCAATTTTTTTGTTGCATCACTAACAGTAATCCAGCCGCGATTCAGCATTTCTCGCACTGGAAACTTACTGAGATCTAATTCGCTTCCAGGCGATGTCGCCAATTTGGGCTTGCTGACAGAGCGTTCGGCAACAAGCACATCAAGCGGAATTCCTAGGCCCGTAGACAGCGCTCGAATCATTTGAACGGTAAGCGGACGCTTGCGTGAAAGTACTTCCGAGACACGACTACGGCTGCCAAGTAAGGGAACCAAATCCACTTGCCTAAGCCCTTGCTCCGTCATCCGAAATTCAATTGCATCAATCGGATCCGGGAGGTCGAATGGAAAAGTTCTTTTTTCAAAATCTTCAAGCAATACTGTTAGCAGTTCTAGTTTGTCAGCGTCACTTGAACCATGCACGGGATCTAAGGCAACAAGACGTTCAGCCTCACTGAGCATGGACTGATATTCACCCTTGGTTTTCACAACTTTAATTTCCATATCTTTCTCAAAAACTGCGGCGCGAGTATTCGGCATGCGTACCAATCCACTTTACCGCTATGACTTGACTATTGATCGCGACTTGCACTGCCATCCTGTATTTGTTTCCTTTGACATTGAAAATCACAACGTTATTCGAAAGAATGCTTGCTGTCGGATAACGCTCCTTAAGCTCATTTAATGTGCTCCATTTGCTACTTCGCACATCTGCAAGCCAGTTCTGAATCCAAGGTCGGCAATCAGTGTACTTTTCGCAGAATTCATGCAGTTTCTCTAGTCCAAAAATTCTCATGCGTCGTTGTTCTTTTTACTTTTTTTGTGCCATTCAGTTGATATGCCATGAGCAACATTGTTCCCAAAACGGGAACAAAAGTCAAGGAATGAATGGACCGAATCGAGAATCTGGTGCCAAGGTTTAATTTCCAAACAAACCCTAGCATCCACGGGGATCTCCAGCTATTTTCGACCCACGAACCGCGCCAGCTCTAGAGTTTGCGACAAAGCGAATCAAAGGAGCCAGGCTCGCATTTTCGGCGCTACCTAGACTCAAGATCGCATCGCTAGACCGCATACGCATTTTGATGCGTATATTATAAATACGTATTAAATTACGTATTTATAATATACGTATTATGATACGTAACTTTCATGTACCCCTCCTAATTTGTGAGTCTCTAATGACTAGCTCCGAATATCCCATACGCACATCGGAACAGCTGATTCCGCTATTCCAGGCTTTCCGCAAACAAAAAAATCTCACGCAGGCGCAGCTGGCGACACGGCTGGGGGTCGGCCAGCAGACAGTTTCACAGCTGGAGCGGCACCCTGACAAAGCAACACTGGAACGTCTGCTCCGCGCGTTAGCGGCG
Source organism: Betaproteobacteria bacterium (assembly GCA_043768625.1). GTDB lineage: Bacteria > Pseudomonadota > Gammaproteobacteria > Burkholderiales > Usitatibacteraceae > UKL13-2. Next base: position 23,765 of record JAYVKG010000116.1, read on the forward strand.
ATGGATGTCGAGATGGTCTTGGTCAACAAGGCGCCATCAGAAAAGGCACCTGACACGTCGCCCACCACTGGCGAAACTTGGTGACCACGCGCAGGCGGAAATCTGCTGCCGAAACGCTGGCGCTCTACATGAACGGAGAGCGGGTTGGCACGTGGCGCATCCATTCGGGCGTAAAGGAGCTGATCTATGAACCTGCCTGGATGCAATCGCCGCGCGGTCGTCCTATCTCGCTCAGATTTCCATTCGTTCCGGGCGAAGCACGCTATACCGGCGCAGAAGTACACAGCTACTTTGAAAACCTGCTACCCGAAACCCAGGCCATCCGCGAGCGGTTGGCGCAACGCTTTCAAACAGGATCAATCGAGGCGTTTCCTCTTTTGCGCGAACTCGGCCGAGACTGCGTGGGTGCCCTGCAAATACTCCCCGAGGGTGATCCGCCGCCCGCAGTGGAAACACTCGCCTTCACGCCCATCGATGAGCCCGCAATCGCCGAACTGCTGCGCAACGCAGCATTGCCTGCCAGCGGCATTGCGCGCGCCGACCTCGACAACTTCCGCATATCGATCGCCGGTGCACAAGAGAAGACCGCGCTCCTGTGGCACGACAAAAGATGGAACATTCCCCACGGACCGACATCGACCACGCATATCTTTAAACTGCCCCTTGGTCTGATTGCCAATGGACAGGTGGATATTTCCACCTCCGTGGAAAACGAGTGGCTATGCGCGAAAGTGATGGCGGCATTTGACGTGGCAATCGCCGAATGCGAGATGGCGCAGTTCGAAGACCAGCGGGTACTAATCGTCAAGCGATTCGACCGCCAGCCTTCCCGAGATGGAACCTGGATCGTGCGTCTCCCACAAGAAGATTTTTGCCAGGCTACCGGCACGCCTTACTACGACAAATATCAAAACAGCAACGGCCCAGGAATCGACACCATCCTCGAACTCTTGCGCAACTCCAGTAACGCGACAGCAGATCGACGCGCCTTCCTCAAATGCCAGCTCATATTCTGGATGCTCGCCGCGACGGATGGTCATGCCAAGAATTTCAGTATTCGCATCGAACCAGGTGGCGCCTATTCCCTGACGCCGTTTTACGACGTGCTGTCCGTTTATCCGGTGATGGGAAAAAAGGCCGGGCAACTCTCGCCACATAAAGTAGGCCTCGCGATGGGCGTTCGCGGCGACAAGAACATGCACTACAAACTTGGCGAGATAGAGCGGCGACACTGGGTCGCGACGGGTAGGCGAAATGGCCTTGCGCAAGAAGTCGAGCAAATCATTGACGAGGCCATTAAACAGACACCCGGGGTGATCGAGCAAGTACACGCGCAATTGCCTGCGGGATTTCCGTCGCGCATAAGCGAAACGATCCTGATCGGGTTGAAAAAGGCAGCGGATACGCTTGCCTCGCAAGCTTAGACGGTCTACCCCAAAGCGGATGCAAATGACTAACGACAGTGCCAACCTTCAAAGATTTAGAGGTGGACCGGGCATACGCGAGATGCTGGCACCGACCGCGGCGCTAGTCGTTATAGGCTTCGGCGAAACGGTGGGGCTCATCACCGATGGCCGATTCTCCGGCGGCACTTGGGGCATGGTGGTGGGGCATGTGGAATAAATGAAAGCTCGAATAATTTGGTCAGGTCTTTCGTTATCATATTTTATGAACTCTAGTATTGGCGCGGCGTTCGGGACCGTTTCGGACTGCAAGGCCCGCCAAATGGCGCTCTATAAAGCCAATTCTCCCTCACTTGCGCATTTAAAGGGTCAGGCTGATTTGTTTGCGGCGTGCAAAAAACAAATGACCCTGGCCCGAATGGCACTTACTTAAGGGCGAAGTCAGCGTAAGCGCTTGATTAGCTAGGCCGACTCGATGTGTGAAGGGGTGGAGTTGCGAAACAACCATCCAGCGCCCGAGGAGCCAGCCCAAATGCACCGTAAACCCAAAGCGAATACACGACAACAACGACAGGTTCAACGCCATATTCGCGAGCATGCTCGGCACAGCAAGGCCGCTGCGTTTTTTAACCTGCTCACTGGATCAGACTTGCTCGACGAAGTCGAATCGCTATTGCCTGAACACCGGGAACGGCTGTTTCCTCCGACCGAGACCCTGTCAATGTTTCTGGCACAGGCGCTCAATGCGGATTGCTCTTGCCAGAATATTGCGAACATCACGGCGCTGCACCGGCTGGCAGGCGGCTTGCCACCGTGCAGTACGCATACCGGGGCTTACTGTCGCGCGCGAAAGCGCCTGCCCATGCCGATGGTGCGCACATTGGCGCGCTCCACGGGACAGCAGGTGATGGCGCATGCGCCGCACGCATGGCATTGGCAAAACCGTCAGGTGCGATTGGTGGATGGCACCACCATCACGATGCCCGATACACCAGACAATCAGGCAGCCTATCGGCAGTCGAATAATCAGAAGCCTGGCCTGGGTTTTCCGCTATGTCGAATGGTCGGCCTCGTGTGTTTGGATAGCGGGGCGCTGCTCAATGCCGCCGTCAGTCCCTATCAGGGCAAGGGCAACGACGAGCAGTCGTTGCTGCGCTCAATGCTCGATACGCTGACGTGCGGCGACGTGCTGGTGGGGGACGCTTTCTACGCCACCTACTTTCTGCTGTGCACACTACGTGAACGGGCAATCGATGTAGTATTCGAGCAACATGGCTCACGTTGGCGCACGACCGACTTTCGGCGCGGTCTGCGCTTGGGAGAGCGAGACCATCTGATCGTGTTTTAAAAGCCTGCCCTCAAACCCGGCTGGATGACCCAAGTGGCCTATGAGCAAGCCCCCTGTGAGCAGACGGTTCGAGAGTTGCGTACCGGCGGGAAGACACTGGTGACCACGCTGCTGTGTCCCAAACAAACCAGCAAAGCCGATTTAAAGTTGCTTTACCGGGATAGATGGCACGTCAAACTGGATTTGCGCAACATCAAAACCACGCTGGGCATGGAGCGATTAAGTTGTCTGCACCCGACCATGGCAGTCAAGGAGATGTGGGTCTATCTGCTGGCCTACAATTTGATTTGAATGATGATGGCAAAAGCGGCGCGCTATAGACACCAGCTTCCTCGTCAGATTAGCTTCAAGCATACGGTACAGATATGCATCACTTTGCCGCACCATCACGATCTCCTCCTGTACCACAATAAACGTTAGATCTTGTTTGAACTCATCGCGCAACAACGAGTTGGAAACCGTCCTGATCGCGTCGAGCCCAGAGCCGTCAAACGAAGGCATAAACCCTATCCCTTCCTCACCCACCCCCCCCGAGATCGTCAGAGCCAAAATCCTAAAACAGGGACATCCGACTAAGCTAAAGTAAGTGCCATTCGACGCTGGCCCCCATGGCACTCACCGCACCACAATTGTGACTTCAAGTGAGAGCCCTAATAATTTCCACAGCGGTCTGTCCGGCCACCTACCCCCCCGCCAACCTCTTTCCCAACCGCCACTGAAACTCATGCGCCTCGTACAGCGATTTCACCGGAAGCCTCTCGTTGAGCCCGTGCAACCGGCTGCCTTCGGGATAGTGGAAGGCACCGGTTATCCCGTAGGTCCAGATGCCGACGTTGTTAAGGAAGCGCCCATCAGTCGCGCCGGCTGACAGTAGTGGGACAACGGGAATGCCGGGCCACATGTCGGCAGTGATGCTTTCGACGGCTTTCATCAATTCCGGTGTCAGTGGCGGCACCGGGGATTCTGTGGCGGTGCCCATCAAGGTGATCTTGATCTGGTCATCCGCCATCACACGCGCCATTGTCGATTGCACGTCCGCAATTTTCTCGCCCGGCAGGATGCGGCAGTTCACCACTGCTTTGGCGCGTTGCGCCAGGGCATTGGTGGCGTGGCCGGCGTCGAGCATGGTGGCGACACAGGTGGTGCGCACAGCGGAATTATTGTAGGCCCGTTCCTCATAAAGCCGCGTCAGCGCTTCGCGGTCGGGTGGGTCCTTGAGGATGGCGCGCATGTCGGCTGCGACAGCGGCTGGCTCCAGCGTGGCGCGGCGTTCGAAGTAAGTGCGCGTCGTTTCCGATAGCTTGAATGGAAATTCGAATTGCCCCAGACGCGAGAGTCCGTCGGCCAGATGGTAAATGGCGTTGTTTTTTACCGGCAACGAGCTGTGGCCGCCGACATTGGTTACTTCCAGTTGGAAGCTCTGGAAAATTTTCTCGCCAGCCTGAATGCCGTGTAGCACCGGTTTGCCGTTCTTGTCCATGGAACCGCTACCGCCTTCGTTGAGCGTGATTTCGGCGTCGATCAAGTTGCGATGGTGTTTCAGCAGGTATTCAACACCATTGAACTTGGCCGGAACCAGTTCTTCGTCGCAGGTGAGTGCGAGGATGATGTCGCGCACCGGTTTCAGCTTTTCCTGCTTGTAGCGGATCATGTTGGAGACGTTGATCGCCGCCATCGATTTATCGTCCTGACTGCCGCGCGCATAGAAGAATCCCCCCTCTTCGATCAGCTTGAATGGATCGCGCTCCCAGTCCTCGCGCTTAGCTTCGACCACATCGATGTGGGCGAGCAGCATCAGTGGTTTCTTGGCACCGCTGCCTTTGAGCCGCGCGACCAGGTTGCCTTTCTTCGGGCCACCGGGCGGGACGATGAGCTGCATCTCTGCGTCGGTGTAGCCGCCCGCCTTCAGCCGCGCTGCCATTGCCATCGCCGCCTGCGTGCAATCGCCGACGGAATCGGTGGTGTTGATCTCGATGAGTTCTTGATAGATCTCGCGCAGAAGTTTGTCGTGGGGTGTTAGCGGCAAGGAGGGAGATTGCGAAATCGCCTGTGTGGCTAGGGTGGCCAGATACAAAAAGATTGTGGCAAGGTGCGTGCGTTTCATCGGAACCTCCAGAGGCGGTTTTTTGCGCACGGTTTGGCGAGTGCACGGTTGGCGGAGCTAAGATCGTAGCACTTTTGGGCGTTGGGCTTAGGGACGATATTGAGGTTGTTTGCCAACAACTAACCAATAGAGGTTCTGGACTATTTGGGGATAGACCACGATTTCTTTTTCCACAGACGAAAGGCACACCTTCGGCCGTCGCTTTTCGCTTTACTTCTGCTGATGTATTTTTGAGGGCATCTAGAATCCGCGCGTCTTCTGCTTTGGGCCGTGCTAAGCCCTTTGTGCGAGTTCGTTGAGCGTTTTCCATTTCTGCTCCTGACGAATCAATTTCCAGGTTCGAGTACGGGCAGCAATTTACACGGGCCGTGATAAGTAATTATCAAACACTTTCCACCGATTCAGGAGAGGGTTGTACAGCACAAACAGACTCTACAGGCGGCGATCACGGCAAATGCGGCAGGCAAATGGGGTCAGCAGGCAAATGGGGTCAGGTCTTGCAATGTAGCAATTTCACGATTAAGGGGGGTCAGGCTCAGTTTGTCCCCGATTGTTGGTCCGATTGAGCCGAATCAAAGGAGTCAGGCTGGCATTTTTCGGCGCGACCTATTCCTGGGAAACCTCTGGGACGGACCACGAATATTTTTCTGCATCGAGGAGTCGTCTCTGTCCGCCCAATCGCTGGCCCCTTTTTGCTGCTGCAACTAGCGCCGAACCTGGCAGCGCAAACACCAGTACAAGCCCCGACCACCGATATCTTGTCGCTGTATTGTTGTCGTACAAATATGGCACTGCTCGCCGTCGCGACCAAACACCCAATGCCGATACCGGCCGAATCGCCAACCCTGTTTCTTCAAACGCTGGGCAAAACCGAGATCATTGGTCACGCCGCGCGTTTGGTACGACTGCCGCGTCAGATCGAGTGCCGCTGACGCCAGCGTTGCGCGTTGGTGTTGGCTCAGGTCTGCAATCCGCACGATTGGCGGAATGCGCGCGACAAACAAGATTTCGCTCCGCAAATAGTTGCCAACGCCGGCGAGAAAACCCTGATCGAGCAGCAGTGCCGCCAGCGACCTGCGTGAGAACTGCGGCGCGCTGATCTGCGCTAACACCATCTCATGTGTCGTCGATGGATCCAGCAGCTCGACGCCAAGCTTCTGCACGTACGGGTGCGCGCCGACGTCGCTGGTTTGTATGACTTGAATCGACGACGCGCTGTAAAGGACAGCGACAACGGATTCAGTGTGAATCGCCAGGCGTATTTGTTTGGTCGGGTGAGGCGTTTTGCCGCGCCGAAGCACGGCCCATTTACCGTAGAGCTGATTGTGGCTGTAAATGGTTTTCCCACCGGCAAAGCTGATGAGCATCGCTTTGCCGCGCGAGTTAACCGTCAAAACTTGTTTGCCGCAGAGCGAGAAGCCGTCCGCCTGCAGGTGCGGGAATGCAAATTCCACCAGCAGCGCCTGTCTGCCCGCAATCGCGGCAGACAAGGTATCAGCCTCGCGCTTGATCTCAGGTCCTTCTGGCATCGCTCACCCGGTTAGGATCAAACGTAATCAAACAAATCAAAGCGGCCAAGCTCGCATTTCTCCCAGAAAAAAAGAAGCCGGGCTTGTACGACTTCGGTGGCGCCATACAGGCTAATCATATTGTCGAGGCCCAGACGTTGCTTCATTGTATCCGGCATGAACAGCGGCGCGGGAAAGCTCAAGGTGGCCAACAGCGCCGCAATCATCCATATTTTGTCCATGTGAAATTCGCGGTAATACCATCGATTCAGGAGCACGCCGACCGCGCAAGGGAGCGCGCCAACGGCGACCAGTCCCAAACCAATCGCGAACGTAACGACATCCCAGAAGTAATGGTGATCGAAGGTCACGCTGGAATACGTGATCAGCGCTTGTCGCAAGCCGTAATGCCACGCCAGCCCGCCGTACACAACCGCGACTGCGCCCCAGAGCAGCGCCAACGCGACTCCCTTGCGCGCGAGTGCTGGTGAAGGCGCTTGCGCCCTTCGGCGAGTTTTTGCGGCGATTGGCTGGCGGGAAGCAGGCAAATCAGCCTTTGGCTGAAACGACGATTTTGTTTGGGCTAGTTACCGGTTCGTGCAAACAAACCGACGTTGCAATTAACGGGAACATAGCCCTTATTCAGGCTTGCCAATCGGCTGAACCGTCAGCGCTTCGGGCTGGGCACGTGCTGGTCGAACAGGAGCGTGTTGCCGTCGGGGTCGGTGAGCTTGAAGTACGCAGGCCCCTCGGTCTTCTCGTCCGCTTCGGGCGCTATCGTGAGCCCACGCGCCTTCAAGGCGCGCTGCAGCTCGCGCACATCCTGGAAGTCTTTCAGGGTCTCCTTGTCCTTCGTCCACCCCGGGTTAAACGTCATGATGTTCTTGTCGAGCATCCCCTGGAACAACCCAATCCTCGCGTTCCCACTCTGGAGGACGATCCAATTCTGTTCGAGCTTGCCGGCGACCATTTTGAAGTCGAGCTTCTCGTAGAAGGCCTTGGAGGCCTTGATGTCCTTGACGTTGAGGCTGACGGAAAAGTTTCCGAGGTCCATGGGCTTCTTCTCGCTGGCCGGGGTGGATTGCGCGGCAGCCGTACCGGCCGCAGTGACGATAGTAATCGAGGCCACTGCGCCGGCGAGCGCGCGCGTGAAGTTGAGTGCTTTCATTTGAATTCTCCTTGAAGCGAGCGTCACTTACACGGCGCGGCGACTCGAACTCGCATGGGCGCTAGCATGCCCGAAAACCGCAAAGTGAACCTGCCAATCAATGGGTCACGCTCGCATTTCTTCGCAACTTCCACTTATAGAATGAGCCGTGACGGGCACAAAAAAACGCCGCAGGCCAAAACCCGCGGGAAAAATGGGGGCAGGTCTTTCATTATCAGATTTGGAGAACTCTAGTACTAGCGGGGCTTTCGGGACCTTTTTAGTCTGCAACATCCGACATGCGTTCTGTGAACCCTTTGCCCTTACGGGGAATATGATAATGAAAGGCCCCAGTTCCCTTCCTGAACCCAGTTCTTCCCCCTTTGCAAGCAAGGCGGCTTGGTTATTGTCGGCGGTGTCGACCGGAAGCAAATAGCCAGTTAGGGTCGCATTTCTACTCGGCTCGGAAATATCAACCGCCGCGCCTCTGGCAGTCAACCTCGGCCCGCTGGCTGCAGTGCGCTGACATCAGTCGCCGTGATCGGCGGCGGCTCCCGCGGTGTTTTTGCTGCCGCCTGCGCTTTGCGCCGTGGCGCCGGTGAAGGGGATGAGCATCGGCACACTTTCGCGATAGCGGCGATAGTCTTCTCCGAGATGGTCGATCAGATCCTTCTCTTCAAACCGGATAGCGATGAGGATGTAAGCGGTGGTGACCACTGCAAACAGCAGATGGGTCGCCGTCATCGTTGGCGTTGCCCAAAAAATCACCAGCCAGCCGACGTAAATGGGATGACGCACCAGGCGATACGGGCCCAGTGTTTTGAATTCAATATGAACGTAGGGTCTGTCCCGCAGATACAACCAGACCTGGCGCAGGCCGAACAGATCGAAATGATCGACCGCAAACGTGGATGCCAGAAGCAGCAGCCAGCCGAAAGCGTAGGTGCCATAGAGAATGTTTGCCGCCATTCCGCCAACCGCCCAAACCATACCACCCAGCGGACGCCAGAGAATAAACAGCAGGATCAAGGCGAGGCTCGACGCGAACACGTAGGTACTGCGCTCGGCGGCCTCCGGAATCCATTGCGTCCACCAGCGCTTGAATGCGGGGCGCGCCATCACGCTGTGCTGCAGTGCGAAGGCGAGCAGCAGCAGCAAATCGATGGTGAGGTTGGCAGCGAATCCCCCTTCGGCCGGCGAGTCGATGGAGCGCGGCACCCAGAAATTACCGATGAATCCGATGGCGTACAAAAACGTGGCAAAGAAGATGGCGTAACAACTCACGCCGTAAAAGAACACGGTCAATCGTTTAAACATTTCGACCCTTTCTTGAAGAGATTATTGCGAACCATTTCCAGTCCCAGCGATACGCATGGTGGCTCTTTTCGGCAATAGACGGTAGAGGCGGGTGTCCCGGAAAGTCTCGAAACACCCCAAAAGACCCGGGGCACGTGTCCCGGGTGGCCAATAACCACTGTTCAAGTAAACGGGTCGCGGCAACTTGATCAGTAGTTCCCTAAGGTTTAGGGCTCGTGTCAACAGGATGGGTGGGCGAGAGCGAGGTCCGCTCAGGGCGTTCTATTCCCAGGCCGAGGTTTCGAGCGAGGACAATCGCCTTTGATCGATTTTCAACACCCACTTTGTCAAACACGCGAGTGATGTGATTTCGCACGGTTTTCTCGGAAAGCCCCAGATGTGCGGCGATCTGTGCGTTGTCGAGGCCGCGGGCGATATGCTCCAGCACATCCCGTTCGCGGGGCGTCAAATCCGGAAATACGCTCTTTCCACGAATCGGTTCAGAACTGGGCAGAAAAGCGCTTAGCTCGTCGAAGAACAGGCGGAAGGCGGGCTCGTGAGGAAGCAGAATGTGATTGATCGATTCGAGCGGAACCAGCAAAGCGCCGGGAATGCTTTCCGCTAACTGCAACGCCTGGCTGAACGGTATCCGCCGGTCATCGCGGGCATGCAGAATCAGCGTCGGGCATTGCACGCGCTTGACTGATTCACTAATGTCAACAGACATCAAGCAGCTTGCGATTCGCACCGCATTTTCCGGCGTGGCGGATTTGCGTTGCAATTCGCTGAATGAATTGATTTCCTCCCGTGTTCCACCGGGCAAGAATTGCATGGCAAACATCTGCCGGTAGGACGGGTCGTCGCGGCCCCATCCCAATTCAATCAGCTTGAGCAACATATCCATTTCTTCCGCGGTCTGCGGAGAAGGATTGCGACGACGGCCTCCGCGCATGAATGCGCCGAGCAGGACCAAGTGCGAAACACGCTCAGGATGGCGAGCGGCATACTCCACAGCAATGGCACCACCCTGCGAATGACCCATCAATGCAAAACGCTCGAAGCCCGCAGCATCTACCACCGCCTCGAGGTCGCACACCATAGACTCGAATGAAATGTCACCGACCTTCCAGTCGGAAAGCCCGCACCCGCGTTCATCCATCCGCAGTAACGTATGCGACCGTGAAAGCGATTCAATCCACGGCTTCCAGATCGGGCTTTGCCATTCGTGCTCGAGATGGGTAAGCCAATGCGGTGCCTTGACCAGTGGTGGACCCTCGCCCGTGATCGCGTATGCGAGGCGCACACCATCGAAAGACTTGCAGAAGCGAATCTGATGATTCATTAGGTGTGTGAAGGCATTGGAAGGTGCAAGGGCTTTCGCTTAAACCGTCACCATTGCTGCATGTCGATGAACCATTGAAAAGCAATTGGGATAATGTCTGTCCGACATACGACATTTTGCCAGACTGCAGCAGAGCACTGGAAATCACACAATCAAGAGGAAAGATGGGGTCACGTCTTTCACTATCAGATTTGGAGAACTCTTTCACTGGCGCGGCGTTCAGGACTATTTCTGTCTGCAAGCCCCGCCAAATGGCGTTTTGCGATAACTTCGCCCTTACGCGAAATATGATGGTGAAAGACCTGACGCCAGTTGCCATATACGTGACCCCAGTTGCCATACACGAATGCCCCCAGCACGGCCCCGGAGCCGTCCCTCACGGTCAAATCGAACTCTCCTTCACCGCCGCGCTGGCAAACGATAATTCGAGGTTGTCGGTCGGCCACAACGTCATCCCCAGTTCGATGTCGGACGAATGTGCCTTCAACACGGCGGGATGCCATTTTGGTACATTTGTAACCCGAGCTATTGCTATTTGCCTTTTCAATGCACCGCATATTTTTCATCGCCATTGCCGCCATCCTTCATTGCGGCCTCAC
>JAYVKG010000117.1:0-14698 GCA_043768625.1 Betaproteobacteria bacterium
ACTAGCGACAAAGCCCTCGCGCAAGAATACTTCGACCATCGCAAAGTAGAACTCTGGCGGCAGTTTCGCTTGGGAGAAAAACCGCGACGGACGTGGAACGAAGCAGTCGTGAGATGGCTCAAGGAGCAATCCCACAAGGCAACGATCGAAACCGACAAAATACATTTACGTTGGCTGGATCGTTTTCTCGGTGGCAAATGCCTTGATGTCATCACTAGAGAGGCAATCGACAAAATCACGGATGCCAAGCAGCGCGAAGGTGTATCAAATGCAACGGTGAACCGAATCCTTGAGGTGCTGCGTGCCATTCTGCGCAGGTGCCGCGATGATTGGGAGTGGATTGATCGCATACCGAAGGTCCGGATGCTATCGGAGCCGACCCGCCGAATTAGGTTCCTGACTCATGAGAAGGCACAGGCGCTCCTTGCCGAACTGCCTTTACATCTGCGCAGGATGGCGGCGTTTTCGTTAGCTACCGGCCTCCGCAGGGCGAATGTCACCGGTTTGCTTTGGTCACAAGTCGATGTCGTTAAACGGGTTGCGTGGATACATCCGGATCAGGCGAAGGCGCGGCGGGCGATACCAGTCCCGCTCAATGCCGATGCGGTTCTGATGATTCGGGAACAGATTGGGATGCACGACACTTTTGTATTTGCTTATCGCGGTCACAAGATCACGCAAGTGAATACCAAGGCATGGCACAAAGCGCTGGAGAGGGCTGGAATCGAAAATTTCCGCTGGCACGACCTCCGGCATACATGGGCCAGTTGGCACGCTCAAAACGGCACACCGTTGAACGTACTGCAGGAACTGGGGGGTTGGGAGAGTCCGGAGATGGTGCGGCGGTATGCACACTTTTCAGCCGAGCACCTGGCACCCTATGCGGATCGTCTTTGCGAATTACGAGTTGTGGATGTGGGAGAAGTCCCCACAAGAATCCCCACAGTCGCCCAATAGAAAAGGGCCTACATTTCTGTAAGCCCTTGATAATACTGGTGCGCCCGGCAGGATTCGAACCCACGACCCCTTGGTTCGTAGCCAAGTACTCTATCCAACTGAGCTACGAGCGCACATAGACAATTATAGCAGCAGATTTTAGCAGTAACCACTTGGCGGAGACCGAGGGATTCGAACCCTCGATGCAGTTTTTGACCGCATGCTCCCTTAGCAGGGGAGTGCCTTCGACCACTCGGCCAGGTCTCCGGGTTGCTACTGCAACGCTTTCGCGAAGGCCGCATTGTACGCGCTTCGACCTCCGCACGTCAAAAAACCATTCATCTGATGGGCTATTTCAACGCCTTGAGCAGAAGAGGCAATTGCAATGCGGTGCGATACGCCAGCTGTGTATTATTTACTGGTCCGATGTGTCCGGCCCTCTACATTTTTATAGGGGCGCATTTGGTGTCCCCGCTTGGCTGTCCGCGCCATCATTTTGCGTGCGTGTCAGGGATGAACGCGGTCAACGCAGGTGGAAAGTCACAATCAGAAATTTGGCTAAGTGACGCCGTCATTGACATCTGGGGATGGCGAATATTTCGCGATGTATTCATAGTCCAACCGGCAAGTGATTCCCGTTCGGCCAGTTGGAACAGCACATCAAAATTGCGCTTGCCTTTTTAAACTGCTCAAAGTGGATCTCAGTCAGCGCACCTTGTAAATAATTATTGCCGCGGGCCACCTACGACGTTATTAATTCTAACCACAGAAGACTGTGTCGGTAAGTCTCCTTAGCATCGCCAGGCAAATCAGGCCTGACAAGTTTGTTGTGTGCAGGGTCTTCGCGCTGATGGAGTTCTGACGTATAGAAGGTGACAACACCGCCGATAAATTGGCGCGTCTTGTAGCCTTGTACGTCAACCTGAAACTCCGGGAGGCCGGTGTCGGCTTTCTCCCCTTCGTAAATCTGTCTAGCGGTTTTTATCTGCTTGCCACGATTCCATTCCTGGGATTCGACGGTGCCCCGAGGTGTTGAGCGAACCTGCGCCAAAATTAGTTTGAACCGGCGCGCATTGCGGTCGGCTCACGTCGCCCCATCCTTGGCTTCATTCATTTGAACGCCGGTGGCGACCAAATCCTGGGCGAGGACGCTAAATTCGCTCACCACATTGGCATCTGCGTGGCCTCGCAAGAGACTCAAAAGGCAACGGTCGTAGTCATGGTAGGGACGAATCAACCCCTTATATAACCAATTTTCCTTTTCGTCTTTCACCCGCTGGCCAAGATTGCGCACTGTTTCCCAATCCGGTTAGCAATTTTTTTATTCAGCTTTCTAGTGCGGTACCAAACGTCGCAAATATTTTCTTCATCCTGCCAAAAATTGCAATAAAATCCGCCGCGTTTTGCTACGCCGGGAATACGCACCCGCAATTCAACACCTTAATTATTTTGTCACGAATGGTCCCAAACATTGGCTCGGCTTCGAGCAGTGTCTGCGTCTTGGCGTCTTGGCGTCTTGGCGTCTTGGCATCTTGGCATCTTGGCATCTTGCGCCTTAACCCACGCGATGGCTTTTTCGCCTGTTACATCTTCAAGCTTATCTATACCGCTCCCGGCATAACACGACGCGGCTGCCGATGTGAAAACACAATAATTTTCTACGTCGGGAGTTTGTCCAACTCGAACACCTGATGTAACGCGCGCACCGCGAGCTCCATGTATTTTTCGTCAACGACGACTGAGGTTTTGATCTCGGAAGTGGAAATCATTTGGATATTGACGTTTTCTTTGGCCAGACACTCAAACATTTTGGCAGCGACACCGGCGTGGGATCGCATGCCGATTCCCACCAGGGAGACCTTGGCGATTTTGTTGTCACCACTTACGCCTCTTGCGTTAACCGCTGGTTTTACTTTTTCATTGAGGAGCGCCAGCGTTTTGTTGTAATCGTTGCGGTGAACAGTAAACGAAAAATCTGTGATGCCGTCGAACGAGGTGTTCTGAATAATGACGTCGACATCAATATTTGCTTCCGCTATCGGGCCCAGAATTGCAAAGGCAATGCCGGGGCGATCTGGAACACCAGTAACAGTGAGTTTGGCTTCGTCCCGATTGAACGCGATACCCGAGATGATGGGTTGTTCCATATTGTCTTCTTCCTCGTACGTAATGAGCGTGCCGGTGTCGTTCGAATCAAACTTGGTGAACGATGACAGGACTCGCAGCTTCACTTTATATTTGCCCGCAAATTCCACCGAGCGGATTTGCAACACTTTTGACCCCAAGCTGGCCAGTTCAAACATTTCCTCAAATGTAATGCTCGTCAACTTGCGTGCTTCAGGTACAACGCGCGGGTCGGTTGTATAGACTCCATCCACGTCGGTAAAAATCTGGCATTCGTCCGCGCTTAAAGCTGCCGCAATTGCAACACCAGTGGTGTCCGAGCCGCCGCGACCCAACGTCGTAATATTGCCCTCGGCGTCGATGCCCTGAAAGCCGGCAACCACAACCACACACCCGTCAGCCAGGTCTCGGCGCATATTGGCGTCGTCAATTGACAGAATTCGCGCTTTGGTAAATGCGCTGTCGGTGAGAATTTTCACCTGCCATCCGGTATAGCTTTTGGCTTTCAAGCCTAACGTTTGCAATGCAAGCGCGAGCAGGCCCACCGACACCTGCTCACCGGTCGCCGCAATTACATCGAGTTCGCGTCCGTGCGGTTCGGGACTAAGATCTTTCGCCAGACCAAGTAGACGATTCGTCTCGCCTGCCATCGCAGAAGGCACCACCACCAATTGATGACCTAGCGCATGGTAGTGCGCGATGCGCTTGGCGACCTCGCGTATACGCTCTGGCGACCCCATCGAGGTACCGCCATATTTTTGAACAATGAGGGACATGAACGAGTTTTTAAAAATTTGGTGCAATGCAATGCCAGATATTTTAGCGACTTGCGGGAAAAAAAACGAGCGTGGTTCGCTACACGACCATGCTCAGTCCGCACCGCCGAATATTGTTTATGTCGGGCGAGAATGGCTGCGTTTGATTTATAGTGACGTACATCCATATTGAGAGCGCAACAAGCCGTAGCCCACCCGCCTGCATGTATGCCTATGTCTGGCGAGCGACTAACTTGAACCTATGACGCGCTTACTCCGGCACACCAGCCTCGCCAGAATCATTCTCCTGCTCGGGGTCGCGTTATCGTTGCTGGCGTGGTTTTTCGTTAGTCGACTGGTGGACCGGCAGGCGCGCGCCGATTTTGATACAAAAGTACAGGCGACCGTCAGCGCGATTGAGCTGCGCACTCAGCGCTACATTGATCTTCTAGACGGTCTCGAGGGCTTGTTTGGCCACGACCTGTCCGTAAGCCGTGCCGGATTTCAGCGTTATGTCAATTCTCTGAACTTGCCAACCCGTTTTCCTGGTATCCAAGCCATTGAATATGTTCGTCGCGTCAAGCAAGCCGACAAACCAGCTTACCAAAATATGGTCCGCGCGGATCGCAGTGTAAATCCTGCCGGTTATCCCGAATTCTCGGTCAAGACGGATCGAGTCGACGCAGATTACTACGTCATTCATTATGTTGAGCCGATGCCTGGCAACGAGCTGGTTTTCGGCCTCGACATACGTACGCGCGATGCGTCGCGCATTGCCGCCGAACGCGCACGTGATGCAGGCCAGCCGACGGCAACTGGACGCTATCGATTGGCGCAGGAGAAACAAAAGCAGCTGGGTTTGGTGGTGTATCAGCCGATTTACGAGACCTATCGGCAGACCCGTACGCTGGAACAACGCCGCAGAGAGTTAGCCGGGTTCGTCAATATTGTATTTCGCGTGGATGACCTCTTTACCAAGTTGGTCGACCGTGATCGGCGAAACGGGCTTCACTTTCAAGTGTTCGATGTCGGCGAAAGTGCAGCCGACGCGCAACAGCCTGCGGATGCAAATTTGCTCTACAGCAGCGACCGATCCGAGGGCCCACGAGTTGCCGACAGTGAAACCGATGTTTCTCATCCGATCATCGTGGCCGGCCGTCGCTGGTTGTTCAAGTTCAGTGGCCTCGGTGTCGATGGACACACCCTGCTGCACCCACTGTCGCTATTGACCTTGTTTTCCGCCCTTCTGATTAGCCTTTTGCTGTATGTATTACTCAGGACGTTGTCGCGCTCGCGCTGGTCTGCACAGCGTATGGCTGATAGCGCTACCCGCGACTTACGCGACCAGTTGGGATTTTCGCAGCAGCTGCTTGAAGTGATCCCCAACCCGGTATTTTTCAAGGATGTTGAGGGCCGATTCGTCAGTTGTAATCATGCATTTGAAGAATTTTCAAGCCGGTCGCGAAGCGAATTTATCGGCAAAACCGCTTCGCAAGCCACCACCTCCGAGGCCGCCAGTATCCACCATGAGCACGATACCTATCTGCTCAAAAACAAAGGCGCCAGAACATACGAACTATCGCTGACCCGCACCACCGATGGTAAACAGATTGACGCCATCTATAACAAAGCCGCGTTTGTCGACGCCGACGGCAAAGTCACCGGCATAGTAGGCGTCGTGATTGATATTTCGGAGCGCAAGGCACTCGAACGCACGCTCGCCGAAAGCAACGAAAAACTTCGCTCAATAATCGAGGCCTCGCCGCTGGCAATTGTTGCGCGCAATCTCGACAACGTAATAACCCTCTGGAATCCAGCTGCAGAAAGTATTTTTGGCTGGAAAGCTGAGCAAGTTCTCGGCACCAAAACCTCCATTATCCCGGATTACATCAAGTTGGAAGCTGCAGCAATGCGGCGTCAAGCCCAGCTGGGACTGATGCTGGCACTTGAGGAAACGAGGCGAATGCGCAAGGACGGGACCATTTTGGATGTCTCCCTGTCGGTCGCGCCGATTCGCAATGGGAGACAGGACATTGTTGGCACCATGGCACTCATTGGTGATGTCAGCCGCCGCAAGAAGGCGGAAGATGCGTTGCGGGAAAGCGAAGCCCAATTGCGACTTGCCATGGAAGCGGCCAACATGGGCAGCTGGTACTGGAATGTGGGATCCGGCAACATCACATTTTCAGATGGCTTTGGCCCTTTGTTCGGCTTGCCGCGAGGCACTTTTTTTTCTGGTTACGACGAGTTCATGGAAGCCATTCACCCCGATGACCGAGCTGAAACCGATGTCGTGAGGCAACGGGCAATGACCAGCGAAGACAATTTTGACATGGAATGTCGTGTCGTTTGGCCCGATCAGAGTATTCACTGGCTGGCGGTAAAGGGCCAGGCCAAGCGTGCGGCATCGGGGCGTGCCGAGCGCGTTGTTGGCGTGACCACCGATATCACCACGCGCAAACGCGCCGAGCAACGCATCGCTTTCCTGGCGCACCACGATGCGCTCACCGGTCTGCCTAACCGAATATTGCTACAGGACCGAATTGGCCAGGCGATTGCGCTGAGCCATCGTCACAATACGCGGGTCGCCGTGTTGTTTATTGACCTCGATCATTTTAAAAATATCAATGATTCGCTTGGCCACCAAGTTGGAGACCAATTGCTGCAAATGGCAGCGGCCCGCATTCAAAGTTGTTTACGCGAAGTCGATACGGTGTCACGCCTTGGAGGTGATGAATTTGTCATCGTCGTCCCTGAGCTTGCCGACGGCACAGAAGGCAATGATTTATCCGCCGTTGCCATCAAGCTGCTGGATACGCTGGCGACCAATTTTCACCTGCAAAGCCACGACTTGCATATTAGCGCCAGCATTGGTATCAGTATCTATCCCAACGACGGTGAAAATGCTGAAACACTGATGCGCAATGCGGATACCGCCATGTATCACGCGAAGGAAAATGGCCGATCGCAGTATCAATTTTTCACCAATGAAATGAACATCGCTGCCCAGCAGCGCATGTCGCTGCAAACTTTTCTCAGGCGGTCGCTGCAGTCGAACGATTTCAGTTTGCACTATCAGCCGCTGTTCTCTGCGGTTTCCCCCCGGTTGCTGGGCTTTGAGGCTTTGTTACGCTGGCGAAATCCCAACGGCGTTATAGTGCGGCCAGCCGAGTTTATCTCGGTGGCAGAGGACTCCGGACTGATCATACCTATCGGCGAATGGGTGATTCGCGAGGCTTGCCAGACGGCGGCACGTTGGCAAAAAAACGGACATCCACTGCGGATGTCGGTCAACGTGTCAGCACTCCAGTTACGCCGCAAATCATTTGTTGACATGGTGAAATCGGCACTGGCGGAATCTGGGGCCGAACCGCGGCTGCTTGAAATTGAGATCACCGAACGAGTCATTGTTGGCGGACATGAGCAAGCCATATCCGCGTTGCGCGAGATAGATGCTCTTGGCATACAGATTGCCATTGATGATTTCGGGACTGGTTATTCAGGCTTAAGCTACCTGAAACAATTTCCGATCGACACGGTGAAGATAGATCAGTCATTTATTCGAGATCTGACCGTCGACGCAGACGACGAGGCGATTGTCCGCGCCATTATCGCGATGTCCAAGAGTCTGAAATTGAATATTGTGGCAGAGGGTGTGGAGCATGCCGAACAGTTATCCGTCCTGAAAGATCTCGGTTGCGACATGGTGCAGGGCTATTACTTCAGCCCTCCGCTAGCCATGGACGAAGCGGATGCATTCATTGCAGCGCGGATGGTTTATCCGGTTTCGCGCGAACCTTGAGCGATTCCAGCGGTAAAATGTCTGATGAATCCCGCCATTTCCATCACCCGCCGTCTCGAATTTGACGCAGGCCATCGGTTGCCAAATCATCAGGGGCAGTGCCGCAATGTTCACGGTCATCGCTACGCCATCGAAATCACGCTGTCGGGCGAACTCATTAACGAACAAGGCGCGTCAGATGACGGCATGGTGATGGATTTTGGTGATATTAAAGCGACTGCCAAAGATAAACTTGTAGATGTTTGGGATCATGCTTTTTTGGTCTATTGGCGTGACAAGGCAATGATTGATTTTTTGGCCGCAATTGAAGGGCACAAAACAGTGGTACTCGAAGTAGTGCCTACCGCAGAAAATCTCGCCAAGGTTGCCTTCACTATACTTAAGGATGCCTATCGCGACCGCTTCGGGCACGCCCTGACTCTCCAGCGTGTACGCCTGTACGAAACACCTAATTGTTGGGCAGATGCGATTGCCGAGGGATGATCGGCGTCACTCTGCCCAACCGGCAGCCATCGATACGGAAGTTCAACGTTATGCTGTAGATATTGTTACCGGCGTTGATGGTGTTGTCGGCGGTGGATTCGCGTGCCAGCTTCCCAAGAAACACTGGGCCTATATAGCGTCCGTGCACACGACCGGTTCGAGTATTTTTGGATGAAGAAACATTAATTTGCTTGCAATAGAGTCGGATAAAACACAGTTTATGTTTTTGAATGCCAATTTTCAGTCAACATTTTCCGACAGGGATAAATAATGCGCAGGATTAAATTTGCGGTTTCGGCAGTTGTGACGACGCTGGTAATGGGCAACGCTTTGGGTCAAACGAAGCCGGACGATGTGATCAAGTATCGCCAATCGGTGTACCGCGTAATGGGCTGGAATTTTAGCCCGATGGCAGCAATGATGAAGGGAGAAAAACCGTACGACAAGGAATCCTTCGTGCGTCACGCAACGATCTTGAGCCAAGTCGCACCGCTGGCAATGGAGGGCTTCGCCGCAGGTTCCGACAAAGGTGCGGACACTAAAGCCAAGGCTGAAATCTGGTCAAAAACAGCGGACTTCAGGGACAAAATGGACAAGATGACCGTCGAGACCAACAAGCTTGCCACGATTTCACACGCGGGCAGCTTCGACGAGATCAAAAAACAGTTTGGTGCCACCGCTGGTGCCTGCAAAGCATGCCACGACGACTACCGCAATAAATAAAGCCACACCGATCGCAAAACAAAACACTGCCATAATTTGCGGCATTTTATTTTTGGCCCGATACATTACCTAACTGTTCATCAAAGCATAGGTGGCAATCGCGACGCACGCGCCCGTTAACCATGCAAGCCAAATTGGCCGGGGATGGCGACGTAGATTTTCAGCAGCAGTCGCCGACCCCAGTTTGTCCCCGGTAAACATAGGCATTACCAAATTCTGCCTCTTATAAAACCACGAAAACGCGATGGCCACTAGATGAATGCCAATTAGAATGAGGATTAAGTCTGCATTTAATTTGTGAAGTGAAGTCACCTGATCACTTGCAGCCTTGCTTATCAGCCTTGCATAGGGGCCTTCCAGCATAAGATCGTCATTGGCGAACAAGCCCAGCACCGCTTGCAGCAACAATGCTCCCAGCATCATGACGACGCTGAGCACGCCCAACGGATTGTGACCTTCAAACTGACGAGAATCTTTACGCATGATCCCTCTGAGGTAAGCCGACGTGACCGCCGACCCGCGCGGAAAATTCGCGAAGCGCGCGTGATGGCTGCCGACGAATCCCCAAATAATGCGAAAGGTGATCAAGCCCAGGACCGAAAAACCCGCGCGTTGATGCCACGCCAGCCAATTGCCACCTAACTTTCCCGTGATGAACAAGATAAGCACGAGCAATACCAACAGCCAGTGAAACAACCGAACCGGAAGGTCCCATACCCGGATACGGGTAGTTTCTTCTATCTCGACCATCGCGAAAAAATTTTACTAGCGCATGCCGCAATTAGGTCGACGGCTCGAGCCGAATCAATTCGCCATCGGGTGCATCGGTCAGCAAATATAAATTACCGTCGGGTCCCTGCCGAACATCGCGGATACGCCCAAGTTTCTTATCGAACATGCGTTCTTCCGAAACCACCTTGTCACCTTTAAGGGTCAGCCGCACCAGCGACTGGTTGGCCAGGGCGCCGATAAATAAGTTACCTTTCCACTTCTGAAAATTATTGGCTGTGTAGAAAGCCATGCCTGACGGGGCAATCGACGGCACCCAGTAATACAGCGGCGAGACCATGCCTGCTTTGGCGGTCCCTTCACCAATTTTGGTACCGCTGCCGTAGTTTGCGCCGTAGGTAATCACCGGCCAGCCGTAATTTGATCCGCCAGACAGGATATTGATTTCGTCGCCTCCTTGGGGACCATGTTCGTGCGTCCACACCAAGCCCGTTTCAGGATGCAAGGCGGCGCCTTGCATATTGCGATGGCCAAAGGTAAAAATTTCCGGGCGCGCTCCCGGCGTTTTCACGAACGGATTGTCGGGGGGAATGCGTCCGTCATCGTAAAGCCGAATGCTTTTACCGCCGTGATCATTCAACTGCTGCGCCCGATGCGACGTTCCCTTGGCAGGACTGTCGCCGCGTTCGCCCAATGTGATGAAAAGATAGCCGCTTCGATCAAATACGATGCGGGATCCAAAATGCTGTTGCGCCGCCGACTTCGGCTGCATCTGGAACAATACCTCCACATTCGTCATCAGTGGCGCGTCGCGCGTGCCCGCCAATTTTCCCCGCGCCACTTCAGTGCCGTATTCCCCCGGTGAGCCGGCGTTATAGGTCCAGTAGATCCAGCCGTTTTCCGCAAATTTTGGATGCAACGCCACATCCAGCAAACCGCCTTGGCCATGTTCGGTCGCCTTGGGAAGTCCCTCAATCGGCTTATCCACCAACTTACCACCATCAACGATGCGCATTGTGCCGCGACGTTCGGTCACGATCATGCGTCCATCAGGCAAGAATGCCATGCCCCATGGGTGATAAAGGCCCTTCACCACCGTGACCGCGCGTACCGTGTATAGCTCAGTTTTGAAAACGGGGGCGTTTGCATTATTTGAAGTGGATTGTGCTGACGCCGCCATCGCGGTCAAAGTAATGGCAAATCCCAGGAGCCGATATGCAGACCAGAAAGATTGACGCTTCATGACGAAAACTCCTCTTGCAAAATTCGCCGGACTATTTTGAACACCCGTCTGGCGGGGCGGTGTCATTCACAATATGGTCTGAACGCCGCGCCAACGCTTGTTTTACAACTAACGATAATGCTAGTTACCACGTTTATTACCAAGGTGTCCTAGCAAGTACCCTTACTTTGCAAGACTTCAACAACCGGCGTATTGTAGCCGTCAAAAGGGGAGACCATGCGACTCGTTGTCACGGCGTTAGCGGCGCTATGTATCGTTTGCGCTGGGTCGGCGGCGGCTAAGCCTCGCGGGGGAGGAAGCGGTCACGCGGCGCACTCATCGTCTGCACGTCCATCTACTTCGAGTCGAATGATCCGGCCTCATGTAAAAGCAACACCCGCACAATCGAGGTCGAGTGCGCTGCGGGCAACAAGCGTATCTGCCAGACATCGATCACCATCAACGCACGCACTGCGATCAAATACAAAGCCCGCATCCTTGCACCGTAGAACCAGCATCAAAGCACAGGGCGTTCAACGTCACGCGGACGGCCGCATCGCGCGCGATCCAATACAGAGAGCCACTTTCGAGCGATCCCATCCCTGCCCATCGACCGGCAGGAGTTCAGGCGCGTGCGCTGGCTACGTCGTCGACCACATCACCCCATTGAAGCGCGGCGGCGCAGACCGACCCGAAAATATGCAATGGCAGACTACTGCAGCCGCAAAGCTAAAGGACAAGACGGAGTAGCAATGCCATACCAACTTTCGTCAGGTCGGCGCTACCTAAATGGTGAACTTGTTGACCCGCCGCAGCTTGGGCCATGGGTTAAGGCGGATTTGTTTCCATGGCTGGATATCGAGGATCTGATTGATGCTGGGCTTTACGACACTGCTGCCAGCGACGACCAATGGTTAGAGATTGAATCGTGATTGCTGTCGCTTGAGCAGTCTGAGGCACCCCTGCTCTGGCTTATTGAACGCTGCTTGGACAACGGCGAATTGCTGCCAGATGAATTGATCGAGACGCGCTTGAAGGACTGTTCACAGAATTGGATCAGCGCTTGCCTGTCTGCTATCAAAGCCGCGCCAGAAGAATTTGCCCGCGAAGTGTTGGGCGCCGTTTTAATGGCAATGCGGGTTGAGCGCAATAAACGAGACACAAAACCACAGCCGGAAGTTGAAACCGCAAGGCGATCAACGCTGACTTTTTTTCATCCGGGTTGATCTGTTTGTCACAACGCGCTTACAAACTTGCGGTGTTTATAGAGAAAATGATCGGGTTCAGGCCACAACCTTGATTTCAAACGCAGGGTTCTCGATGTCACCATATTCTCTTATGCAGCCAATGGCGAACCCGCTTGGTATCTCGCATCCGGGGCGTTCTCCGCAACGAACCTATTTATTGGCACACTTGGCAGATATCGCAATGATCCGTGTATTGCGTGTACCTATAGCGGATCGCCCACACTGATGGGATACGACGGTGTTACCACTATTCAATTTCATAGTGCAACCTCGGCTACTATGACGCTACCAAGTGGCCGCATAGCGGAAATTGTGCCGCAGGCTTTCTAGGAGCGCAGCGTTTTTGAAAGCGTTGGAAGCGAAGAAAAAATTGTGGGTCCCCACCTTTGCACATACGCCACCTGTTGAAATTAAAAGCAAAAATAGAGCGTGTAGTCCACAGCATGATAAAACTCGCGGTCGTCAATTTCCTCCATGCACTTTTAATTTGTGCGAGAAAGGTGTCGATTCGCTTCGATCATCAAAACCCGCTCAAATGCATAAATTGAACCTGTGAGCGCCACCACAAACAGTCGCAACAAAAACAAAAATTGTGGCGACGACGAAAATCCATGAACGGTACTGGCCATCTCTCCAGGGGGAATACTTCAGCATAAGGTTGTACGCGATGACGACAAAAGCAAGTCCATAAAAAATAACCGGAGATAATTTTGATTTTTGTCATGCGTATTCTTCGTCCCTAGCTTAGAGAAAGGAAAGGTCCGCTCATGCGCGCTTCGTGCCGATCTTCAATGGCAAGTTGAAGTTGGTTGCCCGCTTGGCCGAATTGCGCCCGCCGATTGTAAGGCCTGATGCGGCCGCAACCGGTCCTGCGGATTTCTACAAATCGGTCGCTCTACGACCAAGCTGAGCGGCGAGGCGCTTACGGCACATTCGCTGCAGCGACTTGTGGGACTACATCGTCGACCGCACCCCCTTCCTTATCTTGTTCGACCTCGAACGGCCCATGCTCGCGCGATGAGGCTGATGGAACCGTCAGTAGCGACTGGAAGCTTGCTGCGAATTCGTTCTCGCAGTGCCCCGCGCCTCTCCTCATTGAGTGACATCGCATAGCCCGGTGCCGGCGCTTGGCCACCCAGAAACGGGGTCCAGTAATCATCAAAATCGCGAAATCTGGTTGGAACATCGATTTGGCGCACTTCAACATCCTTCAACCCAGCCCGGGTAAAAAGTTCCGCCAAAGGCGCGGCTTGGCAGATTGGAAAGCGGCGGCCTTCGTCAAGATCGAAAGCCGCCGGATCGAGGGATATTGCCGCATCCCAGAAGTAGCGCATGAGCTGCATTTCTGCCGCGTAATCCCAGACATAGGCGGCAACCACCCCATTGGACCTGACCGCACGAACCATTTCGCTCACGGCGCGCGGCGGTTGTGCGACAAAGTTTAGAACGAGACCGGCTACGGCGGCGTCGAAGCAAGCCGTATCCACGGGTAATGCCTCAGCATCACCGACCGCAAACAGCGCTCGCGAATCGTTAATGTGTGCGGCTGCATGAGCAACAAAGTCTGTTGAAGGGTCAAACCCCTTTATCGTGCGTGGCCGCGCCTGCTTGAGGATGGTTTCGGTAAGAGCCCCTGTTCCACACCCGACATCGAGCCAGTCGCTCTGCTTCGGGACGCGCAGCCACACCACAAAATCTTGCGCAACGAGCCTGCTCCACCGGCCCACGTATGGCTCGTAGAGATTGCCAGCAACCCACAAGTCCTTTCGGTCTTGCGACATATTTTTTATGCGGCCCAGCGAGGCTGTAGAAAAAGTATCTTCATGGCCTTATCGTGCCGAGTTTCAATAGGAATAACAAGTCGAAGGAGCGCAAGGGGTCATTCTCGGACGTTCGTGTTAGTGGAAGGCGAACGTTCGCGAAAATATGCAATGCGATGAGGCGTCCGCCATGTCGGGTGACCAACACCAGTGACTGACCTTGAACCGGTCAACAAGCACCTGCGCAGGCGGTCAACGTTGTCGGAATCCGCATCAAGCTGGGGCAATGTGGTCCAGTTCGGCGCTGACGAAACGAAACGATACATCAAAACGGCCACCCCTCTACGACACTTCGCCTGTTACCCTCTTTAGCCTAGCAATTACCCCATCTGATTTAGGTGGGAACGAGCGCGGGACCGTGATCCACCGCTCGTGCAGCGGCGTCAAGCCGTGCACCATCGCTTTGATGGATTCACTTGGCTTGCTGGTCGCTGGCCTTTGCCTTGCGAATAACTGATCCTGCAAGCTTTTCGTTAAGTACTCAACGAAAAGCTTGCAGGATCAGTTGCAATGAGATACCGCCGCACCGCAATGGATGTCAAAAATGAAAAAACCCCATAAAATTCATGGGGTTTAATGGCGGCTACGGATCAATACGGATACTGCCGGATAGATTCTTGGCGGAGGCGGTGAGATTCGAACTCACGGAAGACTCGCGCCTTCGCTGGTTTTCAAGACCAGTGCCTTAAACCGCTCGGCCACACCTCCTTCGACCCACATTTTATCATCTTGAACTGCGAATGGCACACTAACTTACGACAACCATTGATGACGCGCGTCCTAGATAATGTGTTCAACCGAAGTACCTTCAGTGCCAGCTTGAACTTCAGTAGTTATTCACTCTCTAACAACGGCGA
>JAYVKG010000118.1:0-7280 GCA_043768625.1 Betaproteobacteria bacterium
GCCTCAAAGGTGCGAACGTCCCGGCTTTCGTCTCGTTGATACAGCGCCGCTTTTTTGTCTCGGGCGAGTCGCGCCGCCGCTAGTGTGAACTCGCCCTGCCGGGTGCCATAAGTGCCAAGAGGAATACGCACCGTACTGCCGTCCGCAAGTGCGTAGCGCCAATACCAACGATGCACGGCACCTTGTCCGGGCTTTTCAGGCGAGGCGCGCAACTGCAGCGTGCCCTTGCCACGCTCTGCCCCGGGATCGCTGACCCATAAGGACTTACCGGCTTTACTTGCCCGCTTAATTGCCGACTTTATGTCAGCTTCCGTCCACGTCGCTTTGCTCATATCCGTTAGGTCCGCCGCTGTTTGGTGCCAGTACGGTGCCAGTAGAATCGCTGGCTGACTGCGGACAGTATAAAACAAGAAAATACAACGGACAACAGTTAATTGCTGATTTGAATACGAATATTTTTATATGTTGATTAGTGAAGTTTCCGCGCTTGTCCGTAATAATCCAGAAAAGTTTATGTACAACGGACTTAAAATCCGTCGCCCTTTAACAAGGCGTACCGGTTCGATTCCGGTCCTGGGCACCACTATAAATTGCCGACTCGCGCCGACTTCTGGTTTGTAAATTTTGTTGAAGCCTCTAGCACTGGCGCGCCTCTTCAGCTTATTGTGTCCCGAACGCCGCGTCTAATGGCGTTTTACGTTGCCTGATTGAGTTGCGCATTTTTAATTAAATTAGTCCTGCAGGGCGCGCCATTCAATCTATTTTTGCACCAGATTTTTTTGCCACTTCCGCCCATTTCACGATGTCGTTTTTTACCATCTGCATTGCTTCGCGCGGACTGTTGCCCACGATCTCGGCGCCTTGCAATGCAAAACGCGCATGCAAATCAGGCGCCGCAAGCACTTTGACTGCGGCGGCATTCAACTTCGCCAGAATGTCTTTCGGTGTCGCGGCTGGCGCAAAAAAACCGAACCAGTTAGTGGATTCAAAATCGGGAAAACCCGACTCGGCGACCGTCGGCAAGTCCGGCATCAGCTTTGAGCGGGTTGCGCCAGTGACGGCCAGCGCTTTGACCTTGCCCGATTTAATCAGCGAGCCAATTGAAATGGTTGAGTCATACATGACTGAAATCTGGCCCGACAGCAGATCCGGAAACACGAATGCGCTGCCTTTGTACGGGATGTGGGTAATCTGCGTGCCGTTGAGGGTATTGAACATTTCGCCGGTGAGATGCGAAATGGTGCCATTACCGGAGGAGCCGAAATTGAGCTTGCCCGGATTGGCCTTTGCATAGGCGACCAATTCCCTGATGTTATTGGCCGGCACCGCGGGATTGATGACCACCACATTTTGCGATACGGCCAGCATGGTGATGAATGCAAAATCCTTAATCGGATCGTAGGGCAATTTTTTGTAAAGACTGACTGCTATTGCATGATTGCTGGTGGTGCCGATGGTGAGTGTGTAGCCGTCGGGGACCGCCTTGGCAACGATGTCCGCCCCAATGGTGCCGCCGGCACCCGGTTTGTTTTCGATGATGACCTGTTGTTTCAATTCGTCGCCGAGCTTGGCGGCGAAATCACGTGAAAGAATGTCGGTGGCACCGCCCGGTGGAAAGCCGAGAACAATCTTGATCGGCTTGGTCGGCCACGTTTGCGCAGATACAATGGCGGCGGTTGAGGCAAGCACCATCACGGTTGCGATCACGAGCAGGTTTGCGCATTCGCGTAGTTTCATTTTTTACCCCATTATCAAAGACATTTATTATGTCTGCATACCGACCGGCAAGAAAACTTTTCGTGTTCAGTGGAATGAAGCTTTGTCTGTAACTTCTCCCATCGCAATTACCCAAAAAACGTGGCTACCCTACCTCGTACTCGGTGTCGCCGTATTGACGGTATCGAGTGCGGCGATCCTGATTCGCGTGGCCCAGGCCGAAGGCGTCCACTCGATCACGATTGCAGCGTGGCGTTTGACCATAGCAGCTGGCCTGCTGTGGCCGCTGGCGTGGGCAAAATCATCGAAGGATATCCTCGCGTTGAAAAAGACCGATTGGCTGCTCGGTGGCGCGGCAGGACTATTTCTGGCAATGCACTTCGCGGCGTGGATCTCGTCGCTGGGTTTCACGTCGGTGGCCAGCAGCACGGCGCTGGTCACGACCAATCCGATCTGGATCGCGCTGGTGTCGTGGTTATTTTTTCGTGAGCAGCCTGGACGCTGGCTGGTGTTTGGCATCGTCGCGGTCGTATTTGGCAGCGCGTTGATTTTTTTATCCGATGGGCGTCTTGTTGAAGGCAGCGGCGGCAGCAACCCGATGCTGGGCAATACGCTCGCGTTGGTGGGCTCGCTTACCGTGTGCGGTTATCTGCTCATCGGCCGGCGCTTGCGCAGGACCATGTCGCTACTCCCGTACATCTGGCTGGTGTATTCGAGTGCAGCGGTCGCGTTGCTGGTGACGTCGGTGATGAGTGGTGCCGCACTGACGGGATTTTCCTCCCGCGCCTGGCTTTGCCTGATCGCGCTCGCACTGGGGCCACAGTTGCTAGGGCATAGCGCCATCAACTGGGCGCTGAAACACGTATCCGCGACGTTCATTGCCATCACTATTTTGGGAGAGCCTATCGGTTCCGCCCTGCTCGCATGGCTGATTTTCGGCGAACGATTCGCGCCACTTCAACTGACCGGGTTTGCGATGTTGCTGGCGGGCATCTATCTGGCGGCGCGGGGGGAAACGCAGTCGTAGCAGTCGCTTATAATCTCCTGTCTTGCCAAATTTTCCCTATTACCAAGTCAATAACCTGTGAGTCGAATCGATATCATCATCCCGGTGTACAGCGGAGCCGCTGAAACGCGCCGGTGCATTGAAAGTGTATTTGCCGCAAGCAATACGCAGTCGGTTGAAATCGTGGTGATGAACGATGCCAGTCCCGACCCGGAGATCACGGCGTATCTCGCCGATCTAGCCAAGAGCGCGCGCATCACCTTGGTCACCAATGAATTAAATCTCGGTTTCGTCGCGACATGCAACCGCGCCATGCAATTGCATGCCGAGCGTGACGTCGTGTTGCTCAACAGCGATACCATCGTTGGCGACGGCTGGCTGGACCGGATGGTTGCCTGCGCAGCGGTCACGCCGCAGACGGCAAGCGTTACGCCGTTTTCCAACAACGCGACACTCTGCAGTTATCCGCGTCTGGCAATTTCGAACGAATTGTCATCATCCACGCCGCTTCGCGCACTGGACGCGATGTTCGCTACGGTCAACGCAGGCTGCTCGGTTGAAATCCCAACGGGCGTGGGCTTCTGCATGCTGTTGACGCGCGTCGCCATTGATGCCATCGGCATGTTTGATGTCGAGGCATTTGGCCGTGGCTATGGCGAAGAAAATGACTGGTGCATGCGCGCAACGGCGCAGGGTTTTACGCACCGCTTGTGCGGTGACGTATTTGTGTATCACAAGGGCGAGGTGTCATTTGGCATTGATGCGTCCGCCAGGAAACAGCACGCACAGGCAGTCATCGATGCGCGTTACCCCGCATATCACGAACTGATTGCGCGCCACCTTGAGGATGATCCTGCCCGCATGCTGCGGAGGCGGGTGGACCTTATTCGTCTCGCAACCTCGAACCGGCCACGGGTGTTGTTGGTGACGCACAATCGGGGCGGCGGCATTGGCAGGCACGTCAATGATCTCGCGGCGTTACTTTCAGATTCACTGGAAGTGCTGGTGCTGAAGCCGCATGACGAGCAAAGCATGTCGTTGTCTTGGGCGCGTCAAAGCGAAGAATTCAGCGTATTTTTTGAGGATCGCAAAAAACCGCAAGAACTGCTTGCATTGCTGCGCGCGGTCGGTATTTCGAGAATACATCTGCACCATGTTCATGGCCTGCCCGCGTACGTTCTTGATTTGCACGGCGAGCTTGGCGTGCCGTTGGACATTACGCTACACGATTATTTTTCGGTGAAGCCGCGCGATCAATTGGGTCCCGGCGGGTCGGTTGAATTGTGCTGCAATGCGCCGGAAAACACCTGGGAATTTGCCGATGACGAATGGCAACAGCACATGGGTCCGCTACTCGGCGTCGCAGATCGTGTGATCACTCCCTCGCATGATCTCGCGCGGCGCATGAAGGAATTTTTTCCCAATATTAAGTTTCAAGTTCGTCGACATCCCGATTTTGCCGCCTGGCCTGCGACTATAACGCACAAGGTGCTGGTGCTCGGCTCACTCACCATCGAAAAAGGATTAAAGGTTGTTGAGGCATGCGCGATGGACGCACGCGCACGCCAGCTGCCGTTATTCTTCAAGCTGATCGGCCACACTGCGGAATCAATCGCAAGATTTCCTGACGTACCACTGGTCATCGGTGGAACCTATCGGGAGGAGGATCTGGAACAACTGATCGCACTTGAAAAGGCCGACGCGTTTTTGTTCCCAGCGCAAATTCCGGAAAGCTACTCGTACACGTTGACGGCCGCACTACGGACAAATCTGCCGATCATTGCTTCGGCATTGGGCGCGTTCAACGAGCGCCTCGACGGCGATCCGCGCGCGCATACCGTTTTGTGGGATGCGGCAGCTGGCGTTTGGAACGACGCGCTTCTGGCGGCTATCGGCGGCGACCACCAGACCCAATGTGCGCGGACTGGCGACGATGAGGCACAGCCTTTCCTGCGAGCTTATGTCAGTTGGTACCTTGAACCGATCCCGACAAAAGCGCCGCCGATCTCATCGACTATGGATTTGTCGCCACTGACGGTGTATGCGCCGAAAAACCAACAGCCACAAAGCGACTACTCGCTCCAGCAGTTGTTCAAAATGGCTGTTGAGTGCGGCAACGCAATGGCGATAAGTGAGTTGCGGCGCGGTGTCGGCGTGGCCGATGCCGACAACGTCAGTGCCCGCGATGAGATTGCCATCGCGTCGCAGAGAATCGAAACGCTCCTTGGTGAAATCGATGCATTGCAATTTAAGTTTGGCGCAATGCAAGCGCGATTGGAAGTTGAACGGGACTTGGCACGAACCGCATTCGATTCGGTAATTTTCAGTACATCCTGGCGGCTAACCGGCCCCCTGCGTTCAGCGGTTGAATGGACGCGTGACAAGCGCGCAAGATTCACTAAACCCGCTGATGAGTAAACTGGTCTCGACTTGAGCATGCGGTTTTCGATTGATTCGGCCCAGGCGCGTGATGCGTTGCTTATGGGCTGGGGTTGGTATCTTGCAGATGAGGCTGGCAATCAGGCGATCGCGTTGGAGCTCAATTTTTTCGACGGCACTGGACAAACCGTATCCTGCCTGGTAAATCGCGCCCGCGATGACGTTGTGCAGGCATTCCCGGCAAATCCGCACGCATCGACGGCCGGATTTATTTTTTTGTCGAAACTTGCGTCTAGAAGCAACATTGTTAGTGCGGCACTATTGGTTTCCCTGACCAATGGTGTAAACGAAAGACATCCGTTGCAGGGGTTCCCCGAAAAATTTTCGCCGGATTCGATCGCAGCACAGGTCGTTTTGACTCGAATCCAAAAAGCCTGGCGGCTGGCAAAATCCGGACGGATACCCTATTTGATTGAACGATTACAGGGGACGCTTAAACAGTCCTACCGTCGCGCAACGAGTCGCGCCTTGAATGGACAGCTACCGCAGGGGAATGTGGATCTTGTGTTTGATCACAATCTTGGCGGTGGCGCAAACAAGTATCGTCAGGAGAAGATTGCACAACTTGTTCAATCAGGCAAGGACGTGGTGTTGGTAACATTTGATTTGCCACGTTTGTTGTATCGGCTGGAAATTCATCGGTCTCGCTACAAGCGCAATGAAGCATTTGAAGATCTTCAGGCTTTGCGAGAACGCTTGTTGCAAATGCGCTGCGCAACTATTCATGTCAATAATTTTG
Organism: Betaproteobacteria bacterium; assembly: GCA_043768625.1. Taxonomy (GTDB): domain Bacteria; phylum Pseudomonadota; class Gammaproteobacteria; order Burkholderiales; family Usitatibacteraceae; genus UKL13-2. The sequence continues at coordinate 5,901 of JAYVKG010000118.1, forward strand.
TGTCGTACCCCGATCCACTCGCGATGCTTCAACTGGTCAGGCAACTGATGCAATCGAACCAGAGTCAACTTACACTTTATCTCCACGATTTCCATCCCGCGTGCCCGAGCTATACCCTCATAAACGCGGATGGCAAATATTGCGGCATCCCGGACGCACAGACTTGTCGCACCTGCCTGAAAACAAATAAGGCAGTTTTCCCGTCGTTTGTGACGTTGAAAGAAATAATACCCTGGCGTGAAGCATGGAATGAATTGCTTCAGGCCGCCACAACAATTGTCGCATTCTCGGAATCAACAGTCGATATTTTCCAGCGTGCATTTCCGGCCAATGATTGGCGTGACAAAGTCATCTTGCAGCCCCATGTTATCGATGTCACCCGTTATCCAAAATTGAAACCGCAAATTCACGCCCCTCTGAAAGTTGCTGTCATCGGACATATTAATTTCGTAAAAGGGGCTGACCTTGTTCATGAGTTACTGGCGCTGATCGCGCAGACACAACTGCCTGTCTCAGTGGTTGTGATCGGCACATTGGAACGCTACTCGGCATCGCCCGCGCTAACGGTAACGGGGCCATTTGATAATTCGACACTGCCGATGCTGCTTCAGCAACATGGTGTCGGCGTGTGCTGGCTACCTTCGATTTGTCCAGAGACTTTTTCGTACGTCACTGAAGAAATCATCACGATGGAAATGCCCCTGGTATGTTTTGACTTAGGCGCGCCTGCCGGCCGCGTAAGGCGCTATCGCCTGGGTGAGGTCGCACGCGAGACCAGTGCACAAGGGGCGCTGGATGCGATCATGTCGCTTGCCGATAGAGTTTCAGTTGAGGCCGTATGAATAGCGGTATACAAATGCAGGAACGAGAAAATGTGCAAAAAACCGTTGCGTTTACCTGCGCGGCAATCAACTATTTGCCAAAGGTTCGGAAATTGTTCGCGTCGATCCGGGAACATCATCCAGAATTTGAATTGGTGCTGGCACTGGCAGATGAACTGCCGTCACATTTACCACTGCAGGAATCGGCTATCGACAGGGTGCTGACGCCGCACGACTTGAATATCAGCAACTTGCGGCAGTGGATTTTCTTTCACGATATCGTTGAACTGTCGACCGCGATCAAGCCGTTTGCTTTGCAAAAGCTGATGGCTGAAGCAAACGTTGATCGCGTTATATATTTTGACCCCGACATGATTTTGTTTTCGCGGGTGGACGATATTCTTCAGACTCTCGATGGCCAGAATATTGCGCTGACGCCGCATCAGATAGTGCCGGAATCGACGCTCGATGCCATCCGCGACAATGAAATCGCCAGCCTGAAGCACGGTGTTTTTAATCTTGGCTTTATCGCCGTGCGTAATTCGCAAGAGAGCAAACG
>JAYVKG010000119.1:0-4789 GCA_043768625.1 Betaproteobacteria bacterium
TACGCTGCGATCAAATTGACCTGCTGGTGGCGTCTATTTCTGCCGGTGCATGGGCCATGTGTGCTACCGCATAGAGCAACGTGCCGCGCAGGGGAAAGATGGAAGCCATGCGACGCGTTAGGCGACATTCTGTTTCACGCATCGTCGTTTGGCTTTGGATGTAGTCTGCATACCACATAGCGGCATTCACACTTGAATGAAAACCACTAATTTGACGCATATGGGTAAAACAATGCTATAAGGAAGTTGAGGATCGTAGCGAGCACACCATCAGCATCTGTGTTCAGGCCATAAATTAACGACGCATCGGGAGACAATATCATGGGCATTCGGATTTCTTACGGCATTAAGGTCGAACCAGTTGCACGCCCTGTGCCCGCTGTTGCCATGGCTGGCGGCATCGCAATGCAAAGCGGCCAAGGCCGGCTGGCAAGTGTGGGATTGGCAGTACTGCTTTTGGTCTCCGGGACGGTGTTGGCCGCGACCGCGCCACCGCTTGGAACCACGGCCACCTACGGCATTGTTTCCGGCACCTATACCAATTCCAACACAGCACCGCAAACGATTATCAATGGCGATGTTTGTTATACGACCCCGCCAGTAACACCGCCGTTATCGATCACCGGCGCAACCGTTGTTCCCTGTCCTCCCGCGACCGGGAACGATCAGGGTCTTGCGCTGGCGAATCTGAATGGCCAGGCCTGTACATTTCTGGGCGCTGGTGCGATTACGCTTGATTCGCTAATTATTGGTGCCAACCCGCCCGGCACCATTCCGCCGGGTTGTTATTTCAGCGGCGGTGCGATCAATGTCACTGCCACCACCACCGTCACCCTTAACGGCGCGGGCGTTTACGTCTTCAGGCCCGGTGGAGCACTTACCACCGGAGCCAATTCCCGCGTTATTTTGGCAAACGGTGCCTGCGCCAGCGATGTTTTTTGGGCGCCTGTTGGCGCCACCTCGCTTGGAGCGAATGCAGCGTTGTCACCGACACCCACCTTTGTGGGAAATATTCTTGATGCCGCCGGTATTTCGATCGGCCACTTTGCAAATTTGACCGGCCGCGCCCTCGCATTTGGTGGAACGGTATTGACAGATGCGACGACCATTACCGTGCCGACCTGTGCGCCATTTGCAGGTGCCGCCGTGCCGGCTCCCACGCTTTCCGAGTGGGCGATGATCCTGCTGGCGGGGTTGTTGGCGTTAGCAGGCTGGGCAGCACTGCGCAGGCAGAAAATATAGTGGACGCGGTTATTTCATCCTGACCAATTAGGTTGCGGGATGAGATGACCTGCTTCGCCCAGCGCTTCGCTTAGCGTCGGTCACCGTCAGGTCATTCATGGCGCGTTTTTTTATCTCATTTGTCGTCATTCTGGCCATCTTGTTTGGCATGGAATTGACGGAACCCGTGCAACGCGCATTGGTCGTGCCGTGGACTGAAGCACTGGTGCGAATTAGTGCTGCACTAATTACCTTGTTGGACGACCGCGTTGCGGTGTTCGGTAATATTTTGCAAAGCACGAGCAACGGCTTCGCGCTTTCCATCAAGGCCGGATGCAATGGCGTGGAAGCGGCCATTATTTTAATTGCCGCCATACTTGCTTTTCCTGCTCCATGGAAGCACCGTGCGATCGGCATTCTGGCGGGTTTGACCGCAGTGCAGCTGCTAAATATCGTGCGCGTGATCAGTCTTTTTTATCTCGGCCAGTGGAGTATGAAGGCCTTTGAGTGGGCGCATTTTTACCTGTGGCAGGTGCTCATCATGCTCGATGTACTCATCGTCTGGATGATCTGGATTCGTGCGCTGCCGCGCATTACCGCTCACGCGCCGCTGGCTGCGTCAGCGGTGGCGTGAGCGCAGCAAGCTTCAGCGCTGTGACCGCCGGCGTGTTGTCGCTCAGGCAGTTTGTCCTGCACACTTTTCTGTGGTTGCCACCATGTTCCGCAGTCTGGTATGGCAGCGCGCAGTATTACACCATTGTCGTCGGCTGGTTGGCCCGGCAGTTGGCGGGCGTTCTCACCTCCGACGTGGTGTCGGCGCTGGAGCGGTCGGGCCAAGATCTGGTCTTCATTACCGTGATCAAAGTGCAGCCCGAGCCAGGACAGACCGCCTTGTTGACGCCGGAAGTCAATCCCCTTTTCTACACCTATGGCCTGGTTTTGTTCGTTGCCCTGATGCTTGCCGAGCGCGCCAGGTGGTGGAAAATTCCGGTGGGCGCGGTGATTCTTTTGCCGTTTCAGAGCTGGGGCATCGCATTTGATTTCTTAGCGCAAGTGGGCATTCAGGCCGGCCCGGACGTCTCCGCCCAGGCAGGATTATTCGGCTGGCGCCTCGTCGCCGTTGCCGTAGGTTACCAGCTCGGTGCGCTGATTTTTCCGAGTTTAGTCCCGGTAATTTTGTGGGCGATCCTGGGTCGGCTATTTATTGTCACTGTCCGAGGTGCGAGGGCCGCGAGCGGCCAGTTCCCCCCTGTATGACGCGGCCTGAATTTACGCATAGAGACGTCAAATCGGCAGCGGTTGCACGGACTTTCGCGCAGCGGGCACGCGTTCGCCTCCGCATTGCCTGGTTTGCACCGCACAGACCAACGGCGGCCAAGCGGCTGCATGGTCTTGATGGACTCGTAATGCTTGAGAAACGGCCGCAGGTGGCGCTTAGGTTCACTACCACCACAAACACATCTTTACAGTCCAGTGGTTGCATTTAAATGAGGCAAATCTGGCTCGCCCGAGCATCCACTTTTCCTTGCGACGCCGGCCAATGCGCGAATGGCTGCGCGTATTGGCCGGCCTGTAATCCGTTGCCATATGCGCTGTTGCAGGTCTACGCCGTATTAATTTCTACCTCGACCCAGTGATCCTGACGGTCGTCAATAAGCAGAATGGTGTGATCAGCGCCCGCGATGCCGTCAACTTTCACACCTGTCTGGCCAGCTTTGTCAGTGCCGCCAGTGCGGGTTTGCACCACGGCGATGTGGTAAACCGTTTCGCGAAACCGGTAGTGAAGTTTGAAGCCCGGCCACTCCGCCGGCAGGCAGGGCGCAAAATGCAATTTGTCCACTTCAAGCCGCAATCCCAACAGCGACTCGACGATGAGACGGTACATCCAGCCAGCTGAGCCTGTGTACCAACTCCATCCGCCACGTCCAGTGTGTGGCGCAACCCCATATACGTCGGCTGCAATGACATATGGTTCTACTTTGTAACGCGCCATCGCTTCGCCATTGCTCGCGTGGTTTAGCGGGTTGATCATTGCGGTCAACTCCCATGCACGCCGCGTGTCTCCCAGTGCGGCGAACGCCATCGCCGCCCAAATGGCACCGTGCGTATATTGACCGCCATTTTCTCTTACCCCAGGTACGTATCCCCTGATGTAGCCAGGGTCCAGATCCGACTTGTCAAATGGCGGATCAAGCAGTTGGATGATGGCGTCCCGGCGGCGCACCAAACGATCGTCCAGCGCATTCATCGCCAGCCGCGCACGAGCGGCTTCTGCTGCGCCCGATAATACAGACCAGCTTTGCGCAATGGAATCGATTTGGCAATCGACGTTGCTGCTCGAGCCCAGCGGTGTGCCATCGTCGAAGTAGGCGCGCCGATACCACCCACCGTCCCATCCATGTTCCTCTATTGCCGCAGACAGCCTGACTCTCTCATCAATGCACCGTTGCGCGAAAGGCGCGTCGCCGTGATTGCGCGCGACCGTTGTGAACTGCGTAAGCACTTCACAAAGGAAAAACCCCAACCAGATGCTTTCGCCTTTGCCGTGCTTGCCGACCAGATTCATGCCGTCGTTCCAGTCACCGGAACCGATGAGCGGCAGGCCGTGTGTGCCGACGGTGAGTCCTCGTACTATGGCGCGCACGCAGTGTTGATATAAGCTGCCTGCCTCCTCAGAACGTGCGGGTAGATCATAGTAGGAGTCGTCCTCAGGATTTACCTGTCGGCCCTCGAGAAAGTGGATAGTTTCGTTCAACACCCCGGTGTCACCGGTACAGGCTACGTATCGGCAAGTCGCCAGTGGCAGCCACAGATAGTCGTCCGAACAATGGGTACGTACGCCGCGACCTGACGGCGGATGCCACCAGTGCTGGACATCTCCTTCGCGAAATTGGCGGCTGGCGCACAGCAACAGGTGCTCGCGCACGAGTTGCGGTTTGGCATGAATTAGCGCCATCACATCTTGCAGTTGATCGCGGAATCCGAACGCGCCGCCAGACTGGTAGAAGCCGCTGCGGGCCCACAAACGGCAGGCCAGCGTTTGATATAAGAGCCAGCCGTTGGTCAGCACATTGAGGGATTCGTCCGGCGTTTCCACTTGTACGGCACCAAGTGTGTGCTGCCAGTAGTGGCGCACCTTTTCCAAAGCCTCGTGCGCGGCGGTTCTGCCGCGACAGCGTTGCAGAAGTTTGCGAGCATCGTTGGGGTTGCGTCCGGCGCCGAGCGTGAACACCGTCTCGTGTTGTTCGCCGTCGGCCAGTTCAAATGTGACCTGAATCGCCGCACAAGGATCCAACGCCGCGCCGACCTTGTTGGAAAGGTGCGAACGGCTCATGGCTGCAGGCTTGCCTAATGTACCGTTGCGACCAACGAACTCGACACGATCGCCGGTAAAAGTACGGGTGGTATCGTCGACATCGAAGAACGCAATCCGCTCGGCGAATTCACTGTTGTACGCATTGCGTGCATAAAGGGCACCACTAAGCGGATCAATTTCCGTGATGACGTGCATGGTGGATTTTGGCCGCAAATCTCCCAGTACCCACTCGACATAACCGGTAGCGCTGAG
>JAYVKG010000120.1:0-5231 GCA_043768625.1 Betaproteobacteria bacterium
AATGGGACTGCGTGAGCCCAAGGAAATCTTGATGCGCTTCTCGTTATACCAGCGGATGTACGAGTCCACCATTTTGATGAACTGCTCAATGGTGAATCCCTGCCAGTCTCGCGCATAAAACAGCTCGATCTTGAGCCGCCCAAAGAAGGGGGTCAATTTTCGGTCGGCGACAACATATCGTCCTCATGAACATGGGAGTGAGCACGACCCTCATGAGTCTTCTGGGCCTCGGGCAAAAAAATCACTTAAAGTAGTACGCCAAAACTAAAAGTTGAATCACCTCAGCAGCGCGGCACCCGCGAGTGAGCAATTGCCGGCGTCGCCGCCTCCTGCTCTGCGCTGATCCCAGCCTGCAATATTTCAAGCGCGGTCGCCGGATCATCAGCGAACTTGAATAGAGCAAGATCTACGCGGTCAATCATGCCGTGCCGGACGAGGGCATCGAAATTTATGATTTCGTTCCAGTAGCTTGACCCATAGAGCACGATTGGAATAGGACGATCAATTTTACGGGTCTGTACCAACGTCAGGATTTCGGTGAGTTCGTCCAAGGTGCCAAAACCCCCGGGGAACACCACCAGCGCGCGCGCCAGATACGCAAACCAGAGTTTCCGCATAAAGAAGTAGTGGAACTGGAATGTCAGTTCGCGCGTGATGTATGGGTTCGGCCGTTGTTCATGCGGCAATCCGATATTGAGGCCGATCGTCTTGCCGCCGGCCTCAGAGGCGCCGCGGTTGGCCGCCTCCATGATGCCCCCGCCGCCACCGGTGCAAACGACATATCTATGAGCGTGCGAAGCAAGACTCTTCGACCAGGTGGTGACTAAGCGAGAAAGTTCGCGTGCTGCTTCGTAATAGTGGCCCAGCGGCCCCTCGGACGCCATCCGCGCGGAGCCGAAGAATACGATCGTGTCGCGAACGCGTTGGCGTTGGAAAGCCTGCAGCGGCTCAAGGTATTCGGCAAGGATCCGCAGCGGACGTGCATCGTCGCTGTCGAGGAACGCCTCGTTCTTGTACGCGACGGGATTGACGGGGCGCTCTATCGAACTCATTGTTTCTGGCCCACTAGGGCAAAGTCGATAAAACCGCGTGCGATATCGGTATGCATAAGTTCCACGCGGACTCGGTCACCGACATCGAGACCCGCGCTTCCACGGACGACTCTACCCTCGGTCGTCGGCCCGGAAATGCGCACCCATACTCCTTTGTCCGACGCGCCGGTGACGATGCCATCGAACCGCGTACCGATCCGTGACGCAAGGAGCTGGGCTGCGGCAGACTTCTGAACCTGCCGTTCCACCTTTGCTGCATTGTCCTCCTGGTCCGTGCAGTGGCGCGCGAGCGTTGTGAGTTCTTCTTTGCTGTACGGCGACACCTGCCCGGAAAGCGCCGCTTTCAACAATCGTTGGGTGATGAGGTCCGGAAAGCGCCGGTTTGGCGCTGTGGAGTGCGTGTAATCTTTCACGGCCAGTCCGAAATGCCCCTCGGATGGCTGGCTAGGTACGTCGAGCGCATACTCGCCCGAGCCCAGCAGCTTGACGACGGATAAAGAAACGTCAGGGAAGCGCGCCGGGTCGACCTGACGGCGCTTGGCCAGAAAAGCATCCAGCGCGGCAGCGTCCGGTGTCGACGGTAACTGCTCTCCCAGCTCTGCCGCAAGCGCAACGATCCGGTCCCAGCGCTTGGGAGTACGCAGGACCCGGCGCAGAGATAGTAAGCCTTTCTTTTCGAGATATTTCGCGGTAACGCCATTGGCCGCAATCATGAAGTCCTCGATCAATTCCTTCGCCCGGTTCTTTTCGTCGGGCAACAGATCGGCCAGCGTGCCGTCTTCAAACACGGCACGGACTTGTAGCGTTTCCAGTCGCAGCGCGCCGTGCGCATGGCGCACCCTTTTCAGTGCCTGCGCGGCGCGATCCTGAACGCGTAGCTGTTCATCCAGTCCGGGCACTGCGGCAAGCTTTGACGGCGCGAGTGCCGTGCCCTCGAGCCATGCGGCAACCCCATTGTAGGCAAGCTTGGCGCGACTGAGGACTAATGCTCGGTAGATATCGGAGTCTGTCACGGTGCCGTCGGGGGAAATCACCATTTCCATCACGATGGCAAGCCGTTCCTGACCTTCGCCCAGCGAAGTGAGGCCAGTCGATAGTTTCTCCGGCAACATAGGAAAGATTTCTACGGCCGTGTAGACGGATGTTGTATTGGTCCCCGCATGGCCGTCGATCGCGGAATCCTTTTTTACCAATGCGTCGACGTCGGCGATGGCGACGAGGATTTTAATCGCGCCACCCGGTGCGTGGTCAGAAACAGAGAGTTGATCGAGATCGCGGGAATCGTCATTATCGATCGAGGCCCAAAGCAGGCCGCGCAAATCGCGAATATCGGGGCCGGACTCCACAGCGGCCGGCGTGATCTGGTTGGTCTCGGCGATAACAGCGGGTGAAAAGTCCGGCAGCAGCCCATGCTGTAGCATCGCCGCGCGCGCGAGGCTCAGGAGCTCGTCCTTGCCGGTTCTCGGTGTTGTCGCCATGGAATGATGTGTGGGATTGACAGGTTTGATTTCGATTTCCGCGAGGCGTGTAGTGTGATCCCAACACGGATTATGGGTCGCCAGACAGGGGCTTTTGAGCCGCAACGCTGTGGGCGTTCGCCATAGCTCGGTCAACAATCCAGTGGCTATTATGCTCCCCAATAATCCGATCAGGTCGATGCGGGCACGAGCGAGGATTCACGACACCAGAATTGATGCGTAACATTGCCGATGCCGCGCACGCTATCGCAGACAGCTCTGATACGTAACCAAGTCTCTCAAGTTCCATCTGGAAAACGGGGAAAAGTTTTCACACGACAACCTAGCTTGCAAATTGAGCGTGAAGGGCGGCCGTCGTCAAAAAGCTGCATGAGCACGCCAAATGACGATCTTCGCCGTTGAGTGTCAGCAGCGTGCCACACCGCAAATCGCAAGTATTCGTTGGCAATGCCGCCCGCATGCGTCGTGACCAACGCCTTGCCGTTCAACCGAGCCAGGTTTGCAATTGGGCGCGACAACTGGGTACAAAGGCGCGTTGTGCGGCAGCGCACCGACGGACAAAAAGGTTAAGGGTATACAGAGGTCTCCTCGCCAGTTTTCAAGCACAATCCGCCAGTGAGGATTACGGCCCGATGGTTGACCTTTGCGTCACAGGAAAACGGATGAACCACAACACCCGACAACTCCATGAAATGGGACAGCGTCTCTGGCTCGACAACATCACCCGTGAACTGCTGATGAGCGGCACGCTGGCCCGCTATATCGCCGAGATGTCGGTGACCGGGCTGACTTCGAACCCGACGATCTTCGAGCGTGCCATCGGCAACGGCGCTATCTACGACGACGCGATTCGGAAGTTGAACGCTCGCGGCCTGACGGGCGAGGACTTGTCCTTCGAACTCGCGCTGCAGGACCTGACGCAGGCCGCCGATCTGTTCCAGCCGATGTTTGATGCGAGCATTGGTGCCGACGGCTGGGTCTCGCTCGAAGTCTCGCCGCTACTTGCGAACGACACCGCTAACACCATCAAGGCTGATTCACAATTGCGTGCGCTTGCGCTGCGTTCAAACCTCTTCATCAAGAATCCCGGCACGCCAGCAGGCATACCGGCGATAGAACAGTCGATCTTCAACGGCATTCCGATTAACGTCACCCTGCTTTTCTCGCGCGAGCACTACGTCGCGGTAGCCGAGGCGTACCTGCGAGGAATCGAACGTCGCCTGGCCGCCGGCCTCGACCCGATAAGCGAATCCGTCGCGTCGCTTTTCATCAGCCGCTGGGACGTCACAGCGAAGGAGAGAATCTCGCCCCAGTTCCACAACCGTCTCGGCATCGCCATTGCGATGCGAACCTATAAGGCGTATCGCGATTTGCTCGCGTCCGAACGCTGGCGAAAGCTCGCTGCGGCCGGTGCCCGACCGCAGCGCCTGCTTTGGGCCAGCACCGGAACAAAGGATCCGGCGGCAAGAGACACGCTTTATGTCGAGGCTCTCACGGCCCCGGACACAATCAACACGATTCCGGAGAAGACCCTTCTGGCTTTTGTCGATCACGGCAGAGTCGACGCGGCCATGCCTATCGATGGTGGCTATGCGGAAGCGGTGCTCGCGGAGTTCAGGCGCGAAGGTATCGAGGCATTCGCCTTGTCGTGGGGTGCGCTTCTGTCGAGGATCACGGAAAAGACTTCGCAACCGCCAACGGCGCGATCCGCATGAACGGTTCGGAAATCACCATAGCGACCCGGATCAGTCCTCTCGCCGGCAAATCGGCGCCGACGTCATCGCGCGTCAATGTGGCAAAGCTCGTCACTGCGTATTATGCCGATGTGCCCGACCCTTCGGTTCCGGCGCAGCGCGTCACGTTCGGCACTTCGGGGCATCGCGGCTCGGCATTTGAACGCTCGTTCAAAGTATGGCACGTGCTGGCGATCGCGCAGGCGATCTGCCAATACCGAAAATCCACGGACATCGACGGACCGCTGTTCCTCGGCATCGATACCCATGCAACGTCGGAGCCGGCATGCGCGAGCACGCTCGAAGTGCTGGCGGGCAATGGCGTCGACGTGATGGTGGCGACGAACGATGAATACACGCCGACGCCGGCGATCTCGCACGCAATACTGTCCTACAATCGCGGGCGCAGCGCCGGTCTGGCCAACGGCATCGTTTTGACGCCTTCGCACAACCCTCCGCCCGATGGCGGCTTCAAGTACAACCCGCCCAGCGGTGGCCCGGCCGGCGAGGAGGTCACCAGCTGGATCGAAGCCACGGCCAACGGCATTCTCGAAAAGTGCCTCAAGCGCGTGAAGCGCATCTCGTTCGAAAAGGCGCTGCGCGCCGGCACCACGCACCGCCACGACTTTCTCAACACATGCGTGAGCGATCTCGGGAACGTACTCGACATGGATGCGATTCGTTGGGCCAAACTCGGCATGGGCGTCGATCCGCTCGGCGGCGCGGGTGTCCAATACTGGGCCGCGATTGCCGAACGTTACCGCCTCGACCTCACTGTCTTGAACGAGGTAGTCGATCCGACGTTCCGATTCATGCCGCTCGATTGGGATGGCCGGATTCGCATGGATCCGTCCTCGTCTTTTGCCATGAGGAATTTGGTCGACATGAAAGATCGCTTCGACATTGCCTTCGCCTGCGATACCGACCACGACCGACACGGGATCATCACCCGCAACGCGGGTTTGCTC
>JAYVKG010000121.1:0-9808 GCA_043768625.1 Betaproteobacteria bacterium
CGGGTGCGTGGAAGCACTGGGCCAAAGTATGGAATGTCGACTACGACTGGATCAAGGCGCAATATTCCTCCCAGGCGATGATGGAAAAACCGGGCATGACGGTATCGCGCTGGATCGATGGCGTGCTTGAGAAAAACGAGCTCATCGACCAGGACAGTAATCTGCGTGCGTGCATCTATTGGGGACATGCGCCCAATTCCCAAACGCGCGGTCTGGAGATGAAGACGGCGATGGAGAAACTCGATCTTCTGGTCGTCATTGATCCCTATCCCACCACCACCGCTGTCATGCCGGATCGGCAGGAAGGCGTTTACCTGCTGCCTGCCGCCACGCAATTTGAAACCAGCGGCAGTGTAACGGCGTCCAACCGCTCACTGCAATGGCGCGAAAAAGTCATTGAACCGCTCTGGGAATCCAAGCCGGATCACACCATCATGTATTTGTTCGCCAAGAAATTCGGCTTTAGCGATCAATTACTCGGCAAAGCGAATGGCAAGCAGAACATCGCATTAAACGGCGATGAGCCACTGGTCGAAGACATCCTTCGCGAGATTAATCGCGGTACCTGGACTATCGGCTACACCGGACAGTCACCAGAGCGCCTGAAAGCGCACATGCGCCATATGGATGCTTTTGACGTGAACACGTTGCGTTGCACCAAAGACGTTATTGACACTGAAACCGGCTACAACATCAACGGCGACTACTTTGGCTTGCCATGGCCTTGCTACGGCAATCCTTCGCTGAAGCATCCTGGCTCACCGAATTTGTATGACACGTCCAAGCACGTGATGGAAGGTGGCGGTAATTTCCGCGCCAACTTCGGCGTGGAACGTGACGGTGTGACTTTGCTTGCGGAGGACGGATCACATTCAAAAGGCGCCGACATAACGACCGGCTATCCGGAATTTGATCATGTGCTGCTGAAAAAACTCGGTTGGTGGTCTGAGCTGACTGACGACGAGCAAAAAGCCGCTGAAGGCAAGAACTGGAAGACGGATCTTTCTGGCGGCATCCAGCGGGTGGTCATGCAAAATCACGGTTGTCATCCATTCGGCAACGCCAAAGCGCGTGCCGTGGTATGGAATTTCCCCGACGCCGTTCCACAGCACCGCGAGCCGATCTACAGCCCACGTCCGGATATGGTTGCCAAGTACCCGACACACGCCGACAAGGCAGCGTTCTGGCGTGTCAACACACTTTACAAAACGATTCAGGATAAAAACAAAGACATCAGTAAAGAGTATCCACTGATTCTCACTTCTGGGCGATTGGTCGAGTACGAGGGTGGCGGCGATGAGACCCGGTCAAATCCCTGGCTCGCCGAATTGCAGCAGGAAAATTTTATCGAGATCAATCCCAAAGATGCTGAAGCGCGCTCGATTAAAAACAACCAGTATGTGTGGGTCAAATCGCCAACGGGTGCGAAGTTGAAGGTGAAGTCGATGCTTACAGAGCGGGTGGCACCGGGGACCACATTTATACCGTTTCATTTCGGCGGCTGGTGGCAGGGCAAAGATCTCATTGACAAGTATCCCGAGGGTGCCGCGCCGCTGGTACGAGGCGAAGCGATAAATACCGCCACCACCTACGGTTACGACAGCGTGACAATGATGCAGGAAACCAAGACCACCCTCTGCCAGGTCGCAGCGGTCTGAACCAACGGATAACAAAACGGTAATAGGAGTAATCATCATGGCAAGAATGAAATTTATCTGTGACGCCGAACGCTGCATCGAATGCAACGGCTGCGTTACCGCATGCAAAAACGAGCACGAGGTACCGTGGGGGGTGAATCGACGCCGCCTGGTGACGGTGAATGATGGCATACCCGGCGAGCGTTCAATTTCGGTTGCCTGCATGCACTGCACTGATGCGCCCTGCATGGCAGTCTGTCCGGTCGATTGCTTCTATAAAACGGAAGAGGGCGTGGTGTTGCACGACAAGGATTTGTGTATCGGCTGCGGCTATTGCTTCTACGCTTGCCCGTTTGGTGCACCGCAGTTCCCGCAGGCAGGCGCTTTTGGTCTGCGCGGCAAAATGGACAAATGCACCTTCTGTGCCGGCGGCCCCGAACAGGACAATTCCGAAGTTGAATTCAAGAAATACGGTCGCAATCGCTTGTCCGAAGGCAAGCTGCCGGCGTGCGCGGAAATGTGTTCCACGAAGGCGCTGCTGGCGGGCGATAGTGAAGTCATCATGTCCATCTACAAGCAGCGGGTGCAGCGCCGTGGCAAAGGCGAAGAGGTATGGGGATGGGCAATGGCTTACAACCGCAACGACGCCAAACCGAAGGGCGCGGGAGCGAAATCGTGAGGACGCTATCGTTGCTGAATTGTCTCGCTTGCGTCGCGCTCGGGGCCGCGGTTGCCGCCTGTGGTGAAGTCGATCAGACGGCAAAAACCGAGAAAGTGTACGCGGGCAAGAAGGATGAACATGCGTATGACAACAAAATTTTCGGCAACGACAAGAAAAAATGGGAGACGATGTTGGCGCAGCGCAGCAAAACGCAAAATGAATATTTGCGCAAAGACGCCAACTGAGTTGGCTCTCAATGCTAACGGAGAATATTAAAATGAGATCTTCTGTACTGTTTGGATGCCGACGAGCGGTTGGCGCGCTTGTCGCTGTGCTCGCCATGCCTTTGTTTAATGTAAATGCGCAACAGCCCCCGGTTGTTTTGCCCGCTACGCCGGCGGTGGTGGCAGCACCCAGCACGCCGCCGGGCGCGGCTGCTGCTGCGCCCACCGCTACCGCACCCGACACCAAAACCGCAGCGCCACTGCCTGCCGGCAGTACCGCGAAGCCGGGCTGGAATATTCCGCCCAAGTGGTCCGATGTTGAGGAAAAGGCCCAATACGCTTCGGTTGCCGGACGGGAAACCAACGTGCTCATTCAGGATTCGGGACGCGATTGGCGAGTCCTTCGCAATGGCCCGTTGACCTTTTACGGCGGCGTTGTAATTTTGGTGATGCCGACCATTTTGCTGTTATTTTTTGTTATCAAGGGAAAAATCCAGCTAAAAACCAGGCTCACCGGGCGACTCATCGAGCGTTTTAACAGCGCCGAGCGCGTCGCGCATTGGACCATGGCGATAAGCTTTGTGGCGCTGGCTGCGACTGGCCTCTCGCTGTTGTTCGGTAAATACCTGATCCTGCCGTGGCTAGGGGCGGCCGCTTTTTCCGGTATGGCTGTTGCCGCCAAGGTAATTCATAATTTTGTCGGACCGTTGTTCATGTTCAGTCTGGTGGTAATGATCGTCTTATACGCCAAGGACAATATGTGGCGAGCTTACGACATAACATGGCTGCGCAAGTTCGGCGGCATGATTTCTGGTGAACATGTTCCGGCGGGCCGCTTCAATGCAGGGGAGAAAGGCTGGTTCTGGCTCGGCGTGGTCTTGCTTGGTATCTTGGTCAGCATCTCGGGTGCGCTCTTGCTATTTCCCAACTGGAATACGTCGCGCGAAATCATGGGTGAAGCCAATCTCGTTCACGCCAGCATCGCCTGTATTTTTGTTGCAATTTCCTTCGCCCACATTTATCTGGGAACCATCGGCATGGCGGGTGCCTATGACGCCATGCGCAAAGGTTATGTCGATGAGACTTGGGCGAAAGAGCACCATGACATCTGGTTTGACGAAGTAAAGTCCGGCAAACGTCCGGAAAAAATGCTGGGCGCGGCGCTGCCAGCCAACGGCGACGATTGAAGGAGCACAGCATGGACATCAAGACATTGAGTGGTTTTTTGTCCGCTGCCTGTTTCAGTACCGCTACGTTCGGCAAAATACCCCCGGCACCGCCCGTGGATCCACTAGTGGCGGCGACAAAGGCGGAGAAAGACAAGGTGGCGTCAGAACTCGGCAAGGTCCAACAAATCGCCGCCGAAGAACGTGCCGTCAAGAATTTTCAAGCGAACATGAAAAAAACCGGCAAGCCGATTCCCAAACCGACACCCATTATTGTTACAGCGCCACCCGGCCCAGTTGCTGCCATGCCGGTCAAGCCAGGCGCTGCATCGGTGACGCCCGCGTCCAAGGTGCCGGAGACCCCGGTAAAAAAGTAAAAGCAGGAATATTGGTGCTTGCTATTCAGCCAAAACACAGTTGGCATCAAGGACGTTTTATTTCAACGCTGGCTCAGAAGTAATACGATAAAAATATTATCAACGATGCTGATAGGCGTGTTTTTGGTGAGTTGTGCCCGGACATTCCCGCCCGCGCAGGGCGGGAAGCTGAAGGAGGGTGAGTTGCCGCTGACCGCCGATTACAAATTTTGGCCGGTCTATCTGCACAATGTGCAGCGTCCGGATGTGAAGCAAGTACGCGACATTTATATCAATGCGACAGGTGCCAAGAATACCGCAGCCAAACTATTCACCATTGGCACCGTGTAGTTGATGGAACTCTATAAAGCCGAAGAAAATACCGATGGAACCTTATCAAAAGGTGCCGACGGCAAGCTGGAGAAAGGTGCCTTGCTCAAGGTATTTGTAATGGGCAAAGGCAGGGGTTGGGGTGAATCGGCACCAGCCGGCATGCACAACGGCGATTGGGTCTATTCGGCGTATCTTGCCGATGGCAAGCCCTTAACTGATTCACCCGTTACCTGCCGTGGCTGTCATCTGCCAATGGGCGAAGCACAGGATTTCGTGCATCGTTACGACGAATATGTCCAGTCTCGCAAATCCTGAGTCGAGCGCCGTGGTGTTTAGGCCACTGGCACTGATTTATGCAGTTGCGTTGGTGGGAGTGCAGCCGCGCAGACCGGCGTTGACAGCAAAGCAGCACACCATATCGCCGAACTGTACGCCTGCTCGCAGCGCCACCACCCGTCGTTCAAAGTGCTGTGGCCTAGTTTCAAGGATATCGCGGCCAGGTGCCAAAACGACAGCGATGGACGCCTTATCAGCTAAGGTACGCAATGGCGGCGGCGGGGTCTGGGGGCAAATCGCCCTGCCACCGGCGACGAGTATCAAAGATGACGAGCTGAAATTAGTGTTGCGCTGGATCCTGTCCCACTGAAAAATGGCAGTGCAATAAAAATGGGCACCTTGCGTGCCCGGTTTTATTTTAGCAAGTCGACTGAACGAGCTCGACGCCGACGCAGTCTCACAAGTGCGCTATTTCCTGCCAAAATAGTGGCAGGTAATTAATTTCCCTCCGCGATGGCCGGATTCGAATTCGAATCCGCAAGTCGCATCCCTTGACATTTTTTTGTTGGAGCCCCTATGACACAATTTGCCCAAGTCGCCCTTCCTTATGCCAAAGACGCTCTGGTGCCGCATGTATCTGCCGAAACCATCGATTTTCATTACGGCAAGCACCACGCCACCTATGTGACCAATCTGAATAACCTTGCCAAAGGTACCGAGTTTGAGAACATGTCTCTGGAAGAAGTGGTAAAGAAAGCACCCGCCGGTCCGATTTTCAACAATGCCGCGCAAATCTGGAATCATGATTTCTATTTTTTGGGGTTCAAGCCAGTGAGCGCAGGTGGTGGTGGAAAGCCAGCAGGCGCGCTGGCTGTTGCCATCGATAAGCAATTTGGCTCGTTTGAAGAATTCCAGAAGCAGTTCGATGCCAAGGCCGCCGGCACGTTTGGTTCCGGCTGGGCATGGCTGTGCAAGAAAGCAGACGGTAGTCTGAGCATCGAGAGCACCAGCAATGCCGCCACGCCGCTCTCGCAGGGGGTCAAGCCACTGCTGACCTGCGATGTATGGGAGCACGCTTACTACATCGACTATCGCAACAGCCGGCCGAACTATCTCAAGGGATACTGGTCAATCGTCAACTGGGAATTTGTGTCGGCAAATTTCGCCAAGTAAAAAACTGGGCTGACCGCGTTCGACTTGCATGGCCCATCCTTGCTTCATGATGGGCCTTTTCGATTGATAAATTTAAAGTGGCAACGGATGATTTTTTCGGTGCCGCATGAGATACACAGTTTCTGAAAGCAATTAAGAAAGTAATGTGATGAAAAATATTGAAGTCGCCACGTTGGCAGGCGGATGTTTCTGGTGCCTGGAGGCCGTGTTTGACGACCTCAAGGGAGTGGAGGATGTGGTGTCCGGGTATATGGGTGGCCGACTGGCTAATCCCAGCTATGAAGCGGTATGCGACGGCACCACCGGCCATGCTGAAGTAGTGCAACTGGCGTTCGATCCCGCGGTGATTTCATACCGGGAAATCCTGATGGTGTTTTTCGCCATTCACGACCCGACCACGCTTAACCGGCAGGGAAATGACGCGGGAACGCAATATCGTTCAGCTATTTTTACGCATTCGCCGACGCAGCTGACGGTTGCGAACGAGGCGATCGCCTCTTTGATTAACGAAAAAATCTGGGACGATGCGATCGTTACCGAAGTGGTCCCCGCGGCCACTTTCTATCCGGCCGAAGAGCACCATCAGGAATTTTTCAAGCGCAATCCGCATCAGGGTTATTGCATGGCCGTGGTCTCCCCAAAGGTCAGTAAATTTCGCAATAGCTTTATCAAGCTGCTCAAAAGCTAGCCAGCGCGCGAGATCGCGTTACATACGCGTAATCCCACAGCCTTGGCGGTACGCGGATAAATAAACCTCTACCAGTACTGGTGCGGGTTTCCAGTCACTTTCAGGCTGCAATCGGCTCCTGTGCGGGTGTTCGGGTATGAGCATGGCGCCTGTTATTTTAAACTTGCCAAAAACATAAAACTGTATGAATATACAGTTATGGAACCCTTATTTTCAGCCGTCAGCTTGGCCTCGCCCCTCATTTCGCACCCCAGCCTATTCCGCATAGGCGATTTTGGCACCGGCAACATATCGGCAGGAAACGGTGCGGCGTTCTGCAGTGGATTCGAACTGCTCAATGGTGAACTGGCCGGTCGTGGCTGGGCCAAGCCGGGCATTACCGAAATTCTTTGCAATCATGTTGGCATCGGTGAGCTTTCGTTATTGATGAAAGCACTCGGCTCAGCAAAAAATGTGGTGCGCCCGGGCGAAGCGATGCACATGCTGTGGGTGGTACCGGACACACAGGCGTGGATCCCTTATGCCCCCGCGTTGGCGCAGTCGGGCATCAATCTGGATCATCTGGCCATCGTGCGAACCAACAGTAGCGGCGATGCATTGTGGGTGGCCGAGCAGGGACTCAAGAGCGGGGCGTGCCGTGCGGTGCTGCTGCGAATGAATGAAGCCTGGTGCAATCCGCTCTCGTTACGCCGTTTGCAACAGGCCGCGATGGCGGGTAATAGCATCCTGTGGCTGATGCGCCCCGTTGAAGCTGCCGCTTCACCCTCTCCCGCAGGCACGCGGATTGTGCTGCAACCGGAGGGCGATGGTGCGCTTCGGCTGGATTTACGGAAGCGGCGAGGTCTGCCTGCAGGAAAATCTATTCGGCTCTTCACCCGCACCCTCACTTGCCTCACACGGAAGCCGCGATATGTGCGTGCTCCTTTGCGGACCTCATCCATTTCCTGGCTGGATCAGGTTGTGGCAGAAGCAACATCCCGCACCGAACAAAATCCGCCCGGCGTTCGCCAACGATCCTTCAACCGCGAACGCGGTTAAGCGGTGGACGATCATGTTGTGGATTTCCGTTTACTTGCCCGAATTGTCTCTGCAATCACACGCCCGCGGGGTGCTGGGCTACATGCAGGACTTGCCGCTGGTGATCAGCGATGGTGTGGCATCGCGCCCCCATGTATGCGCTGCCAACGTCTGTGCACGCGGAGCTGGCGTCGCCGATTTGATGCCGGTGGCGGTCGCTCAGGAGCGGGCCGCAGGCTTGCTGGTGGTAGCGCGCGAACCGGCGAAAGAACAGGAAATACTCCGAGAGATCGCTACCTGGCTTTCACAATTCACGCCCATGGTTTGCCTGGAAAAATCGGGTGCATCGCTGGAGGTTTCTGCGTCGCTGCGTCTGTTTGGCGGCATCGGGCCGCTGGCCGGCCGCATTCGATCCGGCACCACATCGCTGGGGCTGCTGGCGGCGATCGGCATTGCCCCCACCCCGCGGGCGGCGTACTGGCTGGCACGGGCTTCGCATTATTTGACGGGCATCCGCATGTGTCGCGAACCCCGGCAATTGCAGGAAAGGCTGGCCGATATTCCCCTGGCGCTCCTCGACTGGCCGGCGGACCTCCTGCAGCCGCTTTCCGCTCTGGGCCTGGTACGTGTGAAGGATTTGCTGTCGCAGCCACGCGCCGGCCTGCGGCGGCGTTTTGGCGAGCAGTTACTGGCGGATCTCGATCGCGCACTGGGTCAATTAGCCGACCCGCGCGAGCCGCATCGGGTGCCGGCAGAATTTCGCAGCCATCTCGACCTGTTGTTTGAGATTATCGACGCCGAGCGTCTGTTCATTCCCATCAACATGTTGCTCAATCAGATGGAAGGTTTCCTGCGCGCGCGAGGTGCAGCGGTGAATGAGATCTTGCTGGAGCTAAAACACAACCGCGACCAGATAACCCGGCACAAATTTGGTTCTCGCCATCCTCTGCGCAACGCCTGCGAATGGTTGCGGCTGGTACGCGAGCGCCTGATCGCGCAACCGTTTCCGGAAGCCGTGGTGGCGCTGAAACTGACTGCGTTGCATTTGGTTACTTATCAGGAGCAAAACGAAAGCTGGCTGTCCACACCGGACGCTCGCCAGGAAAAATGGCATGCGTTGATCGAACGCGTGGCATCGCGGCTGGGCGACAAGCGTGTTTTTAGCGTCCGCGAAAATAGCGACCATCGCCCGGAATATGCCTGGCAATCAGAGGACGGTCGCAAAAAAGCCGCGCACCGGGTGGTCACTCCGCTACACAAGCCGCGTCCGCTATTGCTGCTAACCGAACCCAGGGTGCTGGTGACCATCGGTGGTGCCCCGCAGCATCATGGCGCGCTGGCCCTGCTGGCGGGACCGGAACGCATCGAAGCGGGATGGTGGGATGGCCGCCAGGTGGCACGCGACTATTTTGTGGCGAAGAACCCGCGGCAGGAAATTTGCTGGATCTTTCGCGATTACCGACAGGCCAAAAAGTGGTATTTACACGGCTATTTTTCATGACTAAGCAGTTGATGGCTGCGGGTAATTTTCGAACAGCCTGAATAACCGCCCGTTGGTGCATCGGCGCGAAGTGATGATCTCGCCACGGGATTGGATGGCAATGCAAATATGAACCTCTCCTGTGCCGCGCTGCACTGTCTTTCCAACTTCAGCTTTCTGCGCGGCGCCTCGCACGCCGAGCAACTGGTGTCCCGTGCCGCCGCGTTGGGGTACGCTGCGATCGCCATTACCGACGAATGTTCGGTTTCCGGTGCGGTGCGTGCCCATGTGGAAGCGAAAGAACAAAAAATCAAACTGATCATCGGCGCGGAATTCGCCATGTGCGATGCTCCTGCGGTCGACCGGCTGATCCTGCTGGCGACAAACCGCAACGGTTACGGCGACCTGTGTGAGCTCATCACGCTGGCGCGTTCACGTTCGCCCAAAGGCGAATACCAGTTATTCATCGACGATCTTGGACGACTTACCGATTGCGCCGCCATCATTGTTCCACAGCCGCTGCATGCAGAAGTTGCGTCCTGCATCGCCGCCATCTCGCAACATTTAGTTGCCGGCTGCTGGCTGGGTGCTGCGCTCGGCTATGGGCCCGATGATGAAGGCAAGCTTGCCGCACTGGAAGCGCTCGCCGAAACCTGCCAACTGCCGCTGACGGCGTGCGAACAGATCCTGTTTGCCACGCGCGAAGACCAGCCGCTGCAAGACGTGCTGACTGCAATACGTTTCAAAAAGACGGTTGCCACACTGGGTACCGATCTGCATGCGAACGCCGAAAATTA
>JAYVKG010000122.1:0-3404 GCA_043768625.1 Betaproteobacteria bacterium
TGCCAGTCGATTCAATCAAGGTGGATTCATCCTTCGTCCGCGACATCGGCACCGATCCGAACGACGAAGCCATCGTGCGGGCCATCATTGCCATGACCCATAGCTTAAAACTCAACGTGATTGCGGAGGGCGTTGAAAACGAGGATCAGTACCGCGTATTGCGTGATCTGAACTGCGACGAATATCAGGGCTTCTTCTTCTCCACGCCGCTGCCGCCAGCCGAGTTTGAAGCGCAGTTCCTCGATCCCGGTTAGGCTGGTGCACTGTCGCAAGACAACAGCGCGTCACATATCAACCCCGGCGAGGTTTTGCTATGCACTGTCGGGATGCGCCCGGAAAGGTATAAACGTGCGAACTTACAGCAGTTTTCGGAAGGCCATATTCGTGGTCATTCTGAGCCTCACTGGTTGTAACGACAAAGCATCGACAAGTTTCCAGGGCTACGCGGAAGGCGAGTCGCTGCACATCGCCGCGCCCTTTGCCGGGTCGATCGAGCAACTACAGGTGGTGCGCGGACAGCAGGTTGCTGCGAACGCGTTGTTGTTTGTGCTCGACCAGGCGAATGAAGTCGCCCAGCGCCAGGAGGCTCTGGCGCGGCTGGCGGCAACGGAAGCCAGGCTCGCAAATTTGCAAACGGGTCGTCGCGGGAGCGAGGTCGAGGTGGTGCGCGCGCAGGGACAGCAGGCAAAAGCCAGCCGTGCCCTTTCCGCTTCCCAACTGGCGCAGCAGGAAAAACTGTTCAAGCAGGGCTTCATCTCCCAGGCAAAGCTCGACGAAGCCCGCGCACTGTACGAGCGGGATGTGGCGCGCGTCAAGGAAATTGATGCCCAAGCCAAAACGGCGATGGTCAGCGTTGGGCGCGAGCAAGAGATTTCAGCCGCGAGGCGCGACGTTGAAGCCGCCCGAGCGGTGCTGGCGCAGAGTGATTGGAAAGTTGCGCAAAGATCCGTGGTCGCGCCCGCCGCAGGAATCATTGAAAACACGTATTTCTCCCGCGGCGAATGGGTACCCGCCGGACAGACAATCGTGAGCCTGCTACCGCCGGAAAAAATAAAAGTGCGTTTTTTCGTGCCAGAAAATAATCTGGCCAGCATCAAGGTGGGACAAAGTATTTCGCTCACTTGCGCAGGCTGCAGCGCGGCGATCAAGGCGAACATCGACTTCATTGCAACCCAGCCGGAATTCACTCCGCCGGTCATTTACAGCAAGGATGCGCGCGCCAAGCTGGTTTTTTATGTCGAAGCGAGGCCGTTGCCCGGGCAGGCGGTCAGTTTGCACCCAGGGCAGCCGATGGACATTACGCTCGACTGAGTGACTTTAGTGACCGATCAACTAGTCATTGACGTATGCGCACTGAACAAAAGTTACGGCGACAAGCACGTTGTGCGCAATTTTTCGCTACAGGTTCAACAAGGTGAAATCTTTGGCTTTCTTGGTCCCAATGGCAGCGGAAAGACCACATCGATCCGGTTGATCTGCGGATTGCTGAAGGCCGATAGCGGTAGCGGCACTGTGTTGGGCTTTGATGTGATCAGGCAGTCGGCTGAAATCAAGCGCGAGGTAGGCTACATGACCCAGCGATTTTCGCTTTGGGAAGATCTTTCCATACGCGAGAATCTTGATTTCGTCGGCCGTATGTATGGCATGTCTGACCGCGCGACACGCGTTTCTGATGCGCTGGAAAAGCTGGGGCTCGTCAGTCGGCAAAACCAGCTTGCCGGTTCGTTGTCCGGCGGCTGGAAGCAGCGCCTGTCGCTGGCGGCATGCATGCTGCATCAACCACGCCTGCTGTTGCTCGATGAACCGACCGCAGGCGTCGATCCAAAGGCGCGCCGCGATTTCTGGGATCAGATTCATCGTCTGGCAGGCGCTGGCGTCACCATTCTCGTTACGACCCACTATATGGATGAGGCGGAACGCTGTACACGATTGGGCTATATCGCCTACGGACGGTTGCTGACGACCGGAACCATGCAGGCAGTGATCGAGCAGCAACATCTTTCAACCTGGATCGTGCAGGGGCCAGAATTGAGCGTTCTGGCGGACAAGTTACGCGCGCTCAACGGCGTGTCGCAGGTAACGGCCTTTGGCAATACCTTGCATATCACCGGCCCCGATGCGCCACGACTTGCAGAATCGTTGCATGCCCTCAATCTTGGCGAGCACTATCACATGCAAGAAGCAGGCACCGGGCTGGAAGATGTATTCATCCACCTGATGAACCAAGCGGAAGACAATTTCCAATGAGTTTGCCAGCGCTGTCGTTCACCCGGCTGGCGGGCGTGATGATCAAGGAATTCATCCAGATGAAGCGTGACCGCATGACCTTTGGCATGATTGTTGGCATTCCCGTGGTGCAACTGATCATGTTCGGCTTCGCCATTAACGCCGACCCAAAGAACCTGCCGGTTGCCGTCGTATCGGTTGACAACAGCGTCTATTCCCGCAGTCTCATCAGCGCAATGGAAAACACCAAGTATTTCACCGTCGTTAAAGTCGCTGCGTCAGAAACCGAAGCAAACCATTTGCTGGAAAGGGGCGACGTGCAGTTTGTGGTCACCATTCCTGTCGACTTTGCGCGGAAATTGGTGCGCGGCGAGCGCCCCAGTCTGTTGATTGAAGCCGACGCCACTGATCCGTCTGCCACCGGTAATGCGCTTGCGGCATTGCAGGCATTGCCGCGTCTGGCACTGCAGCGCGATCTCGTTGGCCCACTGCAAAGTTTGGCGGCGCTACCCGATCCAATCGACCTGCGGATACATCGCCGCTATAACCCGGAAGGCCTCACACGTTACAACATTGTGCCCGGACTCATCGGTACCATTCTGACCATGACGATGGTGATGATGACCGCCTTTGCAATCACCCGGGAGCGTGAACGCGGCACCATGGAGAATCTGCTGGCAACACCGGTGCGGCCGATTGAGGTGATGATCGGCAAAATCGCGCCTTACATCGTTGTTGGCTATCTTCAGGTGGGCGTTATTTTGCTGGCGGCGAGGATATTGTTCGCGGTGCCAATGGTCGGCAGCCTTGCGCTGCTGTCAGCGGTACTGCTGCTATTTATTGCGGCCAATCTTGCGCTGGGCTTCACATTTTCCACTGTGGCCAAAAATCAGCTTCAGGCGATGCAAATGTCGTTCTTTTTTTTGCTGCCCTCAATTCTGCTTTCCGGATTCATGTTTCCGTTCCGCGGCATGCCCGGTTGGGCGCAGTTGATAGGAGAATTGCTACCGGTCACGCATTTTCTGCGGGTGATTCGCGGCATCCTGCTAAAGGGCAATGGCTTTATGGAAATATGGCCGCATCTTTGGCCCATCGCGCTGTTCACCCTGGTGGTCGCAACGATTGCACTGATGCGTTATCGCGAGACACTGGATTGAGCGGCAATCAATTGCCGCTCA
>JAYVKG010000123.1:0-5610 GCA_043768625.1 Betaproteobacteria bacterium
CCCGATTGCGATGGAAGATGGGCTGCGCTTCGCGATCCGCGAAGGTGGCCGTACCGTCGGTGCCGGTGTGGTCTCGAAAATCGTTAAGTAAAAAGTAACGGCAGTACGTTAATTGGCAGAGAAACGGCACTACGTCGTTTTCTCTCAAAGGAAAAAACATGGCAACCGCACCACAAGCCAAACAAAAAATCCGCATTCGTCTGAAGGCATTTGACTATCGCCTGATTGACCAATCGGCCGCAGAAATTGTCGAAACCGCCAAGCGCACCGGTGCCGTTGTAAAAGGCCCGGTTCCTTTGCCGACCAAAATCGAGCGTTTCGACGTGTTGCGTTCACCACACGTAAATAAAACCTCCCGAGACCAGTTCGAAATCCGCACACATCTGCGGCTGATGGATATCATCGACCCGACGGATAAAACGGTTGATGCGCTGATGAAGCTTGATTTACCTGCCGGTGTAGACGTCGAAATCAAGCTCTAAATAGTTGAAATTTATTGCCGAGGCGGCTATAATGTTGTGTCTTTGCAAGCGGTTCTGTCGCTATGCAGGTAAGCACCACCTAAAGTACCAAAAAAGGTACATTAGATTCGTTGGCCAATAGTAGCCAACACCTTGCCAGTCGTTGAATATTTTTCAGTGGCGGCCGGGCTAACTAAAAAAGGATGTAATGATGAGTCTTGGTCTCGTCGGCCGGAAGGTTGGCATGACTCGCATTTTTGCGGATGATGGCACTGCCATCCCCGTAACCGTGCTGGACGTGTCGAACAACCGCATCACCCAAATCAAGACCCCCGATACCGATGGCTACTCGGCCGTGCAAGTTGCTTATGGCACGCGTCGCGCATCGCGGGTGGCCAAGGCGCAAGCCGGTCACTATGCCAAAGCCGGCGTGGAAGCGGGTTCTGTTTTGAGCGAATTTACAGCAACGCCGGAAAAGCTTGCTGAGTTGAAGATTGGCACGATCCTGACAGTCGATATGTTCACCGTCGGCCAAAAGGTCGATGTGTCGGGTACCTCGATGGGCAAGGGATTTTCCGGGGTTATCAAACGCCATCATTTTTCTTCAAACCGCGCGTCGCACGGTAATTCCAAATCGCACAATGTGCCGGGTTCTATCGGCATGGCGCAGGATCCGGGTCGCGTGTTTCCAGGTAAGCGCATGGCTGGCCAGCTGGGAAATGTAAGCCGTACTGCGCAATTGCTTGAAGTCGCCCGTATCGATATCGACCGCCAGTTAATCCTGGTCAAAGGCGCGGTGCCGGGCCACAAAAACGGCACCATCGTGGTTCGTCCGGCAGCCAAGACGAAACTCGTTAAAGGTGGAGCCAAATAATGGAACTCAAACTAATTAACGATAGCGGCGCCGATGCAGGGACCATGCCGGCCTCCGCCGAATTGTTCGGCCGTGTTTATTCCGAGGCATTGGTTCACCAGGTGGTGACGGCATATCAGGCCAATGCGCGTTCGGGCAATCGCGCGCAAAAAGGTCGCAGCGACGTTCAAAAATCCACCAAAAAACCATGGCGACAAAAAGGCACCGGTCGCGCACGTGCCGGCATGGCGTCGTCGCCGCTGTGGCGTGGTGGTGGTCGCATTTTTCCGAATCTGCCGGACGAGAATTTCACGCAGAAGGTCAATAAGAAAATGCACCGTGCTGGTATTGCCGCAATCCTTTCGCAACTGGTGCGTGAAAATCGTCTGTCGGTTATTGATAACATGACGTTGGACTCGCCAAAGACAAAAGCGCTTGCCACCAAACTGAAAAGCATGGGCCTCGAGCAAGTATTGATCATTACCGATAATCTCGATGACAACCTTTACCTGTCTTCGCGGAATCTGCCGGATGTCATGGTAGTGGAAGCCAAGCACGTAGACCCGGTCAACTTGGTGCGCTTCGCCAAAGTCATTCTGACCAAGGGCGCCGTCAAGCAATTCGAAGAGGTGCTCGTATGAGTAGCCAGGAACGCCTGTTGACGGTGGTATTGCGCCCCGTCATCTCGGAAAAAGCCACGATGGTAGCCGACAAGCGCAAGCAAGTTGTATTCGAAGTGCTGCGGGACGCGACCAAGACGGAAGTCAAAGCCGCCGTTGAACTGCTGTTCAAGGACCAAAAGGTCGAAGTGGCCAGCGTCAACATTGTCAATCAAAAGGGCAAAGCGAAGCGTCACGGACGTTTTGAAGGCCGCCGCAATCACGTCAAGAAAGCTTATGTTTGCTTGAAGGGTGATGCTGACATCAACTTTGCCGAAGGAGCCGCATAATGGCGCTCGTCAAAACCAAACCGACTTCACCTGGTCGTCGCAGCATGATCAAGGTGGTGAATGCGGAATTGCACAAAGGTGCACCGCACGCCGCCTTGCTTGAGCCGCAATACAAACACGCTGGCCGCAATCATCACGGCCATATCACCACGCGTCATCAGGGTGGTGGTCATAAGCAGCACTATCGGCTGATCGATTTCAAGCGTAATGACAAAGACGGCATCGTCGCCAAAGTCGAGCGTCTTGAATATGATCCGAACCGCAGTGCCAATATCGCCCTGCTGTGTTACGTGGATGGTGAGCGTCGTTACATCATTGCGCCCAAAGGTATTTCTGCTGGCGCACAGTTGGTGTCTGGTGCCGAAGCTCCCATCAAGGTAGGCAATACGCTGCCACTGCGTAATATTCCAGTCGGGTCCACCATTCACTGCATTGAAATGCTTCCCGGCAAAGGTGCACAAATCGCCCGCTCGGCAGGTACCTCGGTACAGTTACTGGCACGTGAGGGTCTGTACGCGCAGCTCCGGTTGCGTTCCGGCGAAATTCGTAAAGTACACGTCGATTGTCGTGCGACCATTGGCGAAGTCGGCAACGGAGAGCACGGCTTGCGCGTGATAGGTAAAGCAGGTGCCAATCGCTGGCGTGGCTGGCGTCCGACCGTTCGCGGTATCTGTATGAACCCGGTTGATCACCCGCACGGTGGTCGTTCCAACGGCGGTGGACATCCTGTCTCGCCGTGGGGCCAGAAGGCCAAGGGTTTCAAGACCCGTACCAATAAACGCACGCAGAGCATGATCGTCCGCGATCGTCACAAAGCGAAGTAATCGAGGCCATCTGACATGACACGTTCCGTTAAAAAAGGCCCGTTCTGTGACGGCCATCTGTTGAAAAAAGTGGAAGCAGCCGCTGCCACCAAAGATCGGCGCCCGATCAAAACCTGGTCGCGTCGTTCCACCATCCTGCCCGATTTCGTCGGCCTGACCATCGCCATACATAACGGCAAGCAGCACGTGCCGGTGCATGTCAGCGAAAACATGGTCGGCCACAAACTGGGCGAATTCGCGCTGACCCGCACCTTCAAAGGCCACCCGGCCGATAAGAAGGCCTCTGCGCCTGCAAAGAAATAGGAGCTGAGTAGATGAACGTCTCCGCTAATTTGTTTGGTGTACGCCTCTCGGCGCAAAAAGGTCGGCTTGTCGCTGACCTGATTCGCGGCAAGAAGGTCGATCACGCCCTGAATATCCTCGCCTTTTCGCCACAAAAGGGCGCGACCATTATTAAAAAGGTTCTGGAATCCGCAATCGCCAACGCCGAGCACAACAACGGTGCCGACATCGACGAATTGAAAGTTGCCACCATCATGGTTGAAAAAGGTCCGGTACTGAAGCGCTTCACTGCGCGTGCAAAAGGCCGTGGTAACCGCATCATTAAACCGACTTGCCACGTCTTCTTGACGGTTGGCGACGGCAAGCAATAAGGGGCAACGATGGGTCAAAAAATATCACCGATTGGATTTCGCCTGGCGGTCCACAAGAATTTCGCATCAAAGTGGTACGCCAATAGCAAAAATTTCCCGATCATGTTGCTTGAGGACATTAAGGTTCGCACCTACCTCAAGAAAAAACTTGCCAGTGCTTCTGTGGGCAAGATTATTATTGAGCGTCCTGCCAAAAACGCAAAGATCACCATTTATTCGTCGCGTCCGGGCGTGGTGATCGGCAAGAAAGGCGAAGACATTGAAAACCTGCGCGTTCAGTTGACCAAGCTGATGGGCGTGCCGGTACATGTCAATATCGAAGAAATTCGTAAACCCGAAACCGATGCGCAATTAATCGCCGACAACATTTCCAGCCAGTTGGAAAAGCGTGTAATGTTTCGTCGTGCCATGAAGCGCGCGATGCAAAACGCGATGCGTCTGGGCGCACAGGGCATCAAAATCACCTCAAGTGGTCGGTTGAATGGTGCAGAAATTGCCCGTACCGAATGGTATCGCGAAGGCCGTGTGCCGTTGCATACACTTCGCGCAGACATCGACTGTGGCTTCTCGGAAGCGCGCACGACCTATGGAGTAATCGGCGTGCAAGTCCTCGTATACAAAGGCGAAGTGCTGGCTAAAGGGCAAGAGCCCGTTGCCGCACCTGAGCCGCAAGCGGAAGCGCGCAAACCGCGCAGAGCAGGAGTGAAAAATGCTGCAGCCAGCTAGACGCAAATACCGCAAGGAACAAAAAGGCCGGAACAAAGGTATCGCTACCGCCGGCGCCAAAGTTTCCTTCGGCGAATATGGATTGAAAGCTGTCGGCCGCGGTCGATTGACAGCACGCCAGATCGAAGCCGCACGTCGTGCCATGACACGCCACATCAAACGCGGTGGTCGTGTATGGATCCGCATTTTTCCGGACAAGCCTATTTCCAAAAAGCCCGCCGAAGTCCGCATGGGTAACGGTAAAGGGTCACCTGAATACTACGTTGCAGAAATCCAGCCAGGCAAAGTACTTTACGAAATGGACGGGGTGGACGAGGCGTTGGCACGCGAAGCGTTTACGCTTGCTGCAGCGAAGTTGCCGATCAAGACCACCTTTGTTCAACGCATGATTGGTTAAACGGGAGAACCCAGATGAACACAAAAGAAATGCGGGCAAAATCCCCGGACGATCTGAGCAAAGAGTTGCTTGGGCTGCGCAAAGCGCAATTTTCGCTGCGCATGCAGATTGCGACGCAACAACTGACCAAAACCAGCGAAGTGGCACGAGTGAAGCGCGAAATCGCCCAGCTCAAAACCATTCTGACTGAGAAAGCGAGAGCCGCGTAATGGATCAAGCAACTCAAGTGGCTGCTGCCGAAGCAAAAAACAAACGTACGCTGACGGGCCGTATTGTCAGCGACAAAATGGACAAGACAGTTACCGTTTTGGTTGAGCGCGCGGTGAAGCATCCGGTGCTCGGCAAAGTGGTGCGTCGCTCAAAGAAATACCATGCGCATTCGCCGAACAATGAATTCAAGCATGGCGATACCGTGATGATCGAAGAAACCCGTCCGTTGTCCAAGACCAAAGCCTGGCAGGTAACCAAATTGTTGGAAAAAGCGCGCGTCGAGTAATTCTCGAACCGCTTTGAGAAACCAAAAAGCCCGCGTTGAGAGATGCGGGCTTTTTCTTTCCCAAAGCCTCTCACGGCAAACGTGACCCCACTGCTCGTGGCGCTGATTGCACTGGGCAGCCGACGTTCACATCGTTTCGTACGATCTGTACAGTATCGGCATGGCTCGCCAGAACAGACAAATCCACGCAACAGGTGCCGAACAAGCGCGCAAACAACTGCCCGCGCTCCTCAATGCTGCCATCCAAGGGC
>JAYVKG010000124.1:0-6076 GCA_043768625.1 Betaproteobacteria bacterium
TTACGACGATCGGTGCAAAAATCATCACCGCAGATTGCAGCGGTGACATCAACAACGCCACCGGCAACGGCACACTCAGCGGTGGTCAGGTCGTGACTGCGCCAGCGGTCACGCTCTTTTCCGCCAGCCTGGCCAATGGTGCTTTCAATTTAGCGTACACCCAAACCATTACGGCTAGCGGTGGTGTGCCCGCCTATATCTGCACCTTAACCTTAACCTCAGGCAGTCTCCCGGCAGGACTGACGCTGTCCAGTGCTGGCTTAGTGCGTGGCACGGCAAATGCAGGCGGCGTGTTCAGCTTTACCGTCACGGCCACCGGCGCCAGTGCTGTTACCGGCGCAGAGGCGTACCCGCTGGCGATTGGCGCTAACAGCCAAATGCTGACGTTTGCACCTCCCAGGCCCAATAACCTCGGGACCGCGCCGTTGACACTGACCGCCATTGCCTCCAGCGGGTTGACCACATTTACCTTCAGCAACAGTAGCGCAGTCAGCATCTGTACCGTTTCCGGTAATCAACTCACCATCGTCGGCGCGGGCACCTGTGCGCTTACGGCAAACCAGGCAGGCAATGCCAATTTCGCGGCCGCCTCGGCGAATCCGAATGTACTCATCAATCCGGTCATGACTACGCTATGGTCGCGGAAAACCCACGGAAATGCAGGCAATGTTGATTTACGCATCGACACCACACGCGTCGCGCCCGATGCCATCATAGAACCGCGTACTATCGGCAGTGGCCACAAAATTGTGGGACCGTTCAATTTCACGGTGAATGCGCCGCGCAGCGTGAGCGTTGCACCGGTCGGCACCGCGACGGTGGCATTGAGTGATAGCGAGGTCATTGTGACCTTGACAAACGTGCCGGATAATCAACGCGTGACAATCACGCTGGTCGCGACGTCAACGGAGCGGCGAGCCCGCCGCCGGTATCAATCGGGATTCTGGTCGGTGACATCAACAATTGCCGTACCGTCAACGCCAGCGATATCGTCAGCGTGAAGCAACGATCAGGGCAACCTGCCACGGCGGCCAATTTCACATTCGATCTTAACGCGACGGAAATATTGATTCTTCCGATATTTCTGCAATCAAGGCCAGATCGGGCTGGTGTTGCGATGTGCCGCGATGCCAAGCGCTGCGCATTGAACCTCAAGCGTTGGCGCGGTTGCCAGGCGCAAAATGCGTCGGGAAGGCCGTCGATGCTGGCGCGCGCCGGATAAAACGCATCTTCCGAACCAGCCAGATCGTGACTAAAATTGCCTGCCCAACGCCATATCCGGTCAATCTGAATGCATCGCTTTTGACTTGCGCCCATGCGACTGTGCAATCGGCGTGAAGCGGGAAATGCGCGATGGCGGTTTCAAGCGGTTCGCTTCGATTGTGCTGACGCGAATGCATCTGTTAGCATCTTCCACCATCTTCACCCACCTTATGGCCCCGGAGCAACGCATGCGTAGATTTATCACCATTCTGTCACTCCTCGGCTGGTTCGCCATGGGCAGCCAGGCTGCCGACCAGCCATCAACGTCGTTCCCATACACGCCAGGACTCGACGTCAGCGCCATGGACACGGCTGCCAATCCCTGTGTGGATTTTTACCAGTACACCTGTGGTGGCTGGATGAAAAATAACCCAGTTCCTGCCGATCAGCCTCGCTGGAGCGTTTACGGCAAACTGACGCAGGACAATCAGCGTTACCTGTGGGGCATTCTGGATGGTCTTGCAAAAAACACGTCGGGACGAAACGGCAATCAGCAAAAAATCGGCGATTATTTCGCCGCTTGTATGGATGAGGGTGCGGTTGAAGCTCTCGGCGCAAAACCCATCGCGCCTCTTCTTGACCAGATCAACGCGATGAAATCCAAGCGCGCACTTCCCGGCGTACTGGCGAGGTTGCAACTCACGACGGCCGATGGCGGATTTTTTTTCGGCTTTGGCGCCAATCAAGACTTCGCCGATTCGACCAGCGTGATTGCGTTTGCCAGCGCCGGGGGCTTGAGTCTGCCTGATCGGGACTATTACCTGAAGATGGACGATAAGTCGAAAGAAATTCGCAATCAATTTGCAGCCCACGTTGCGCGTACTTTCGCGTTGCTCGGCGACCATACAGAGGTTGCCGAAGTCAACGCCGCCAAGGTACTTCAAATGGAGACTGCGCTGGCTACGGCGTCGCTTTCGCGTGTTGACCGTCGCGATCCGCACAAACTGTTTCACAATACCAATGGCAAAGGCTTGAAAGCGCTGACCCCGGGTTTTGAATGGGATTCTTACCTGAAGACTGCCGGCCTCGCCAAGCTGAATTCTTTCAACATTACCGAACCTGAATTTTTCAAGGCCGTTGAAATATTGTGGCAAGTGAGTAGCCTGGATGACATCAAAACCTATCTCCGCTGGCATCTCGCCCATGTCGCTGCGCCTTATTTATCGACGCTGTTTGTAAATGAGAATTTCGGTTTTTTCAGTAACACACTGCGCGGCGTTCCGCAGCAGAAGCCGCGCTGGAAGCGTTGCGTGGCTTTGGTCGACGCCCAGCTGGGTGAAGCGCTCGGTGAGGAATTCGTCAGTCGTGCTTTCAGCGCGGATCTCAAGAAAAAAACGCTGCACATGACCAGGCAGATCGAACAGGCAATGCATGACGACCTTAATCAATTGACCTGGATGAGTGGTGAGACCAAGCAGAAGGCACTGCAAAAGTTGCACAGCATCGTCAACAAGATTGGTTACCCGGACAAATGGCGCGACTACCGTTCGGTTGTCGTCAAGCGCAACGATTTCATGGGCAACGTGCAGCGGGGCAATCTTTTCGAGACGCGGCGTGACCTGAATAAAATCGGCAAACCGCTTGATCGCGGTGAGTGGAGCATGACGCCACCCACGGTGAATGCCTATTACAACCCGCAGATGAATGACATCAATTTTCCTGCCGGCGTGCTGCAACCCCCGCTATATGACCCAAAGATGGACGATGCCCCCAATTACGGCAATACCGGCGGCACTATCGGTCACGAATTGACCCACGGCTTTGACGATGAAGGTCGACAATTTGACGCGAAGGGCAATCTGAAAGACTGGTGGATCGCGAAAGACGCGAAGGAATTTAATGACCGCGCGCAGTGCATCGTCGATCAATATGGGCAGTACACTATCGTTGACGACATCAAGATCAACAGCA
Organism: Betaproteobacteria bacterium; assembly: GCA_043768625.1. Lineage (GTDB taxonomy): Bacteria > Pseudomonadota > Gammaproteobacteria > Burkholderiales > Usitatibacteraceae > UKL13-2. Next base: position 3,175 of record JAYVKG010000124.1, read on the forward strand.
AACTCACGCTCGGCGAAGATATCGCCGATCTGGGAGGGCTGGTTATCGGCTGGATGGCGTGGCAGGCGCAGCTGGTGCAGACCAATGCCAAACCAGAATCCCGCGAGGGCTTTTCACCGGAGCAGCGATTCTTCATCGGTTACGCGCAATGGGCCTGTGAAAACAGCCGTCCTGAAGATTTGCGCGTTACCGCACTGACCAATCCGCATTCGCCGGGTAAGTACCGGGTCAACGGTTTAGTGGTGAATATGCCTGAGTTCGAAAAAGCATTTTCATGCAAGCCCGGACAGCCAATGGTGCGCGAGAATCGCTGCCGGATTTGGTAGACGACTATTCAACAATAGGCGTGCTTTTCTGCGAAGAAACAAAGATGACCGCGTCCGATATTGCAACTACATCATGCTCCTCGCCAGGGAGCGTGAACAGATAGTCACCCTCGCTCAACTCGACCGCGCCGATGCGCACCGTACCGGACATGACTACCACTTCTTCACTGCCGTGATGCGTGTGCCGTGGCACCCTCGAGGCTTGTTTGAGGCGGACCACCGAAGACCGGCCGCCGCCATCATTATTTCGGAACAAACTGCGCTCAACCCCTGAATACGCTTCGTCTTTCCATTGGCGGTTCTCGGCTTTATTGATCAGCATCGTCATCTCCTGATTAAAAATTCACGCGCGCCCGCTAGCCGGCGGGCCGCGTCAATCGTCATCGCTCTCTTTGTGCGTGCGCACCATCCACACCCCCAGCGCGCCGAATATGACGGCGATTGCGCCAAGGAACGCCCAGAACGACGCGAATCCTTTCGCATCGGCTGCCTGCGCCGGATCGGCGATGCTGCCGAGAGCGTTGAAACCGGTAAACGCGACACTGAAACAAATGATCGCGAAAATGGCGGCAATGATGACGGTCAGCTGAACGGATATTTTCAAGTATGTCTCCCGGTCTTCATGCAAATGGATGGCAAGGCTGCAAACACCAATCATCTTGCCACGCCCGCACCCCGGAGGCAATGCGAAGCCAACATCGGCAAAAAAGCCTGGATTACCGCCGCCAAGAATCAGCGCATGGCGAGAATGGAAAATGGCGGCACTGGTTTGCTCACATGGGCGTTTTTTGAGCGGAATCGGGATTAGGCCAAACAAACTGTTTCCAGTTAGTCCGCAGGCGAATAAATAATATCGAAATCAACAGGCCAGTCTGGCCGAAGCCCACACCGCGCGAACGCATTGCCACCCATAGTGCGAGGGCAAAACTGACGCCAAGATTCACCAAGCCGATCAATGCGATACCGGCCAGCGCATGGGCCACGGTAGCCGGATCGACCGAAAAATCCAGCGCTGTCACGGCCAGGCCAAAGTAAGCCGATGAAATGGTCACGTGCGCGACATCCAGCGGCAGGCCGGTGATGAAACCAATCGTGCCCATCGTGCCGAGCATAATGCCGAAAAAAAAATTACCTGCCAGAGCACCAAGATTGTTATCCAGATACGCTGCAAAACGTCGCAGCCGATCCTCGCCCAACACCCGTTTAAGCCAGGCGGTATTTTCCACCCGTTCACGGATGCGTTCGTAAGCGGCGAGGTTGTCGTAATAGCCGGAGATCAACCCGGCCAGAAACAGGCATACGCCCGCAATGGCCGCAAAAAACAGTGCGCCACTTTCGAACGGGGAAATGGCATGCAGAAGGTGATGCGCTTTTTCCGCGCTGAGGAATGGTTTGCCGGTTGCCTTTGCGAACATGAACGCGACCAGCATGGAAACGGGTAGTGCGACCAGCACATTGCCGAGGATGGCCGCGATCTGGGTACGAATGACGTCGGTAACAACGGCCGCCAATTTTTCCACGTCTTTCATGCGGCCACGAATTTCGCTGATTGCACTGGCAATGGCGGAGGCCGTCATCGCCGGCTGTTTGGTGGCGAGCGTGAGGTGCAAAACGTGCATCAACATGAACAGCGCGGCATAGTTCAAACTGTAGGCTAGCGCATAGCCCAGCGGAGGCAGTGCAAGTTGTGACGAATAGATTTTCAGTATTGCCATGAACACCACCACGAAACCGGCACCCATGGCCGACCGCCACATCTCGAAATATTCAGCGCGGGTTGCGGTGATGTAATGCTCGCCGGTGCGGCTGGCGTTGTCGGTGATGCGCAGCGCCAGCAGGCCGATGGTGCGGCCCACCAGCGAGCGGATTCCGCGACGTTGCGCTTCGCCCTCGATCGCATGGCTGAGAAATTCCACCCAGCGTTCCACCAGCGGCAATTCATCAGCCGAAAATTGCAGAACTTCGTGGCGGGTGCTTAATATGTGTACCAACGACTCCAGCCGATGCAGACTTTGTGCCAGGCGTTGCAGCAGATAGGTGACACTTAAACTGGTGCCAACGGTTGCGGCGCGACTGCGGATGCGGACGATGACCTCACGACACTGCGCGATCAACACATGAAGCTGGCGTTCATCCTCGGCCGGGGATTCGCCGCCGATCAGATAATTGCGGTACGCCGCGGTCAACTGATGAGTCTCCACGGCCAATGCAAGAAATGGTGAATCGTGCTCCTCCATGCCCGGATAAAGGCGTACCAGTTCGGGTTCCAACCCCATTGCGCCGATACGCGTGGCCAGGTGATCGCTGGCGTCGAGCATTTGCGAAAGCGAATCAAGCACGATCTTCCCGTCACGCACTTCCGACATTCGCAGCGCTTGCCAAAAACGCATTTTAATTTCGCCGGGGATTCCGGCCAACCAGGCATAGTCATCACGTTGATGAAAAATAAGGTTGATACAGTCCTTAAGGTAGGACGGATCAGTGAATGCCGGCAGCACTCGCTGCACCATCCGCCGCCACAATTCAGAGAAAAATCCAGTATTGGGCAAAATGCCACTATCGGAAAAAAAACTCAC
>JAYVKG010000125.1:0-3124 GCA_043768625.1 Betaproteobacteria bacterium
CCAATAATGGCGCGGCCGGATTCCGGTTGCGTTCTGCGCCATAATTGAGCGCCATTGAATCGTCGCGCAAAGCTGCTCACTGCGCGTTTTCCAAATGCAAAATTTCATTTCAGCTTTACGTCGCGCGGTTCACTGTCTGGCCGCAGTCGTGATCGGTACTACCGCTGTCTCGGCAAGGGTGCTGCCCAACATCGATGCCCACAGCGAAGCGCAGGTAAATGTAGCCGCCGCCCGGACCCGAATCCAGCAACGCGCCCAAACCATTGCCACCGCCCATCTTGAGGAACGCCTCGGTGTTCCCAGCTTCCTCGCGCTGCGGCCAGGCATGGCGGTGCTGTCGACGACGGCTGCCAAAAAGCTGACGTCGGAATCGGCGGCGCGCGCGCACCTGAAAAGCTTTGCCGATCTTTATCAATTATCGCCGGCAGAAATTGATGCGGCACCACTTCATCATATTGAGCAGCTGTTCAATGGCGCCGTCCTCGCCAAATTCACCAATCAAAAAGATGGCATTGAGATTTTCCGCGAGTCCGCGACGGTGCTGATGAAATCGCCCAGCGAAGCCAGCGCCATCGGCGGCTCGCTTGGCCCAACCGGCAACGTCACCGTCATTTCCAGTTCCCGGCTTGCGCTGTTTAAACTGGGTCCGGCCGACGCCGTCGCCAGCGCGCTGGGCGACTACGATTTTGATGCCTCAATCGCACCGCGACTGGTGCGCGCCGAACAGCCGCCCCGCGTCGCCGACTTGGGCGCCGCAGGTTACCAGCGCTTTTCCCTGCCGCCAGACGCGACCGTCAGCACGCTGACCCGCATGAGCGAACCGGCGCGCACCAAGCCGGTCTGGTTCCGCGTCGCCGAAGGGCTGGTGCCAGCGCACTACGTCGAGCTGCAGATGGCTGACGCCGTCACCGGCAGCGACGACTATTACAGCTATGTTATTGCCGCTGACGACGGCAGGATTTTATTCCGCAACAACCTCACCACGAATGTGGCCTTCACCTATAAGGTTTGGGCGGAAGCTTCCGGCATCAACCTGCCGCTGCCGGGCCCGCAGGGTCGCAACGCCACGCCGCACCCAACCGGTCTCAATGATGGCTATCAGGCACCGTTCGTGCCGGCTACGCAGGTGACCTTGCAAAATGGCCCCATTTCCACCCTTGACCCCTGGCTGCCACCCGGCGCAACCCGCACCATCGGCAATAACGTCGAGGCGTGGGCCAACCATTTCGCGCCGCCGCCGCCGGCATTGGATGGGTTCGATGCGAACGCGGATGAATGCAACATGGCCGCGCCGATTGGTGCCGATTTCCACGTTTGTGTCTCCGGGGCGAATACCTTTGCCTATCCCTATGATCTGGCGGCCGCACCCAAAGCGTCAAAGACCCAGTCGGCGGCGGCGGTGGTCAATATGTTTTACACCACCAACTGGCTGCACGACTGGTATTACGACGCAGGGTTTCGTGAAATCGATGGCAACGCGCAGAGCGATAACTATGGACGCGGTGGCGTCGGTGGCGATTCGCTGCAGGCGCAGGCGCAGGACAATTCCGGTGTCAATAACGCCAATATGACGACCCCAGCCGATGGCGGTCGGCCCAGAATGCGTATGTACGTTTACACCGGCAACGGGGGTGCGATCGCGACTGTAACGCCGCCCGGAAGTAACCTGCAGGTGGGTGTCGCGCGTTTTGGCCCGTCCGCTTTTGATGTCACCGCCGCCGTGGTCGCCGCGGTTGACGGTACTGCCCCGACCACCGATGGTTGTGAGGCCATCATCAACAATGTGGCCGGAAAAATTGCCCTCATCGATCGTGGCAATTGCCTGTTTAAACAAAAGGCGCTCAATGCCCAGAATGCCGGAGCGATCGGCGTAATCGTCGTCAACAACGTGCCCGGCGTAATCAGCATGGCCGATAACGCGGCTCTTGCTGCAACCATCACGGTGCCTGCGCTATTGGTTTCCGACGCTGACGGCGCCAGCCTGCGCAGTGCGCTGCAGTCCGGCGCGGTAACGGCGCGGCTGCAACGCCTCAACGCCGTCGATCGCGACGCGGCATTGGACAACGCGATCATTGCCCACGAATTTGGCCACCTTATCAGTAATCGACTGATCGGCAACGCCAACGGCCTGGCAACCGTACAGGCAAAGGGACTGGGAGAAGGCTGGTCGGATTTTCATGCTTTATTGATGATGGTAAAGGAAGCGGACGCGCAGGTGCCGGCGAACGCAAACTTCACCGGCACTTACGCCTCGAGCGGCTATGTCGAGGACGGCCCGCAGATCCCCGGGGTAACGATGAGTAATGCCTATTACTATGGCGATCGGCGTTATCCTTATTCCAGCAATCTGTCGAAGAACCCGCTGACTTTTCAGCATATCCAGACCACACAAAGTCTGCCGGCCAGCCCGCCGCCATTATTTTCCGGCGACAACGCTGAAGTCCACAATACCGGCGAAGTCTGGACCTCGATGTTATGGGGCTGTTATTCGTCGTTGCTGCGCGATACCTCCCGCTTGACCTTTGCCCAGGCGCAGGATCGCATGAAGCGCTATCTGATTGCGTCGTACAAGCTGACTCCCGTCAATCCCACTTTGATCGAGGCACGCGATGCCCTGTTCGCCGCCATCGGCGCCGGTGACGCAGCCGACCTTGCGGTTTGCATGGCGGCGTTTGCGCAGCGCGGCGCCGGTATCGGTGCTGTTTCCGGTGATCGTTATGCCGAAGATAATCGCGGCGTTATCGAGAGTTTCGCCACCGGCAACGATATCGCCATTACCAACATGACATTCAGTGTGCAGGCAGCTGCATCCTGCAATGCCGGTCCCTACCTCAATCTTGGCGAGACCGGTATCGTCGGCATTACCGTAAAGAACACCGGTGGTGCCACACTGTCAGGCGCTACCGTGACCCTCAGCGGTGCCGGGCTGGCTTTCCCGGACGGCGCAACGCTTACGCTTCCAACGCTTGCACCCTCGGCATCGGCCAGCGTAACGATGACCATTCGCCTGGCCCAGCAGGAAGCGATTGGCGTTAAAACCATCCTCGCCACGCTTAGTTACCCATCGCTGGCGACGAGCGGCCCGCGCACCGCAAATCTGCAAATTTTTTCATCGCGCGACAGC
>JAYVKG010000126.1:0-56093 GCA_043768625.1 Betaproteobacteria bacterium
GCTCCTGAGCGATTCGCGTGGGACAAAAAAATCCAGGTTGGCTGATTATTTGCACCATAAATAAACCAGGTCGCAAACATGACATCGCCCTGCTGCGAAATATTGATGCCCCAGCCGGATTCAGCCGGATTCCACCAAAGATCCTGATAATTATTGGCCAGTGCGGCGGTGGTAGTTACCGCCATTGCGATCAAACCCGCCAGCGTTGCTAAAAACTTTTTCCATGGTGATCGGTGTGTCATCTCAACCTCCTTGCAGCAACTGCGGATTATCCGCCGAGGCGTGCTTGCGGGAAAAATAATCCTTCGACTGCATTTCCCGCAAACGCGACGCGGTGCGTGCAAACTCTGCAGACACCATCAGGGTCGCATCGTTCCCGCCAACGGTGCTGGCACTAGCCGCTGTCTGGCTTTGCACCCGTTCATCCACCACCAGCAACTCCGGGCCAACCTCGGCCGAGACGATTAATTTTACCCGCTGGTCGTACAGCACATCGATGAGCCAGGTGAAGCGGCGCACCACATCGGCGCGATCCTGCGCGTGCAGCTGCGGAATGCCCGAGATCAACACGGTGTGATAACGGCTGGCGATGTCGAGATAGTCCACCTGCGACCTGGCTTTCACGCACAGTTCGTCGAACGTAAACCAGATCACTCCCTTGGCCCGGCGCAGAAAAACGATGTCGCGTGAGCCGATGGCAATCGTGCCCGCCGAGGAATACGTTGCTTTGGACATCGCCTCGAAGGCCCGGCCCATGGCGTGCTCGGCGGCCGGCGACAATGGGCTGTGATACACCGGGATCGATTCGAGAATACGTCGCCGATGATCGCGCTTGCCGCTGATCTCAAGCACTTCAAGTTCGGCATTCAGCAGGGCGATGGCGGGCAGGAAACGGGAGCGCTGCAGGCCATTGGGGTAGAGATCATCGGGGCGATAGTTTGAGGTCATTACCAGCACCACCCCTTTGGAAATCAACAAATCCAGCAACCGCGCCAGGATCATCGCGTCGGCAATATCGCTGACGTGAAATTCGTCAAAACATAGCAGCCGCAGTTGCTTGGCAATCTTGTCCGAAATGGGTTCCAGCGGATCTTCCAGCCCCGAATGCGTGCGCATTTCGGCGTGAATTTCACGCATGAATTCGTGGAAGTGAATGCGCCGTTTGCGCTTTAACGTGGCGACCCCGTAGAACGCATCCATCATCAGCGATTTGCCGCGACCGACGCCGCCCCAGATATACAGGCCGCGCGGTGGCTTTTTGCCGCCGCCGAAATTGGTGACCAGGCGATTCACCGGACCCTGGCGGTATTGCCGATAGTGTTCGAGGTCGCTATGCAGACGTTCCAGATGGGCCAGCACTGCCAGCTGCGCCGGGTCCGACTCGAAATCCGCTTGCTGCGAAAATTTCCAGTACCACTCGAGAGGATTGGATGCCTCGATGACCTCGGCGTAGGCCAGTTCGCCGGAAATATTGGGCAGGGCTGCGATCTGAGGCATCGGCGGCATCGTCGTTGGCTAGTGCCTGCGTGAAACGGTGACGCGCGTAGCAATACGCGCACTCAGAAAAACAGACACCATTACTGGCGCGGCTGCTGGCACATTTTGTGTCTGCGAGCCGCACCAGTGCTTGCGTTTCAGCTGCAGCCGGCTAATCATCTGCATAGTCGGCAAGGCTGCATCGAGCTGTCCATCACATGTTCAAGGTACGTTTATCTACCGCCAGCGCCGCCTCGCGCACCACTTCGGACAAGGTCGGATGACCGTGCACGATGCGGGCAATATCTTCCGCCGCTGCCTTGAATTCCATCGCCGTCACCAGTTCCTGAATCAATTCGGATGCGTGGGCGTGAATGATATGTGCGCCGAGGATGCGATCGGTTTTGGCATCGGCAACGATCTTCACGAAGCCGCCCGCCTCTCCCTGGCCCAAGGCGCGGCCGTTGGCCATAAACGGGAACTGGCCGGTTTTCACTGCCACGCCTTCTGAATTCAATTGCTGCTCGGACTTGCCGACCCAGGCAATTTCGGGCGAGGTGTAAATGATCCAGGGAATGGTGTTGAAATCGACATGCGGTTTTTGCCCCGCAATGGTTTCGGCCACCGCCACGCCTTCGTCCTCTGCCTTGTGCGCGAGCATCGGGCCGCGCACCACGTCGCCGATCGCAAATACATTCGGCAAATTGGTTTTGCAATGGTCGTCGACGTCGATGAAACCCTTGTCGCTGATTGTTAGCCCGACGTTGGCCGCACCCAAACCATCGGTGTTGGGAACGCGGCCGATCGAGACAATCAATTTGTCACACTCCAGCTTCTGCGCGAGTCCTTTGTCATCGGTGTAATCCACCGTGATGCCGGTTTTCTTCTGCGTCACTTTATCTATTTTCGCGCCCAGCTTGATGTTGAGCGCTTGTTCCTTGGTGAACACCTTCCACGCTTCTTTGGCGATTGCCTGGTCGCACGCGCCCAGAAAATTCGGCAAAGCCTCCAGCAGGCTCACCTCGGCACCCAGCCGTCGCCACACGCTGCCGAGTTCGAGACCGATCACGCCGGCGCCGATTACGCCGAGACGCTTGGGCGCGGCAGCAAACATGAGCGCACCCTCGTTGTCGCAGATATTGACGTTGTCCACCGGTATACCCGGGATGTGACGGGCTTTTGAACCGGTTGCGATGATCACGTATTTCGCCGTGACGCTTTCTTTGGCGCTGCCTTTCTCGCTGCTGGCCACTTCAATCGTATAGCCATCGCCCGCAGAAATAAATTTCCCGAATCCCTTCAGCCAGGTGATTTTGTTTTTGCGGAACAGGAATTCGACGCCCTTGGTCATCTTGCCGACGATACCGTCTTTGCGCGCCTGCATCTTGACGATGTCTACCTTCACACCGGCGGCGGTAATGCCGTGTTCGGCAAACTTGTGTTCGATCTGCTCGACATTCTCGGATGACTGCAGCAACGCCTTTGACGGAATGCAGCCGACGTTCAGGCAAGTGCCGCCGAGCGCCATTTCGCCTTTCGGATTTTTCCAGCCCTCGATACAGGCGACGTTGAATCCCAACTGCGCGGCACGAATGGCGGCGATGTAGCCGCCAGGCCCGGCTCCGATGACGACGATATCAAATTGCTTGGACATACCACCTCTTTTTCAACTCAACCAGACACGCGAAATATGCACTCCGAGCGCCGCGCAGAATCCTGCGATCAGCGGCGAGGTGCCCTTTAATAAAAATGGCGGATTTTTTACCAGTTGCGAGAACCATAAGGTCAGTGCCACCGCGAGACCGACTCCCAGCGACACGGCGAAATGGGTATTGATGTAGTGGCCGAGAAACTTGACGAAAAAAACCGTCAGGAATCCGGTAAGCACTGCGCCCACAATGAAGAACACCAATTGTCTGAACAGGTCGGCAGGCGACCATTTTTTCCTGGCCAATGGCGGTTGCTCCCTGGTGAAAGTAACATAGTCTCCTGCGCATTGCTTGCCCCGAATTGCTGGCTGTGACGCGCGGTCAGATGTCCAGCAACAGCCGCGCCGGATCTTCCAGCGCCTCTTTCATTGCCACCAGCGCCAGCACCGCCTCGCGACCATCGATGATGCGATGGTCATAACTCATCGCCAGATAGTTCATCGGGCGAACGACGATCTGCCCGTTCTCAACCACGGCACGTTCCTTGGTGGCGTGCACCCCCAAAATCGCCGACTGCGGCGGATTGATGATCGGCGTGGACAACATCGAGCCGAATACCCCGCCGTTGGAAATCGAAAAGGTGCCACCGGTTAAATCCTCGATGGTCATTTTCCCGTCTTTTGCCTTTTGACCAAACTCGGCAATTTTCTTTTCCACACCGGCAAGTGACATCTGGTCCGCATCGCGCAGAATCGGCACCACCAGCCCGCGTTCGGTTCCGACCGCGATGCCGATATCGTAATAGCCGTGATAAACAATGTCGTTGCCGTCCACGCTCGCATTCACGACCGGGAATTTTTTCAGCGCATGGACCGCTGCCTTCACAAAGAACGACATGAAACCCAGTTTCACGCCGTGTTCCTTTTCAAATTTATCCTTGTACTTGTTGCGCAGCTCGATAATCGGCGCCATGTTCACTTCATTGAAGGTGGTGAGAATGGCGGCGGTCGCCTGCGATTGCAGCAGGCGTTCCGCGATGCGTGCGCGCAAGCGGGACATCGGCACACGTTGCTCGGTGCGGTCGCCAACCGGCAATTGCATTGGCGGCACGGCAGGTTTCGCCGCTATGGTTGCGGGCGCGGTCACATTGGAAACCTTGTTGACCACATCCTCTTTGGTGATGCGCCCGCCGCGGCCGGTGCCCGCCACGTCGGCCGCATTCAGACTGTTTTCAGCGGCTATTTTTGCCGCTGCAGGGCTCATGGGCGGTACCGCCACAGTGGCTGGTGCAGGCGGTTTTTCTGCAGCGGCTGGCGGCGCTGACGCGGCAGCGGCAGCGGGAGCCACCGCAGCACCCTTAGCCTCAGTGTCGATCACGGCGATGATGTCACCGCTAACCACCGCGCTGCCGTCGGCCTTGAGAATTTTCACGATCACGCCGTCGGCTGGTGCAGGCAATTCCATCACCACCTTATCGGTTTCGATGTCAATCAGATTTTCATCGCGCTTGACCGCATCGCCGGCTTTTTTATGCCACGACACCAGTGAGGCTTCTGAAACGGACTCTGACAATGCCGGTACCTTGACTTCGATCTGCATGATGTTTCCTTGTCGTTAGCTTTTGAATATTTTTATCGTTAGCCGTTGGCCGCCGCGGCCGACACAGCGACATCCCATGACAACGCGGCATTGACCAATTCTTTTTGCTGCTCGGTATGTTTGGAAAGATAGCCGACTGCCGGCGACGCCGACGACGGGCGCAGCGCGTAACTCAAGGTCTGGTCGTTACGCATTTCGCGCTGCAGGTAATGCTGGATACGGTGCCACGCGCCCTGGTTGCCAGGTTCTTCCTGCGCCCACACCACCGATTTCGCATGGGGATACATGGCGATCTGGGCCCTGAATTCTTCGTGCGGAAACGGATAAAGCTGCTCGATGCGGAGTACCGCGATATCGTCAATTTCGCGCTTCGCCCGTTCCGCAACGATGTCGTAGTAAACCTTGCCCGAGCAGAACACGATGCGCTTCACTTTTTTGGCATTGAGCTTTTCGACTTCGCCAATGACCACTTCAAACTTGCCGTTGGCCAACTCTTCCATCGAGGACGTGGCCTCTTTTTTGCGCAGCAACGATTTCGGCATCATCACGATCAGCGGCTTGCGCGTTTTGCGAATCGCCTGCCGGCGGATCATATGGAATAACTGTGCGGCGTTGGACGGTATCACCACCTGGATATTATGCTCGGCGCATAGCTGCAGGAATCGCTCGAGGCGCGCTGAAGAATGTTCCGGCCCCTGTCCTTCATAGCCGTGTGGCAGGAACAGGCTTAAACCGCACAAACGCGCCCATTTGGTTTCACCGCTGGCGATGAACTGGTCGATTACTACCTGCGCACCGTTGACGAAATCACCGAATTGCGCTTCCCAGATCACCAGCTCGAACGGCTGCGCGGTGGAATAACCATACTCGAACCCAAGTACGGCCTCTTCCGAGAGCAGCGAATCAATCACCACAAAATTAGCCTGGTCCTGTTCGATATTTTGCAGCGGAACATAAGTGCCCGAATCCCATTTTTCGCGATTCTGGTCATGCAGCACCGCGTGGCGATGCGCGAACGTGCCGCGGCCACAATCCTGCCCGCTCATACGTACCGGGTGTCCGGTGGCAACCAGCGAGGCATAGGCGAGATTTTCAGCCATGCCCCAATCGAGCGGCTGCTCGCCGCGACCCATCTTGCGCCGCGCCTCCAGCAGTTTTTCAACCGACATGTGCAACTTGAAATCCGACGGGATCTGGGTTAGCCGCTCGGCGTAATGTTTCAGCGTTGCCATCGGCACGGTGGTGTCAGCCGGCGCGCGCCAGGTCTGCCCGAGGTAGGGTGCCCAATCCACCGCCAGCGGCGGCTTGATGCCGTACAAAATTTTGGTGTTGGTACTTTTGCCCGCGTCCAGACGCGCCCGAATGTTGGTCACCAGATCATCGCCGTGGCCGGCTGCCGTGGTGCCATCCAAGGCCAGACGGTCGGCATAAAGCTTTCGCGTACCGGGATGCTGGGCAATTTTTTTGTACATCAGCGGCTGCGTCACGAACGGTTCATCCTGCTCGTTGTGGCCAAGCTTTCTGAAGCAAACCATATCGATCACCACATCGCGCCCGAACTTCATGCGGTAGTCAAGGGCGATACGGCCAACCAGCAAAACCGATTCCGGATCGTCGGCATTGACATGAAACACCGGTGCCTCGATCATTTTGGCGATGTCGGTGCAATACAGCGAAGAGCGCGTATCACGCGTGTCCGAGGTGGTGAAGCCGACCTGATTGTTCACCACGATGTGCACGGTCCCGCCGGTCTTGAAACCGCGCGTCTGCGACAGCGCCAGGGTCTCCATCACCACGCCCTGCCCGGCGAACGCGGCGTCACCATGAATCAGCATCGGCAGCACTTCCTTGCCTTCGTGATCATTGCGCCGGTGCTGACGCGCGCGCACCGAGCCTTCAACTACCGGATTGACAATTTCCAGATGCGAGGGATTGAATGCCAGCGTCAGATGCACGCCGCCACCCTTGGTCTGGATGTCGGATGAAAAACCCTGGTGATATTTCACATCGCCCGAACCAAGGTCGTGCGCGTGCTTTCCCTCGAACTCGGAGAACAAATCGGCGGGCAGCTTGCCGAGGCTATTGACCAGTACATTCAGGCGTCCGCGGTGCGCCATGCCCAGCACCACCTCCTTCACGCCTTTTTCGCCGGCCACCTGAATGATGTCGTCGAGCAGTGGAATAAGGCTCTCGCTGCCTTCCAGCGAAAAGCGCTTTTGGCCGACGTAGCGCGTGTGCAAATATTTTTCCAGCGTTTCCGCCGCCGTCAGGCGCTCCAGCAGAAATTGTTTTTCCTCCTTGTTGAGCGACGGCTGCGACTGGATGCCTTCAAACTGGCCCTGCACCCAGCGTTTTTGCTCGGTCGAACTGATGTACATATACTCCACGCCGACGTAGCCGCAATAGGTTTTTTTCACCGCCGCGACGATGTCTTTGAGCTTGGCCTTGTCGTTGCTGCCGTTGATGATTCCCTGCCAGGAACCGATGCTGAACTCGGCTTCCAGATCGGCAGGGGTCAAATTGTAAAAACTCAATTCCAACTCAGGCACAGGCATGCGTTCGCTGCGCTTGAGCGGATCGAGCGACGAATGCCGCGAGCCCAGCACCCGATGCGCGCGAATGAACTGCAGTACTTTGAGGAAGCGCTTGTCGTCCACATTGCTGCCGGTGCCACTGGCTACATTCACGTAGGCGACGCGTCCCGCACCGTGTTTTGCGCGTTCCGCGAAAGCCTCGATCACCGGCGTATGCGCAACATCCTTGCTGGTGTTTCCCGCGACATTGGGCAGCGCATCGAATTGTTTGCGCCAGGTTTCCGCCACCGATGCCGGGTCGGCAAGATATTGTTCGTAAAGGTCCTCGATGTAAGGTGCGTTGGCACCGTAGAACAGGGAGGACAACTGGAATTCTCTCATCATGGTGACACCTCGATTTGTTGCTGTTGCTGTATGTTTCGCATCGCTGGTCGAAAAATATTGCCGCGAAACGCTACTACTGGTGCGGGTTGCAGACGGGTATTGGCCGGAAAGGGGCGTGCAATGGCGATCTACGCTGTTGAACTTGGCAACCTGCCGAAACTTTGCCAGTGTGAGGCCGCCAATTTATTGCAGGACAAAGTACCGAAGAAAAAAACCTGGATGCACCATTGCCATCGCCAACAGCCGATCGGCCAGCCCATGGCGCGACCAACACGAGCCAATGTTGCCGAATATGAATGGGATCAGACATCGAGTCCGCGCTAATGTGCACCACGGCAGCTTATCTTTGCTGTGCTTGCCAGCGCAAACCCGCCAGCCAAGCTGCACCGGTACCTGATCTTCACTTCTTGACAATATCGCGCCGTGGCGAACCCACATACAACTGCCGCGGCCGGCCGATCTTGTATTCTGGATCGGCAACCATTTCATTGAGCTGGGCAATCCAGCCGACGGTGCGTGCCAGCGCGAAAATCGCCGTAAACAGCGGTACCGGAATACCGATCGCCTTTTGCACGATGCCAGAATAAAAATCGACGTTTGGATAAAGCTTGCGGCTGACAAAATAATCGTCTTCGAGCGCAATTTTTTCGAGCGACATGGCGAGTTTGAACAGCGGATCGTCGTGCAGGCCAAGTTCGTTAAGGACCTCATGGCAGGTTTCGCGCATCAGCGTGGCGCGCGGATCGTGGTTTTTGTAGACGCGGTGGCCAAAGCCCATCAGCCGCACGTTTGAATCCTTGTCTTTTACCTTGGCGATGAATTCGCCGATCTTGGCCACGCCGCCGTCGCGCTGGATATCGTAGAGCATGTTGAGTGCGGCTTCGTTGGCGCCGCCATGCGCGGGTCCCCACAGGCACGCCACGCCCGCAGCAATGGCCGCAAACGGATTGGTCCCCGATGACGCACACAATCGCACCGTTGAGGTGGACGCGTTCTGCTCGTGGTCGGCGTGCAGAATAAAAATACGATCCAGCGCGCGCACCAGTACCTGGTTTACCTTGTAGTCGGCTGCCGGCACGGCAAACATCATGCGCATGAAATTGGCGGCGTAGCCAAGATCATTGCGCGGGTAATTGATCGGTTGCCCGACCGTGTATTTGTAAGCCATCGCCACCAGCGTTGGCATTTTTGCAATCAGCCGGATCGCGGAAATTTCCCGTTGCTCGGCGTCGTGCAGATTGATCGAGTCCGGATAAAAAGCCGACAGTGCGCCGACCAACCCGGTCATCACCGCCATCGGGTGCGCGTCGCGGCGAAAGCCGCGCAGGAAAAACTGCATCTGCTCGTGCACCATGGTGTGATTGGTTACACGGCCGACAAAATCTTTTTTCTGCTCAGGATTCGGCAGATCGCCGTAAAGTAACAAGAAGCAGGTCTCAAGATAATCGCATTGGGTCGCGAGTTGCTCGATCGGATAGCCGCGATACAGCAATTCGCCTTTGTCGCCATCGATGTAAGTAATGGCCGAATTGCAAGCAGACGTCGCCATGAAACCAGGATCAAAGGTAAACATGCCGGTCTGTGCGTAGAGCTTGCGGATGTCGACGACATCGGGGCCCACCGTGCCGCCAAACATCGGCAGTTGAACCGTTTTGCCTTCGCCATAAGTAAGTGTAGCGTTGCCCTTTGGTTTCATTTTTGAACTCCTGAAATTGTTGTCATTGTGCGCCTTTGATGCGTGCCAGGAGCGGCGAGAAACGCCCGTCCTCACATTGCTTGCGACCCATCAGTACATCCAGTAAATCGTTGTCGCTCCAGCGTAGTAACTCTTCCAGCAAGGTCATTTCGGGGTTGCTCAATGCCGACAACTCGGCATCCAGAAACCGGGTTAGCATGAGATCGTTTTCGAGCAGGCCGCGGCGGGCGTGCCAGCGGATGCGATCGTGTTTGCGGTCATCGGCAGCGCCATTCATGGGAATTACCGAGCGTTAAACGCCCCGTCGGACCAACATCTCTTTGATCTTGCCAATCGCCAGCGATGGATTGAGACCTTTGGGGCATACGTCAACGCAATTCATGATGGTGTGGCAGCGGAACAGGCGATAGGGGTCTTCCAGATTATCGAGACGCTCGTTAATCGCCTGATCGCGCGAATCGGCAATGAAACGGTAGGCCGTCAACAAACCCGCCGGACCGACAAATTTGTCCGGATTCCACCAAAAAGAAGGGCATGCGGTCGAACAGCAGGCGCACAGGATGCATTCGTACAGGCCGTCGAGTTCGAGGCGCTCTTCGGGCGATTGCAGCCGCTCCGTTTGCGGCGGCGGATCGTGATTGATGACAAACGGCTTGATCGAATTGTATTGCTTGAAAAACTGCGTCATGTCGACGATCAGGTCGCGGATAATCGGCAACCCCGGCAGCGGCCGCAATTTGATCGGCTCCGTCAGGTCAGACATCTTGGTAATGCAGGCCAGCCCGTTCTTGCCGTTGATGTTCATGGCGTCCGAGCCGCACACCCCTTCACGGCAGGAACGCCGCAAGGCAAGGGTGTCGTCAGTTGATTTGATGCGGATCAGCGCGTCGAGCAGCATGCGATCAGATGGTTCAAGCTCAATATCGTATTCCTTGAAATACGGCTTTTCGTCTTGGTCAGGGTCGTAGCGTTCGATGATGAATTTCATGGCAGTTCTCTGGCTTTCAATTCAATAATTGGAGTTTATTTTGCGGCGCAGACACGGGAAAATCTTCGCTGGATTTGCCGCATAAAAAACATTCCGGTGGCTGCAAGCGGCAGGACATCGCTAGTATGTCCGCGCTTTCGGCGGGATCGATTCCACGGTGAGCGGCTGCAGATTTACCGGCTTATAGTCAAGTTTGTTGCCGTCTTTATACCAAAGCGTGTGCTTGAGCCAATGCTGGTCGTCACGTCCATTGACGAAGCCTGGACGATCATGGAAATCGGCGCGATCATGCGCCCCCCGCGTTTCCCTTCTCGCCTCTGCCGAGACCATGGTGGCAACGGCAACCTCGACCAGGTTTTCAAGTTCCAGTGCCTCTATGCGGGCCGTATTAAACACTTTGGACTTGTCCTTGATTTCAAGATTGGCGGCGCGTTCAGCCACTTCCTTGATCTTGGTCACGCCCTTTTCCAGCATTTCGGGAAAGCGGAAAACACCGCAATGGGCCTGCATGGTTTGACGCATGGCATCACCGACTTGATACACACTTTCGCCGTTTTTCCGGGCATCGAGCCGCGCCAAACGTGCGGCAGAATAGCTGCCTGCGTCTTTCGGCAATTCCATATGCGTATTGTTTTTCTTGATGAAGCTGATCATCGAGTCGCCGGACGATTTTCCCATCACCAGCAGGTCAGTGAGCGAATTGGTACCGAGCCGATTGGCACCGTGAATGGAAGCGCAGCCACATTCGCCCGCCGCATAAAAACCATGCACCAGTGCATTCGCGTCACCGTTTTTTGGCATCACAACTTCGCCGCGGTAATTGGTCGGGATCCCGCCCATCTGGTAATGGCAGGTTGGCACCACCGGTATCGGCTCTTTGGTGCAATCAACATTGGCAAATTTCATGGCAATCTCGCGAATGCCAGGCAACCGCTTGTTGATCACCTCTGGCCCGAGGTGGTCCAGCTTCAGCAGGATGTAGTCGTTGTTTGGCCCGGCGCCACGGCCATCTTTGATTTCGGTGGCCATGGCGCGCGACACCACATCACGCGAGGCAAGATCTTTCATGGTGGGCGCATAGCGCTCCATGAATCGCTCGCCATCCTTATTGAGCAAAATGCCGCCTTCCCCGCGCACCCCTTCGGTGATAAGCACGCCGGCACCGGCCACGCCGGTCGGGTGAAACTGCCAGAACTCCATGTCTTCCAGCGGAATGCCGGCACGCGCCGCCATGCCCAGACCATCCCCGGTATTGATAAAAGCATTGGTACTCGACGCGTAAATGCGACCTGCACCGCCCGTGGCAAACAGCGTTGCCTTGGCGTGAAAAATCATCATCTCGCCGGTTTCCATTTCCAGCGCGGTCACGCCGAGGACGTTGCCTTCTGCGTCGCGAATCAGGTCGAGCGCCATCCACTCGACGAAAAATTGGGTGTTGGCAAATACATTGCGCTGGTACAGCGTATGCAGCATCGCGTGGCCGGTACGGTCAGCGGCGCAGCAGGAACGCTGCACCGGCTTTTCGCCAAAGTTCTGCGAGTGCCCGCCAAATGGGCGTTGATAAATCGTGCCGTTTTCATTGCGGTCAAACGGCATGCCGAAATGTTCCAGCTCGATCACTGCTTCAGGTGCGGTTTTACACATGAATTCAATGGCGTCCTGGTCGCCCAGCCAGTCCGACCCTTTGATCGTGTCGTACATATGCCAGTGCCAGTTATCCTCACCCATGTTACCCAGTGAAGCACCGACCCCGCCTTGCGCGGCAACTGTATGCGAGCGGGTGGGGAAAACCTTGGACAATACCGCGACTTTCAACCCGGCATTGGACAGCTGCAATGCCGCCCTCAGCCCGGAACCGCCTGCACCCACCACAACTGCATCATATTTGCGAACAGGAATTGCCATAACTCAATTGCCCCAGATGATGGTGATCGACCAGATCGAACACACCGACAGAAACAGGATCACCGCGACTTGCAGACTGACGCGCAGCCCGGCAGGTTTTATGTAATCCATCAACACGTCCTTGATACCGATCCAGGCGTGATAAAAAACCGACAGAAAAAACAACAACGCCAGAATGCGAAAAACCGGCGAGCGGAACAGATCCTTCCAGTCGGCGTAATTCACGCTACCTTTAAGCATGAAAAATCCAATGATGACGACGCTGAACAGCGCCATGATCACCGCGGTGACGCGTTGCGCCAGCCAGTCCTGCCAACCGTAGTGCGCCCCGACGGGAATTTTTTTGGTGGCACTTACCATATCCGCACCCCGATTAACACGGTTGCAGCCAGGCCCAATGCCAGCACCAGCCTGGCGGAGGTGCGTGCCGGTTGCAACGCGGTACCGACGTGAATATCGAGCAACAAATAGCGAATGCCGGCAAATAAATGATGCATATAGCTCCAGACCAAGCCCAGCAGAATCAGCTTGGCGAGGGGCGCAGCGAAAATCGATTGCCATTTGCGGAAATCCGATTCCGAGGCGAGCGTGCACTGCAATACGAACAACGTCGCCGGAATAAGAAACAGGAACATCACCACGCCCGTAATACGATGCAAAATCGACACCAATCCCGGCATCGGCAGATGCAGCAGGTTTAGATCGTAGTACTTCGGACGTTGGCGAGAAACAGGCTGCGGATTAGGCATGGCTGAAGCCTTTATAGTGGTCTTTTGCGAGACGCTGTGATGGCAGGCGGCAGGTCTGTAGAGAAAACCTCATATGGATAACGCCGCGTTGCAAATAGATTTTAATCTGAAAATTGCTGTGCTGCCTAGTGTGGCATCGCGGTACGTTGAAGCAGAATCGCGCAGGCAGATTGGTCGGATGCGGATTGGCAATGTATTGATTTTTATAATTTTTGTGAGCTGGTTTTTGGTTTGCCACGCCTCACACTGTTAAACAAAATTGAAAATAATCAGGTAGTATCATTTTTTGATATCATAGCTAAGAACAAGATGTGATTGCCAATTTGTGAGCGCGACATGCAGAATTCGATGAAGTATCGGGGTTACGCCGCGCGTATCGATTTTGACGCGGTTGACCGCATTTTTGTAGGCCGCGTGCTGGGCATGTCGGACCAACTGGTGTTCCATGGTGCCAGCGTCGAAGAGCTGGTTGCCGATTTCGAGTTTGCGGTAAGCCACTATCTTTCTGATTGCGCAAAGGAGGGACGCAGCCCTGAAAAACCGGCGTCGGGCAAGTTATTGCTGCGGTTGCCCCCCGAGTTGCACGCCGATGCAATCGTCGCCGCCACCAGCGCCGGCATGAGTCTCAACCAGTGGCTAACCGGCGTAGTCGCAAAGGCAGCGGCAGCCTGACTTTGTCGCGGCGAAAATGGCAATCGTGCGGATTTAAGCCAGCTCGTTGTAATAGGAATAGCCCTGCGTCAGGCACAATCCACGTCGCCACTCGACCGCTTTGTCGCCATAAGTAAAGGCAACGCGATCAACGCACAACAAAGGCGTACCGGCTGCCACCAACAAATGGCGCGCGGCAATAGCGCTCGCGGCCACGGCGTGCAAGCGCTCTTCGGCCCGGATCATTCTTAATCCGTATTCGGTCTCAAAAAAACTGTAAATCGAGCCGCGCGATTCGCGAATTTTTTCCAGCGTTAAATTAGGAAATAAAGCGGACGATAAAACGATCTCATCAAGAATGGTCGGTTTGCCTGCAAACACCAGCACGCGGCGGATGGCCGTTACCGATGCCGCCATTTTGAGATTCAGTGCATTGGCAACTTCTGCGCTCGCTTTACCGCGTTTCACGTCAATGAAATTTGTTGTCGGGTGGACCTTGCTGCCCTGGTCGGGAACGATGCGCAGAAACCGGTATTGGTGTTTCGGTGCCGTGTGCGTTGCAACAAATGTTCCTTTGCCCTGGCGCCGAATCACAATATTCTCGGTCGCCAGCGCATCGATCGCCTTGCGTACCGTTCCCTGGCTCACCCCAAAGCGCACGGCCAGCTCCATTTCAGACGGAATCGCATCGCCCGGCTTCCACTCGCCGGCAATTAAACTCTGGGTCAGCAGGACCTTGATCTGATCATACAGCGGTCGAAAACTGGGGCCGGGAACACTATTGGGCATGGGATCGTCGCCAGCGACGGCAGGTGATTGATTTTGCATAAATGCTAGCACGGTCAGCAAGGGGTTCTGACTATTTTATGTCTTATATAAGATATAAGTCTATTGACATTTCAAAACCTGCGACTTAATATTGTTGCACTGCGCCATTGCGGTAAGTCCCGATCAGGCATCTCCTAAAACATGACCCCATGACCCCATGACGCCGTACTTACGCCCTCGCCGCTCGATGTTATACGTCCCCGGCTGTGCACCGCGCTATCTGCACAAGGCGCGCACCCTGAAAGTGGACTCGCTGATTTTCGATCTTGGCGATTCGGTGCTGGTGGAGAACAAGGAAAGTTCGCGCGACCAGATCGTGGAAGCAGTATTGCAGGGCGGCTTTGGCCGCCGTGAGAAGGTGGTCCGTGTCAACGATCTGGATTCGCCTTGGGGCATTGACGATATCAGGGCGGTTGCCAATGTGGGGGCGGATGCCATTTTATTTCCAAACATTGAGAGCAAATCCGACGTGATCAAAGCGCTGTCGGTGCTGGATAAATCCGGCGGCAGCCATTTGCCCATCATGGTCATGATTGAAAGCCCGCTGGCGGTGCTGCGTGCAGAGGAAATCGCGTCGGCCTCGGATCGCATTGCCTGCATGATCATGGCTACCAGCGATTTGCTGACGCAACTGCACGGCCACAAAACGCCAGACCGGCTGGCCCTGCACTATTCCCTGTCGCACGTGTTGCTGGTGGGACGCGCCTACAAGCGCGGCGTCGTCGACGGCATTAGTGTGGACATCAAGGACATGCACTCGTTTGAACTCGCCTGCCGCCTGACACGTGATCTGGGCTTCGACGGCAAGTCGCTCGTTCATCCTAACCAGCTGGCGTATTGCAACGATGCATTCACGCCAAAACCGGCAGATATTTCGCACGCCCACGAAGTAATCGAGGCGCTCGAAAAAGCCCATCACGAAGGTCGCGGCACGGTCATGCTCAACGGCCGCCTGGTCGAGCACCATCACGTCAATGCCGCCAAGCGCCTGCTGACGCTGGTAGAAATGACCAAAGAACTGGAAGTGGCATAGCGCACCATGGACACAACCACGCGTCCACTCGCTGGTTATTTTTTTGAACATTACCATGTCGGGCAACACTTTCGCCACGCCACGCCACGCACCATCACCCAGGGTGACGTGGCACTTTATCAGGCGCTGACCGGCTCGCGCCTGCCGCTTCACTGTAGCGAGCCGTTCGCACAATCGCTCGGCTATCCATCGATGCCGGTGGATGATTTATTGGTGTTTCATATTGCCTTCGGTAAAACAGTGCCGGATATTTCGTATAACGCGGTGGCAAACCTCGGCTACGCAGATTGCCGATTTCTGAAACCTGTTTTTATCGGCGACACACTGCGGGCCGAGTCAGAAATTATTGGCCTGAAGGAAAATTCAAATGGCAAAACCGGCGTAGTGTACGTACGTTCAGCGGCCTTCAATCAAAGCAACGAGCAGGTGTTGACCTGGATACGCTGGGTGATGGTAAATCGTCAGCAAGCTGTTCAGTCTGTAAATGCAACAGACAGTCAACTGCACGGCACAAACGCGTTTCCGGCGCAGGTTGCGCCGGATTCGCTGTTGCTACCTTCATACCTGAAAACCAGCGCTGAAATGGCTGCGGTGACCGGCGGTACACGTTTCTGGGAAGACTACCCTGCGGCTAGCGGCGGCGCCCTCAGTCGTGCTTCCAGCGCCGGGCAGACTAGTTTGCCGTTGGTGCCGATCAAACACCCCGCCGGTTTGACCATCGATGAAACCGATCACACGCTCGCCACCAGACTTTATCAAAATACGGCGCGCGTGCATTTCGATTTGCACCACATGAAGGATTCACGATTTGGACGCCGTCTGGTCTATGGCGGGCAGGTGATGTCTATCTGTCGCGCGCTGTCTTATGACGGGCTGGAAAACGTGCTGTCGATCGCCGCCATTAACAGCGGCACCCATCACCATCCCACTTTCGCCGGCGACACCCTGTACGCAATCTCGCAGCCACTGATGAAGTGGCCGATTAATGCTGACATCGGCGCACTGCGCCTGCAACTGGTCGGCTACAAAAATATTGATCCAAACGCGGCAGCGTTCGCTACTGCCGCGGAGGAATTGAAAGTCCTGTCGCTGGACTACACCGTACTGATGCCGCGCCGTCCACAATGAGGAAAAAATGAGCCCACCCGTTCATCCAGACAAAGCATTGTTCGCCGGCGAAAGACCGTTCCCGGTGATCCCCTTCTGCGAACATTTTGCCGGTAGCGAGAAACTGATCGGCAAGGCACTCCAATTGCAGGACACGCTCGGACCGGTATTTGACATCACCTGTGACTGCGAAGACGGGGCACCTGCCGGCCAGGAAAAAGCCCACGCGGAAATGATCGTGCGCGTACTCACCTCGGCCGCCAACCGGCACCAGATGGCCGGCGCCCGCATCCACGACCACTCGCACCCGCTGTGGAAACAGGATGTCGATATTCTGGTGGGCGGCGCAGGAAGCGTGCTTGCCTACATTACGATTCCGAAGTGCACCGCATACACGGAGGCCGAAGAAATGGTGGCGTACGTCGCCGCCGCGTCAAAAAAAGCCAACATCAGCCGCCAAATTCCCGTTCATATATTGGTCGAAACCCACGGCGCGTTGAGGGACGCGCAACGCCTCGCGGCGCTGCCCGGTGTGCAAGTACTTGATTTTGGCTTGATGGATTTTGTATCGGGCCATCATGGTGCCATTCCCGCCTCGGCGATGCGCTCGCCGGGACAATTCGAGCATCACCTGCTGGTACGCGCCAAATCGGAAGTAGTCGCGGCGGCGCTGGCCAATGGTGTGGTGCCGGCGCACAACGTTTGTCTCGACCTGAAAAATACCGGGGTTGTTTTTGCCGACGCGAAACGTGCGCGCAATGAGTTCGGTTTTCTGCGCATGTGGTCGATCTACCCCACACAAATCACCGCCATTGTTGACGCGATGAAGCCCGATTTGTCGGAGGTGGAGGATGCCGCCAATATTCTGCTCGCCGCCCAGGCCGCCGACTGGGGCCCGATACAATACAAAGGCGAACTGCACGACCGCGCCACCTACCGCTACTTCTGGGAACTTTTGCAGAAAGCGAAGGTGACCGGCGTTAAAATACTCGATTCTGCCAACCGGGCCTTCTTCGCGCAATCCATATGACTGTCACCTCACCCGGCGCGCAATTCCGCCAAGCTCTGACTGACGAGACCCCCCTGCAAATCGTTGGCGCGATCAATGCCTACACGGCCCGCATGGCCGAAGCCACCGGCTATAAGGCACTGTACATTTCCGGTGGCGGGGTGGCGGCCAATTCACTCGGCATGCCGGATCTGGGCATCAGCACCATGGAAGATGTATTGACCGACTTGCGGCGCATCACCGATGTCACCACCCTGCCGGTGATGGTGGATATCGATACCGGTTGGGGCGGTGCCTTTAACATCGCACGCACCATCCGCTCGTTCCAGAAAGCCGGTGCGGCGGCAGTACACATG
The DNA here is from genome assembly GCA_043768625.1 of Betaproteobacteria bacterium. Classification (GTDB taxonomy): domain Bacteria; phylum Pseudomonadota; class Gammaproteobacteria; order Burkholderiales; family Usitatibacteraceae; genus UKL13-2. The sequence goes on from JAYVKG010000126.1 coordinate 17,965, forward strand.
GAAGACCAGGTCGGCACCAAACGTTGCGGCCACCGTCCCGGAAAAGAAGTGGTGAGCGTGGAAGAAATGGTAGACCGTGTGAAGGCCGCGGTCGACGCCCGCACCGATCCGCGCTTTGTCATCATGGCGCGCACCGACGCGCTGGCCGTCGAAGGCATTGACGCCGCGATTGACCGCGCCTGCGCTTACGTCGAAGCCGGTGCTGACATGATTTTCCCCGAGGCGATTACCGCGCTGCCGATGTACCGGCAATTCAGGGATGCGGTGAAAGTGCCGATCCTTGCCAACATTACCGAATTCGGCCATACGCCGCTTTTTACCACCAGCGAACTGGCATCGGTCAATGTCGATATGGTGCTGTACTGCTGTGGCGCTTATCGGGCGATGAATAAGGCCGCACTGGATTTTTATCAAATGTTGCGCGCAGAGGGAACGCAAAAAAATGCGGTTCCGGCGATGCAGACACGTGCGGAACTTTACGAATACCTCGGCTATCACGCCTATGAACAGAAACTGGATGCGCTGTTTGCAACCAGGAAGTAATCTATAGCACTGGCGCGCTTTTCCAAGCTGTTTTGCTCGGAACGCCCCGCCGATTCTGGTTCTACTCAACAATTGTCAGGAAAATCCGCTGTGGCCGTATTGAAAATCGATCACATCCAGATTGCGATTCCGTGGGGTCGAATTGCAGACGCCCTGGCGTTTTACCAGCAGGTGCTGCAGTTCGTCCGCATAGCGAAACCGGCCGAGCTCGACCAGAGTGGCGCGTGGCTGATGCAAGGGCCGGTTAATCTGCACCTTGGTGAGGAAAAACAATTTGAAGCGTCACGACGCGCGCATCCCGCTTTGCTGGTCGACAACATCGACGAGTTGCTGGATAACGCCAGTCGCGGCGGGCACGCACTGCGTGTGGATGCGGGGCCCAGCGGATATAAGCGCGCCTCGGTGTTCGATCCTTTTGGCAATCGCATTGAATTGATGCAAAAGTTGTAGCGTACGCGCTGCGTAACGATGACGGAGAAAATAAAATGAGCACCGCAACAACGGAATCACCCACGACATCCACCCCCAAACCAAAAAAATCCGTCGCCCTCTCCGGCGTTATCGCAGGCAACACCGCGTTGTGCACGGTGGGCCTCACGGGCAATGATCTTCACTACCGTGGCTACGATATTCTCGACCTCGCGGACGCATGCGAATTTGAGGAGATCGCGCATTTGCTGGTACATGGCAAGCTGCCGAACGTGGCCGAGTTAAAGACGTACAAAGCCAAATTAAAATCGATGCGCGGTATTCCGATGGCCGTGCAGGACGTGCTCGAAGCATTGCCCGCCTCCACCCACCCGATGGATGTGTTGCGCACGGGGTGCTCGGTACTGGGCTGTGTGTTGCCGGAAAAGGACGATCACAATACCGCCGGCGCACGCGACATCGCCGACCGCATGATGGCCTCCTTCGGCTCGATGTTGCTCTACTGGTACCACTTCGCGGTGAACGGCAAATGCATCGACGTGGAAACTGACGACGATTCCATCGGCGGACATTTCCTGCATTTATTGCATGGCGTGGAGCCGGACGAATTGGCGGTGAGATCCATGCACACCTCGCTGGTGCTATATGCCGAGCACGAGTTCAACGCGTCCACCTTTGCTGCGCGGGTTATCGCAGGCACCGGCTCCGACCTGTATTCCGCAATCACCGGTGGCATTGGTGCACTGCGCGGCCCCAAGCATGGCGGTGCCAATGAAGTTGCGCTTGATATCCAGAACCGCTATGACAGTCCGAATGATGCCGAAGCCGACGTGGTAAAGCGGGTTAGCGAAAAGCAGGTCATCATCGGCTTTGGGCATCCTGTTTACACCGTGTCCGATCCACGCAACGTCGTCATCAAACGCGTCGCAAGGCGATTGTCCGAAGACGCCGGCAACATGAAACTCTTTAACATCGCTGACCGGCTCGAGTCCGTCATGTGGCGCGAGAAAAAAATGTTTGCCAATCTCGACTGGTTCTCGGCGTGTTCTTATCACATGATGGGTGTGCCTACGTCGATGTTCACGCCGCTGTTTATTATTTCCCGCACCGCCGGCTGGGCCGCGCATGTGATCGAGCAGCGTATCGACGGCAAAATCATCCGGCCGAACGCCAATTATGTTGGCCCCGGCGATTTGAAATTTGTGCCGTTGAACGATCGCAAGTAAAGTATCCGGCCGGCTTGGGGAAATTGCCATGCATGATGCTGCTGCGCTCGATGCGTTATCAACCAATGTGACTCTCGCCCAGTGCGTCGAACTGCTGGAAGCGCGAAGACAAATTATTTGCGAAGAGATTAACCAGTGCGCACGTCCAGCGGCGTCCTGCGATGTGGATTTCAATGCGCTGCTCGCCGAGCGGACCGAACTGGTGCTTGCGCTGGCGCACTTGCGCCCCCTTTGCACCGGCGACGCCGTCATCCGGCATCCGCGCGAAGATCATTGACCGAACTATTTTGTTAATTAAGGTAACCCACATGTCCGCACCCATCTCCAACGTCCGTCCAAAACCCGACAAAGTCCTCAGCGACATCGTCGACTATGTGACCAAATACAAAATCAAATCCAAGCAAGCCTACGACACCGCACGTTACTGCCTGCTCGATACACTAGGCTGCGGCTTCGAGGCACTTGAATATCCGGCATGCCGGAAAATGCTCGGGCCAATCGTACAAGGCACGCTGGTGCCAAACGGCGCAAAGGTGCCGGGCACGCAATTTCAGATGGATCCGGTAAAGGCTGCGTTCGACATCGGCGCCATGATTCGCTGGCTGGATTTCAACGATACCTGGCTGGCTGCAGAGTGGGGCCATCCTTCAGATAACCTGGGCGGCATTCTCGCCACCGCCGATTGGCTCTCGCGCAATGCCGTTGCCACGGGCAAAAAGCCGCTGACCGTGCACGACCTGCTCACCGGCATGATCAAGGCGCACGAAATTCAGGGCTGCATCGCGCTGGAAAATTCATTCAACAAGGTTGGTCTGGACCACGTCGTGCTGGTGAAAGTCGCATCGACGGCGGTCGTGGCTGAAATGATGGGGCTATCCAAAGACGAAATCCTCAACGCCGTTTCGCTCGCCTGGGTGGACGGGCAAAGCCTGCGCACCTATCGTCACTCGCCAAACACCGGTTCGCGCAAGTCGTGGGCGGCCGGCGACGCGACCTCGCGTGCGGTGCGGCTGGCCATGATTGCCAGGACCGGCGAGATGGGCTATCCCTCCGTCCTGAGTGCCAAGACCTGGGGCTTTTATGACGTGCTGTTCAAGGGTAATGCCTTCAAGTTTCAGCGGCCGTACGGTTCTTATGTGATGGAAAACGTGTTGTTCAAAATTTCCTTCCCGGCTGAATTTCATTCACAGACCGCGGTAGAAGCCGCGATGACGCTGCATCAGGAACTCAAAAAACTGGGCAAAACCGATAAAGACATCAAAAAAATCACCATCCGCACCCACGAGGCATGTATCCGCATCATCGACAAAAAAGGCCCTCTGCACAATCCGGCTGATCGCGATCACTGCGTGCAGTACATGGTAGCCATGCCGATTATTTTCGGCCGCCTGACCGCCAGTGATTATGAAGACAGCATTGCTGCAGACAAGCGTATCGACGTGCTACGCGACAAGATCGTCTGCGTGGAAGACACCAAATTTACACGGGACTATCACGATCCCGCCAAGCGCTCGATCGCGAATGCGCTGACCGTGGAATTCACCGACGGCAGGACGTTGAAAGAAATTGTTGTCGAATACCCAATTGGCCATAAACGCCGCCGCAAGGAAGGCATGCCGGTGCTGATGGCTAAATTCAAGACCAACCTGGCGCGGGTATTCGCGGAGAAACAACGCGAGGCCATCTGGGACCTGTGCACCGATGCCAGCAAACTCGATGCCACCCCCGTCAATGAATTCGTCGATATGATGGTCATCTAGCTAATTCTTTTTCAGGATTTATACGGCGCCAGGATTGCGCCACACTCTGTGAAACTGCTGGCGCTGAACGCAGCTTTTTACCACAGTGATTTCAAAGGCCTTAAAATCATTGATTATTTCGCGTGAGTAATTTGCCCGCGCCCTTTCACCAGAGGATCCACCATGGCACATAATCTGTACGACACCCGCCAGCAACTGACGCTCAAATCCGGCAAAACGGCGACCTACTATTCGCTGCCCAAGCTGGCGGAAATATTTCCTAACGTGAAGCGATTGCCGGTTTCTATCCGCATCGTGCTTGAAAGCGTACTGCGCAATTGCGATGGCAAGAAGGTAACCGAGGAACACATCAAGGAGCTCGCCGGGTGGCAACCGACTGCCGCGCGTACGCTTGAAATCCCGTTCGTGGTGGCGCGTATCGTGCTGCAGGATTTTACCGGTGTGCCATTGCTGGCCGATCTCGCGGCAATGCGCGGCGTAGCGGCCCGGCTGGGCAAGGACCCCAAAGTAATCGAGCCGCTGGTACCGGTTGATCTGGTGGTCGACCACTCCGTACAGATTGACCACTACGGCACGCCTGATTCACTTGACCTCAACATGAAGCTTGAATTCCAGCGCAATCAGGAGCGCTACGAGTTCATGAAATGGGGCATGCAGGCGTTCGATACATTCAAAGTGGTGCCACCCGGCATCGGCATCGTGCATCAGGTCAATCTCGAATATCTCGCGCGCGGCGTGTTTGACCGCGACGGCGTGCTGTACCCCGACAGCCTGGTCGGCACCGATTCGCACACCACCATGATTAACGGGGTAGGCGTAGTCGGCTGGGGCGTCGGCGGCATCGAGGCGGAAGCGGGCATGCTGGGTCAGCCGGTATATTTCCTGACCCCGGATGTGGTTGGCGTAAACCTCACCGGCAATCTGCCGGAAGGCACTACTGCGACCGACTTGGTATTGACGGTGACCGAACTATTGCGCAAGGCAAAAGTGGTGGGCAAGTTTGTGGAATTTTTTGGCGAAGGCGCACGCGCCTTGAGCGTGCCAGATCGGGCGACGATTGCCAATATGGCGCCAGAATACGGCGCCACCATGGGTTTCTTTCCGGTCGACGAGGCCACCATGGAATATTTTCGGGCCGGTGGCCGCACCGCAGAAGAACTTGACAAGTGCGAGAGTTATTTCAAGGCGCAGGGCATGTTCGGCGTGCCGATGGCGGGCGAGTGCGATTATTCCACCACCCTGGCGCTCGACCTTGCGACCATCAAAACCTCACTGGCAGGCCCCAAGCGTCCGCAGGATCGTATCGAACTGGGTAGCATGAAATCGCAATTTACCTCGCTCTTTTCCAAGCCACCCGCTGAGAATGGTTTTTCCAAGGCGGCAGGCGATTTGGCCAAACGTTTCACCACGGCCGATGGCGTCGATCTGGGTTCTGGCGATGTGTTGATTGCCGCAATTACCTCCTGCACCAACACCTCGAACCCCAGCGTCATGCTGGCCGCCGGATTGCTCGCGAAAAAAGCCGTCGAACAAGGCTTGAAGGTGAAACCGCACATCAAGACCTCGCTTGCGCCTGGAAGTCGCGTGGTCACCGACTATCTGACCAAGTCGGGCCTGCTGCCATATCTGGAAAAATTGGGTTTTTATCTCGCTGGCTACGGCTGCACCACCTGCATCGGCAATGCCGGACCATTGGCCGAGGCGATTGAAGACACGATCGTGAAAAGCGATCTCGTTTGCGCGGCGGTGCTGTCAGGAAATCGCAACTTCGAAGCGCGCATTCACCCCAACCTTCGCGCCAATTTTCTTGCCTCGCCGCCATTGGTGGTGGCTTATGCCATTGCCGGCAGTGTGCTGACCGATTTGCAAACCGAGCCGGTTGGCCAAGGCAAAAATGGCCCGGTATTTCTCAAAGACATCTGGCCGACCAGCCACGAAATTGCCGGCGTCATGGGCTTTGCGATGGATCCGGACGTGTTCAGGACGCGCTATGCAAATCTGGGGGCTGACAATCCACTTTGGCAAAATATTAAAGGCACAACCGGTCAGGTGTATGACTGGCCAAAATCCAGTTACATCGCCGAGCCACCTTTTTTTGCGGGCTTCGGCATGGGGGCAGGAATGGCGCACGACATCAAAGGCGCGAAGGCGCTGGGCGTATTCGGCGATTCGGTGACGACCGATCACATTTCCCCGGCAGGATCGATCAAGGACACGTCGCCTGCAGGCCAGTACCTGATGGCCCACAACGTGATGAAAGCCGACTTCAACAGCTACGGTGCGCGCCGCGGCAATCACGAAGTCATGATGCGCGGCACCTTCGCGAACGTGCGCATCAAGAACCTGATGATCCCGGCGAAGGCCGACGGCTCACGCGTCGAAGGCGGCTTGACGCTGATGCAACCGTCAGGCGAACAATTGCCAATCTACGATGCCGCCATGAAATACATGGCTGCCGGTACGCCAACGCTGATTTTCGGTGGTGAAGAGTACGGTACCGGCTCCTCGCGCGACTGGGCCGCGAAGGGCACTCAACTGCTCGGCGTAAAAGCCGTCATTGCAAAAAGCTTCGAGCGCATCCACCGCTCCAACCTGATCGGCATGGGGGTGCTGGCCTGCCAGTTCAAAAACAGCGACACCGCAGTATCGCTTGGTATCAAGGGCGATGAGGATTTCGATATCGTCGGTGTCGAGAACGGCGTCAAACCGCAGATGGATGTCGCGCTGGTCATCAGGCGCCGCGACGGCTCCACGCAAAATGTCCCGGTGTTACTGCGGATCGATACGCCGATCGAAGTGGATTACTACCTGCACGGCGGGATTCTGCCGTATGTGTTGCGGGAGCTGGTTGCGTAAGGAAGAAACTGGTTTCTCTGCAAGCTGTGTCGAGAGGAGCCGGGTTCGCCCGGCTCTTTTTTCTCGGTTGCCGTGCCAGCAATGTCAGCTAGGCAGAAATTTTAAACAGCCGGAACGCCGGGTCAAGCCACCTTTAATACCAGCTTGCCGAAATTCTCTCCCTTGAACAACTTCATTAACGTCTCCGGAAACGTCTCGATCCCTTCGACGACATGCTCGCGCGATTTGAGTTTTCCTTCCGCCATCCACTTACCCAGCTGCATTGCGCCTTCTTTGTAACGTGACGCATAGTCGAATACGACGATGCCTTCCATGCGGGCACGGTTCACCAGCAGCGAAAGATAGTTGGACGGCCCCTTCACCGGCGTGGTGTTGTTGTATTGCGAGATAGCGCCACAGATGACAATCCGCGCTTTCAGATTGATGCGGGTCAGCACGATGTCGAGAATTTCACCACCGACATTGTCAAAATAAATATCGATGCCGGCCGGACACGCCTCTTTTAAACCTTTGCGAACATCCTGGTTTTTGTAATCAATGCAGGCATCGAAGCCCAATACCCTGACCGCGTAATCGCATTTCTCAGCGCCACCGGCAATACCGACCACTCTGAGCCCGAGGATTTTTGCCACCTGGCCCACCGTGGCCCCCACCGCACCGGACGCACCCGATACCACCAGTGTTTCACCGGCCTTGGGTTGGCCGGATTCGAGCAAACCGAAATAGGCCGTCATGCCGGGCATCCCGAGCACGTTCAGGTAGCTTGTGAGGGGTGCCAGCGCCGGATCGATTTTGACCATGCCCTTGCCGTCTGAAATGGCATATTCCTGTACGTTCAACATACCGCTAACCGTGTCGCCCGTTTGAAATTTGGGATGTTTTGACCCGATAACGGTGCCGACCCCACCGGCGCGCATTACCTCGCCCAACCCGACCGGCGCTATATACGATTTGGCGTCATTCATCCAGCCGCGCATGGCGGGGTCGAGCGACAAATAGAGGGTTTTGACCAGTATCTGGCCATCGCCAATCTCGCTGACCGGTTCCGTGTCAAACGCAAAGTCCTCGCGTTTAGGCTCGCCGATGGGGCGCTTTAGCAGGCGGAAAAGGCGATTTTGAAGGGCGGCAGGCATGGGCATTTTCCATAGTCACGTCGAAAAAATAAAGGCCGGTACACCGCGAGGATGATACCGGCCTTCACTGGCCTACATTGCGAAGGTGCGAACGACCGTGCCGGTCGATGGCGACGTTTCGCTGCAGCGATTACTTCAGGTGCTGGGAAACCAGCTTGGTCATTTCAAACATCGAAACGACTTTCTTGCCGCCGAACACGGCTCTCAGTTTTTCGTCGGCATTGATCATACGACGGTTGATGGCGTCTTGCAGTTTGTTTTTCTTGATGTAATCCCAAAGCTTCTTGGTAACTTCGGTACGTGGCTGTGGTGCAGCACCGATGACCGCGGCGAGTGTGGAGCTGATATTCATCGGCTTCATGAAGGCCGCATTCGGCTTGCGTTTGACCGCAGGCTTTTTTGGTGCGGCTTTTTTGGCAGCAGGTTTCTTGGCCGCCGGCTTCTTCGCTGCGGGTTTTTTAGCGGCAGTGGGTTTTGCTGCAGGCTTCTTCGCTGCCGGTTTCTTTGCGGCGGGCTTTTTTGCTGCCGGTTTTTTGGCAGCTGGTTTCTTTGCGGCGGGTTTCTTTGCGGCCATGTAAATCCTCCAGGTTGTTTTCAAAAAGTCATTAACTTACGCGGGGATCCACAACAGCTCGACAGAGTGAATCCGTACCACAGGGCAAATATAACGCATTATTTAGAGAAACGTGCAACCGGTCGTTGTATTCGTGCAACGCGTTCAACCCGGGGATTTCCCGCACGTTTATTGCAGAGCGATTAAGATTGCAGATTTTTCGCAACCGGTATATTTCCAGAAATGCCGGTTTCGATTACATAGCGCCGCGATGGACTCATGCGCAAAGTACCTCCTGACCCACTGCTGTCCACGCAATACCACTGGTAGCGGCTTTGATAGAAACCCAGCCATGAAGACCGACGCATTCATCAACGCGCTCAACGCCCACATCCCGGCCGATGAGGAAGAAGCAAATCACCGCCGCGCCATGCTGCACTTTGTATTTTCAAACGCACATTGCTGGTGGTTGCGTGAAACCGCGGGCGGACACGTTACCGGCTCCGCATGGATACTCAATCTTGCCCGCACCCATGCGCTGCTGCTTCACCACACAAAGCTCAATCTCTGGGTGCAACCCGGCGGCCATCTCGACCACCGTGACGCTTCCCCGGCGGCAGGCGCGATGCGCGAAGCGCGGGAGGAAACCGGACTTTTAAATTTGCAATTTGCCAGTGAGACGCTGTTTGACGTCGATATCCATTGCATCCCAGCGCGCGGCGCGAGCTCTGGAAAATATGACATGGAGAAAGCACACTTGCACTACGACGTTCGGTACCTCATCATTGCGCCGGACGAACGCGTTAACATTACCGAAGAATCGCAGGACGCGAAATGGCGGCTGCTGGAAGAGCTGGCCCAGCCGTCGCAACAGCGCAGTATTGCGCGCATGGCCGAAAAATCACTCCGATTGAGAACATGAAACTTGCCGACATCCGCAAAGACTACAAACTTGCCTCGCTCGACGTGAGCGACGTGGCCGCCTCACCATTCAGCCAGTTTGATACATGGTTTGGTGAAGCAATGATGGCCGAGCTGCCGGAACCTAACGCCATGACGCTTGCCACTTGCGACGCTGCCGGCAGGCCGTCTGCGCGGGTGGTGTTGATCAAAGCGGCGGACGCCCGGGGCCTGGTATTTTTCACCAACTACCAAAGTCACAAGGGTCAGGATCTTGCCGCCAACAATCGGGCCGCGCTGTTGTTTTTCTGGCCCGAACTCGAGCGACAAATTCGCATCGAGGGCCGTGTTGAGACCGTCAGCGCCGCCGATTCGGACGCGTACTATCACAGCCGCCCGGCCTTGAGCCGGATCGGCGCGTGGGCATCACCGCAGAGCCAGGTGCTTGCATCACGCACCGAACTGGAGGCGCGTTTCGCCGCGTTCTCGGCCGAACACGGCGAAAATCCGCCGCGGCCGGCGCATTGGGGCGGCTATCGCGTGGTGCCCGGTTATTTTGAATTCTGGCAGGGCAGACGCAGCAGATTGCATGACCGCATCTGCTATCAGCTGGTCGACGGCGAGTGGAAACTTGCGCGGCTGGCACCGTAGCTGTCAGATGCGCCACGGCTTGGGCGTTTAATCGCAGCCACGACCCATCAATCAATTGCGTGAGGCCAGCAATGCGGTCGCAAGCTCGGCGAAACCGGCACCATGGCTTGCCTCGGTTACATAGGCAGGCTTTATCGACATCATATCCAGAAAATTTCTGACATTCGCAACGCCGACGGAGAGCGGAAAGTAGCCAAACGCAGGCTCATCGTTGGGCGAGTCGCCGACATACACGAATTTATTCTTGTGTACGTCAAGATCAAGGTCAAAGCGCTCCCGCATGAAGAGTTTTATCGTTGACAGTTTGCTGGCGACGCCGATCCAGCCGTTGACGTGAATGGAGCTGACCTTCGCGGTGAGTCCGGCGGATTCCATTATTGACTTGATGCGCTCGATGTCCGCACGCGGCAATGCCGGTACATCCTCGCAAAAGTCTATGGCGATGTCGGCTTCACGATAATGCTGATCGGAGGCCAGGGCGCTGCCGGGAACTTCGCGAACGATGTGCTCGGCAACAATTGTTAACTGCTGGCGGTCTGCGTGACGCTGACCGGCGGTTTTCAGGAAGCGGTGTCGAAGTTTTTTTTCAGCATGATCGAAAAAAAAATAGAACGCACCGTTCTCGCCAACGACCCCATCAACCGGCCACATGCGTGCAATGTGATCGCACCATCCGGCGGGACGACCGGTCACGGGCACGACGATCAATCCGGCGTGCTTGAGGGCCTCCACCGCAGCGTAGGCGGTTGCGGTTAGGCGGCCTTCGGTGGTGAGCGTATCGTCCAGATCGAAGAACACACCGCAAATTTTGGCGCAGCTTTCCGGGCACAAAACCGCCAGAGGGCGCATGGGGACTGGTTTGGAGCTCATCGAATCTGCTGGGTTTCGCTGGTTGCGGCCGCTGAGGCGATCCAGTTTGTCGTTTGCCGTACGCACTTAAACAACGGTTGTGACCGGCGCCTGACGGACCCACACGTCATTTCATTTTTTGAATGCTGCTTCATTTCACCAGCAACGATACTCGACCATCAATAAACCTCGCCGCCCGGGCCCGCTCCGCCGCGTCCATATGCAGACCGCACTTGGTGCGCCGCCATAAAATATCATCCGGTTTTCTTGCCCACTCTTCACGAATGCAGTAATCGATTTCGCGCTCGCTCAGCAAAGTTGCGCCGGCACCGAATAACGCACCCAGATCGGCCATTTCCCGCACCCCTTCCAGCACGCGCGCGGTGCGTGAACCGTGGCGTCGCGCCAGACGCGCCAGGTAATCGACGGGTAGCGACGCAAATTGGTTCAATAAGGCGTGGGCCAACTCCTGCAGCGATGCAATGTCGCCGCCTGGCAGGGCCGACCCGCTGGTCCATTTTTGCGAAAGTGACGGGTAATACGACGCCAATTCTTCCAGCGCGTGTTCGGCCAGGCGGCGATAAGTGGTGATCTTGCCGCCGAAGATGGAGAGCAGCGGCAATTTACCATCGCGATGATCGGTCTTCAAAACGTAATCGCGGGTTATTTCGGCCGGATTGACCGCGCCATCGTCGTACAACGGTCGCACACCCGCATAGCTCCAAACGATATCAGCCTCGCGCAGCGGTGTGGAAATGAATCGGTTAACCGCGCGAATCAGATAGCTGATTTCGGCTGCCGATATTTGATGACCCTCGCTCACCAAGTTGACGCTGACGTCGGTAGTACCGATGAGGCTGAAATTATCTTCATACGGGATGACGAACACCACCCGCTTGTCGTCGTTTTGCAGGATATAAGCATGCGGTTTGTCATGTATGCGCGGCACGACTATATGGCTGCCTTTTACCAGCTTTGCGGTGGCGTTGATCGGCACGTGCAAGGTGTCATCCAGCAGTAGCTTCACCCACGGACCAGCCGCATTGACCAGGCCCCGTGCGCAAACGGTGGACTCGACACCACTGTCGACGTTGCGCAACTTGATTTCCCAGGCGTCGGTATTACGCCTGCCATTCACGACCCGCGTCCGGGTCCGCACCTCGGCACCATGCTCGCGTGCGGCAATGGCATTCAGCACCGTCAGCCGTGCGTCATCAACACGCGCATCTGAATAAAAAAACCCGCGTCGAATGGCCGGCTTCAATCCGGCACTGAATGTGGCATCGGGAAACAGGACCGTGCGTGAACCGGGCAGTGAAATTTTGCCGCCAAGATGATCGTACAGGAACAGGCCGATGCGAATCATCCACGCCGGACGCATATGCTTGTCGTGCGGCAGGATAAATTCAAGTGGCGCAATAATATGCGGCGCAATTTTCAGCAGCACCTCGCGCTCCTGCAACGCTTCGCGCACCAACCTGAATTCATATTGCTCCAGATAGCGCAGGCCGCCATGAATCAGCTTGGAACTCCAGGAGCTGGTGGCGGAGGCAATGTCATCCTGTTCGACCAGCAGCACGTCGAGGCCGCGCCCCGCAGCATCACGCGCAATGCCACAGCCGTTGATGCCGCCACCAATGATAAGCAGATCGACAACGCGCTCGGTCATGTACCGGTCCCGGGCAGCTGGTCACGGAATTTATCCAGCCATAGCAACGAAAACGCCGACTTGGTATCAGTAATTTCTCCGCGCCCTACCTTCGCGACCGCCTCGGCAAGCGACATCGTAAATACCTCCAGAAATTCACCCTGGTCGCGTTGATGGCCCACTTGCTTTAACTGACGCGCCACATACAGTTCAATGGCCTCATTGGAATAGCCGATGCCAGCGTGCAAAGTCGCGGCATGATGCCAATGGGCGGCGGTGTAACCGGTTTCTTCCAGCAGCTCGCGGCGCGCGGTATCGGCATGTGGTTCGCCGTCGTCGATTTTGCCCGCCGGCAATTCGATGAAATGCCGACGAACGGCATAACGAAACTGATGCTCGAAAATCAATGTGTCGTCGTCAACGAAAGCGGCGATAATCACCGCGCCAGGATGCAGCACGTATTCGCGAAATGCCACGCTGCCGTCGGGCAGCCGCACGCGATCAAGGTCAACGCGAATCATCCGCCCATCCAGCACACGCTTGCTGGACAGGGTGTGTTCGGTTAAATCGGCGAAGTCAGAAAGAGGCCCGGATGGCATCGAGGCATGCCGTCATCAAAGCGCCGGGGAATATCCCCAACACCAGCAATGCAAACGCATTGACGGCCAATACACTACGCATGTCGAGCCTCGCCGTAATCGGCGAAACATCAGTCGGCGGATCAAAATACATCACCTTGATAATACGCAGGTAGTAGAACGCGCCGATCACACTCATCAATACCGCAAATACCACCAGCCAGGTGTATCCGGCATTGAGCGCGCCTTCTAGCACTGCCAGCTTCGCCCAGAATCCCAGGAACGGCGGAATCCCCGCCATCGAAAAAATAATGAACAACATCATGACCGCGTACAGCGGCGAGCGCTGGTTGAGCCCCTTGAAATCGTCAATATTGTCGGCCTCGAACCCGGCGCGGGACAACAGCATAATCATGCCGAACGCACCAGCTGTCATCAGCACGTAGGTAATTACGTAGAACATGCCTGACGCATAGCCATTTTTAGTGCCCGCCAGAATGCCCAGCAGCAAAAAGCCCATATGCGCAATGGTTGAGTACGCCAGCATGCGCTTGAGGTTGGTCTGGGCAATCGCCACGATATTGCCCAGCGCCACCGATAGCACGGCGAGTATCACCAGCATGCTCTGCCAGTCGCCCAAGGCTCCGCCCAGTGAATCGGCAAGGATACGCATGATGAAGCCAAATGTGGCAAGCTTGGGCGCGGAGCCGATGAACAATGTCATTGCCGTTGGGGCACCCTGATAGACATCTGGCACCCACATATGAAACGGCGCCACGCCCAGCTTGAACGCCAGACCGGATACCACGAAGACGAGACCGAACATGATGAGCGGATCGATGGCGCGGCTGGCCGCGATCGTCGCAGCAACCTGACGCACGTCGAGTGAACCAGTGGCGCCGTATACCATCGACAGGCCGTATAACAACAAGCCTGAGGCAAGCGCGCCGAGGATGAAATATTTCATCGCGGCTTCGGTGGAGACGGCTGAATCACGATTCAATGCCACCATCGCATAACTTGAAAGTGCCAGCAATTCGAGACCGAGATACAAACTGATGAAATGGTTTGCGGAGACCATGATCATCATGCCAAGCGTGGCAAACAAAATAAGGGCAATGAATTCGCCGCTAAAGAGCTTGCGCGCGCTGAGGTAGGCGCGGCTGTAGACGATAACGATCGCAACTGAAATTACAATCGCAAATTTAAGGATCGTCGCCAAGCCGTCAATAACCAGCATGCCGTTAAAAGCCAGCCGGGGCGCGGCCCAGGGACTGCCCAGGCCGTAGAGGCTGATGCCGACCAGCACCAGCGTGCCAACGGACAGGATGAATACGCGCCCTTCGCGTCTTTCCGCCGCAGAGAAAAGATCAACCAGCATCACAATGCACGTCATGACGAGCAGGAAAATCTCCGGCGTAGCGAGGGCAAGATTCAGATTGGGCGGCAACATTTTTTTCTACATTTCCTAATTCAATTTGCCTGCCGACACATGCTGTAACAGCGCGTCGACCGAAACGTGCATCACATCGGTAAATGGTTTGGGATACACGCCCATTGTCATTACCGCAGCGGCGAGCATTGCCAGATAAAACATTTCGCGCGAATTGATATCGGCCAGCTGACGTACGTTTTCATTGGCGATTGCGCCGAATATCACGCGCTTTACCATCCACAGGGTGTATGCAGCACCAATAATCAACGTAACCGCAGCACCAAAGGCGTACCAGAAATTTACTTTGATCGCGCCCAGAATCACCATGAATTCGCCGACAAAGCCGGAGGTGGCCGGCAGCCCGGCATTGGCCATGGCGAACAGCACTGCGAAAACCGCGAACTTGGGCATGGTGTTCACCACGCCGCCATACGACGAAATCTCGCGCGAATGAAGCCGGTCATACAGCACGCCAATGCAAAGGAACATCGCTGCGGAAATAAACCCGTGCGAAACCATCTGCACCAGGCCGCCTTCCATTCCCTGCGAATTGAAAATAAAAAAACCGAGCGTGACGAATCCCATGTGCGAAATGGAAGAATAGGCCACCAGCTTTTTCATATCGGTCTGGGCCAGTGCGACCAGACCTATGTAGATTACCGCGATCAGGGACAGCGAAATGACAATGCCGGCAAATGCATGACTGGCGTCCGGAGTGATTGGCAGGATAAACCGCAGAAAACCGTACGCGCCGATTTTCAGCGTGATTGCCGCCAGCACCACCGAGCCGCCGGTCGGCGCTTCGACGTGCGCGTCGGGCAGCCATGTATGCACCGGCCACATCGGCACCTTGACTGCGAACGACGCGAAGAATGCCAGAAACAGAAATTTTTGCACCTCCAGGCTCAACGGCACTTTGTGGAAGTCGAGAATATTAAAGCTGCCGTTGGTGACGTTGTAGAGATAGATGAACGCTGCCAGCATCAATAGTGAGCCGAGCAGCGTGTACAGGAAGAACTTGACCGCCGCGTAAACCCGGCGCGGGCCTCCCCACACGCCAATGATGAGGAACATCGGAATCAACATCGCTTCAAAGAACAGGTAAAACAAAATTGCATCGGTCGAAGCGAAGACGCCGTTGATGAGGCCCGACATGATCAGGAATGCCGCGAGGTATTGCGACACTTTTTCCTGAATGACTTCCCACGCCGCGATAATGACGAGCACCGTGGTGAAACTGTTCAGCAGGATAAACAACATGGAAAGACCATCCACCCCGAGCGCGTAGTTAATATTAAAACGGGCGATCCACGGTATGGCCTCTGAAAATTGCATCGCAGCGGTTGCGTTGTCAAAGCCCACCCAGAGCGGAACGGCAGCCAGCAGGCCCAGCACACTGCCAATGAGCGCGGACCAGCGCGCCGTATTTTTTTGTTGTTCGCCATTCAATAGCAACGTGAGCACACCGACGATGATCGGGATCCAGATGGTCAGGCTTAAAATATAGGAACTGCTTTGCATGTTATTTTTTTCGATCCGGGTAATCAGCGCAGCCTGAGAAACACGATGGTGAGAAAGCCGAACACCCCCAGAATCATGGTGAAGGCATAGGTGTACAGGTAGCCGGTCTGGATCCTGCGTGAAACACCCGAGAACCAGCCAATCACCCTGGCGGTGCCATTGACCATGATGCCGTCAATGATCGTCACGTCGCCGAATTTCCACAGCCCTTGCCCCAGCCTCAAGGCGCCGGATGCGAAGAACCAGTCATTGAAACGGTCGAAGCCGTATTTTTCTTCAAGAATTTTTACCGGCAGTGCTAGCGCTGAACGGATTTTGCCGGGCAACTCAGGTTTGGCGATGTAACCAACCCACGCCGTGACGGCTCCGGCAAGTGCCAACCAAAACGGCGGCGCCGTGAACCCGTGGACAATCATCGGCCACCAACCGTGAAATTCTTTTTTCAATTCCACCATCGTCCCGGAATCTTTGATTGCCCCACCGAAAAAACTGCCGAATAACATCGGCTCTATGGTCAGCATGCCGATGAATAACGACGGTATCGCGAGCAGAATCAGCGGTAGCGTGACTACCCAACCTGGCTCGTGCAGCAGTTCGCCTGGTGCTAAGCCGTGGTGTTCGTGTTCGATGTGCGCGGCGTCTTTGCGATGTGCGGGATTGTCCTGATGGTGTTCCGCAAACCGCTGTTTGCCGTGGAAGGTGAAAAACACCAGACGGAATGAATACAGGCCGCCAATGAATACACCGCCCAGCGCCGCGAGATAGGCAATCGCGTGGCCCGGCGTGGTCGAGGCGTGAATCGCTTCGATGATCGAATCTTTGGAGAAGAATCCGGCGAACGGTGGAAAGCCGGCGTTTGCCAGCGCACCAATCAGCACCGTGAAATAGGTGATTGGCAAATACTTTTTTAGGCCGCCCATCTTGCGCATGTCCTGTTCGTGATGCATCGCGATAATCACGGAACCTGCGCCAAGAAACAGCACCGCTTTAAAAAATGCGTGGGTCATCAAATGGAAGATCCCGGCTGAATAGGCACCCGCGCCCAGCGCCATCGTCATATAACCCAACTGCGAAAGCGTCGAGTATGCGACCACCCGCTTAATGTCGTACTGCACGATCGCAATCAGCGCCATGAAAAACGCAGTGATTGAACCGATGATCAACACAAACGATAGCGCTGCCTGCGACATTTCAAACAACGGAGACATGCGCGCGACCATGAAAATACCGGCCGTCACCATCGTCGCCGCGTGGATCAAAGCCGAGATTGGTGTCGGCCCTTCCATCGAATCGGGTAGCCACACGTGCAGCGGAAATTGCGCCGATTTGCCCATCGCGCCGATGAACAGACAAATACAAATCACCGTGACCAGCGACCACGGTGTATTGGGCAGCAGCGTCACCACCGCATCTTTAAGACTGGGTGCCATCTTGAAAGCCGTGGCATAGTCGAGCGTGCCCATGTAGGCAAACACCAGACCGATGCCCAGCAGGAAACCAAAGTCACCGACGCGGTTAACCAGAAACGCTTTCAGGTTTGCGTAGATGGCAGTCGGGCGTTGGTACCAAAAGCCGATCAGCAGATACGACACCAGGCCCACCGCCTCCCAGCCAAAAAATAACTGGAGAAAATTATTCGACATCACCAGCATCAACATGGCGAAGGTAAATAACGAAATATAGCTAAAGAAGCGCGTATAGCCGTCGTCGTCAGCCATGTAGCCGATGGTGTAAACGTGCACCATCAGGGATACAAATGTGACGACCAGCATCATCGTTACCGTTAATGCATCGATCAGGAAGCCGATTTCAAATTTGATGCCGTCGGTAACCAGCCAGGTGTAGACAGTGTCGTTAACGGTTTTGCCGTTCTGCACGTCTTGAAATACCACGACCGACAGTACCAACGCTACCAGCACCCCAAAGATGGTGACGCTGTGCGCAAACCTGCGGCCGAGGCGCGGGCCGAGAAATCCGGCAAGCAGCGCACCCAGCAATGGCAACAGCGGAATGGCCAACAGGGCAAGTTTGTTTTCAATCATTATTTAATTATTTTTATTTAAACTCTAGCACTGGTGCGGCGCTCAAGCCATAAATGCTCTGGGCGGCAGGCCAGTAGCGGAGTTTCTTCATTACATTCATCATTTTGCAACCGCGCTGGTTAAGCCGTAAGTTTCCTGCTTTCGCAAGATGGGAGAACGACGGCGGCTTGAACTGTGAATCGCATGCGCCGAAATCATCCCTTTAACGTCCCAATGTCATCTACATTTATCGTCTTCAGATTGCGAAACAACACCACCAGAATGGCCAAACCAATAGCGGCTTCGGCTGCCGCTACGGTGAGGATAAAAAACACGAACACTTGTCCCGCCAAGTCATTCAGGTAATGCGCGAACGCAACAAAATTCATATTCACCGCGAGCAGCATGAGTTCGATAGCCATCAATAAAATGATGATGTTTTTGCGATTCAGGAAAATACCCGCGATGGCGATCGCAAATATGAATGCGGATAAACCCAGATAGTGCGACAACGTAATCAATTTGGCTGGCTCCCTCGTGCTGACTTATGCGGCAGGTGGCGCAATGACGACTGGTGACTCTTCTTTTTCGGCCGGCATGGAAATAATTTTCAAACGGTCGCTGCTCTTCACGCGCACCTGTTCGCCGACGTTTTGTGTTTTCACTTCCTTTCGGCCGCGCAAAGTGAGTGCGATGGCGGCGACGATAGCCACCAGCAAAATCACCGCGGCCAGTTCAAAGGCAAGGAAGTAATCGGTGTACAGCACCCGGCCCAGTGCCTTGGTGTTGGAAAAGCCAGTGGGGGGTGCACCAGGCGAGGCGGCGCCGACCAGTCGCATACTCTTATCGAATAGCAACAAAATCATTTGCCCCAGCATTAATATCGCTACGGTGGCCGCCACCGGCAGATATTTCCAGAATCCCTCGCGCAACTTGTCAAAATTAATGTCAAGCATCATCACGACGAACAGGAACAACACCATCACGGCGCCAACGTAGACCAGAATCAGCGCGAGGGCCAGAAATTCCGCGTACAGCAGCAGCCACAACCCAGCCGCGCTAAAAAATGCCAGCACCAGGAACAAAGCGGCATGCACCGAGTTACGCGCAGTAATGACCGTGAGCGCCGAGATAATCAGCGTCGAGGCAAACACGTAAAAAACGATTGCTTGAAAGGTCATTTTTGTCGTCAGGTCAAAAGCGATTGGTGCGTATTTATATTTTTGCGGGAATTTACGGAAAAAATGGTGTTTTAGTGACTGCATTTGTTGAATGCGCCGACACCGGCGTTTGTTTATCCTGCCGACCAATCCAGTGTGGCGAACTCCTTAGCGATACGGTGCATCTTCCAGCCGTCGCTTGGCAATTTCGTCCTCGTACTTGTCTCCAATCGCCAGCAACATCGGTTTGGTGTAATAAAGGTCACCGCGCTTTTCACCGTGATACTCGAGTAAATGGGTTTCCACAATCGAATCCACTGGACAGGATTCTTCGCAGAAACCGCAGAATATGCACTTGGTCAAATCGATGTCGTAGCGCGTGGTGCGGCGCGTGCCGTCGTCACGGGCCTCTGATTCGATGGTGATGGCCAATGCCGGGCATACCGCCTCGCAAAGTTTGCAGGCGATGCAGCGTTCCTCCCCGTTAGGATAACGACGCAACGCGTGCAGACCACGAAAGCGCGGTGACTGCGGTGTTTTTTCTTCAGGAAACTGCACCGTGATTTTGCGGGCGAATAAATTCCTGCCGGTCAGCCGCAGCCCCTGCAACAATTCACCCAACATCAGGCTGCCAATGAGTTCTTTGGTTCTGCTCAACATGGTTATTTTCCAAACCACCAGTTAATTACCGGCAATTTATTGATGGGCTCCATCATCATCAACCCCACCACCACGATCCACACAATGGTGATTGGAATGAATATTTTCCAGCCGAGCCGCATGATCTGGTCATAGCGATAGCGCGGAAAGGAGGCACGAATCCATACGAAAATAAACATCAATGCGAACATTTTAATCAGCATCCACCAGATGCCGGGTGCACCCAGAAGCGGGATCGCGCTCGGGAAAGGTGACAGCCAGCCGCCCATGAAGAGAATGGTGGAAATGGTTGCGACCAGCAGCATGTTGGCGTACTCAGCCAGAAAAAACAGCGACCATGTCATGCCCGAATATTCGACCAGCGGCCCCGCGACGATTTCAGATTCGCCCTCGGCCACGTCAAACGGATGACGATTGGTTTCCGCCACGCCAGCGATAAAGTGCACGATGAATAGCGGAAACAGCGGGATGAAGAACCAATTGGCCATGCCGTACGGTCCATCCTGCCTGGCGATCACCTCGGTCAGATTCATCGACTGCGCCGCCATCAGGCCGCCGACCACTGCAAAGCCCATCGCAATTTCGTAGCTCACTACCTGCGCTGCTGAACGCATCGCCCCGAGGAATGCGTATTTTGAATTCGACGCCCAGCCCGCGATGATGACCCCGTAAACGCCCATTGAGGTCATCGCCAGTACCACCAACAGCCCCGCATCGACGTTGGCCACCACCCAGGTAGGTGTAAATGGGATTACCGCCCACACCGCCATGGCGGGCGCCACCGAAAGTGCCGGCGCAATCAGGAACAACGCCTTGTTGGCGCTGCTCGGCACAATTTGCTCTTTGAGTAACAGCTTGATGGCGTCGGCAATCGGTTGCAGCAAGCCCCATGGGCCGACACGATTTGGGCCGCGCCGCACCTGCATCCATCCAATCACCCAGCGTTCGACCAACTGAAAATAAAGCACGAAAAATACCAGTGGTGCCACCACCATGATGACCATCGCGAGCGACCTGAACGCAACCCACGCCGGCGGTCCCCAGCTTTCACCTAGGGTCGTGGTGAATCCCTGATTGAGGGCCTGAATGAGTGCATCCATGTTTATTTTTGATGGCCTGGTTATTCAGCCGCTGCGGCCATGGACATTGTTTCGAGCGTAACGATGCCGAACATCGGCCCGAGCGCGGACGTCCCGGCAATGGCGGCGGCGAGCCGCACGCAGCCTTTGGCCAGTCGCGTGTCCACTATCGCCTGCACCGTTACCGACGCGCCGTCCTGGGTCACGCGCACGTCGCTGCCGTCAACAATGCCGTGCTTCGCGGCGACATCAATGGCGACATAAACACATTTTGCATTTTGCGCGTCGCGCGTTTTTTGCAGACTCGCGGCACGTCGTACCAACGCGTCGGCTGCATAAATCGGCACTTCACCAATCCGCTCGATACCGGCGCTTGACTGCGTCATTTCGAGGTTGGCGCCGGTTATCGCGTTATTCAATTTCGACTCGACCAGCGCCTGCAAATTGGGCGCAATTTCCTTGCGAATCACCTCGACACTGTCCTGTTCAAAGCCGTCGAGCCCGAGCAAATTACCCATGACCCGCAGAACTTTCCAGGCGGGCCTCGCCTCGCCCAGCGGTTTGACCACGCCGTTGAATGACTGTACTGCGCCTTCGGTACTTACAAATGTTCCCGCGGTCTCGGTGAATGGCGCGATCGGCAGCGCGACCGTTGCGTAGCTGGTGACGTCGCCCTTGAACGCGGTAAGTGACACCACCAGATCTGCGGCGCCCATAGCGGCAATAGTTGCGCGCGGGTCGTAACAATCGAGCTGCGATTCAACACCGAGCAGGATGAAGGCTTTGCGCGGTTTGCCCGACGCGCCTTGCGCGCGCCATTCATCCGAGCCGGCACTTTCGCCAATTAAATCCGCGCCAACGCTATTGGCGGCTTCACCAAGGAAACCCAGGGTCGCACCTGAAAGGCGGGCGATCTCCTGTGCCAACCCGTGGATGGCCGTGTAATTTGGATGATGCTGCGCAAGATTACCGAGGAAGACCGCGGTTTTTGCGTTATCGGCTAGATTTTGCGCAATCGCCGCGACTTGCGGAGTGACGACTGCCGCACTAACGAAATTCGTCACGCTTTCATCGAGCGTACCGGCTTTGATTTCCACCAAGACTTTAACAATCGCTGCGAGCGTGGCGGGCAAAGCGGACGGCGGTACCACTGCAATGTTTGCCACTTTCATGAGCAACGCATCGTCAGCCACATGAACGATGTTTATTTGCAGGCCGCGCTTGGCAGCCTGGCGCAGGCGATTGGCAATCAAGGGGTGATCTTTACGCAATGTCGAGCCGATGACCAATACGCTTTGCAGACTGGAAATATCGGCGATCTTCATGCCCAGCCATCGCGCACCGGTATTCTTGCCATGAGCAAGCCGATCGCCCTGACGCAGGCGCATATCGACGTTGTTCGAGCCGATCCCAGACATAAGTTTGTTCAGCAGGTACAGTTCTTCGAGGGTCTGATGCGGAGACGCCAGTGCCACGATCGACTCCGCACCGTAGCTGGCCTTGATATCTTTCAAACCATGCGCGATGAATTCGAGCGCCTGTGCCCATTCCACTTCCATCCACTGGCCGCCCTGCTTGATCATTGGCCTGGTGAGCCGGTCTGCCGAATTCAGGCCCTCGTACGAGAAGCGATCCTTGTCCGACAGCCAACACTCGTTAATCAATTCGTTTTCCAGCGGCAGCACCCGCATCACGCAATTTTGTTTTACCTGCACAATTAAATTGGAACCCATGCCGTCGTGCGGCGACACTGATTTTCGGCGGGATAATTCCCAGCTACGGGCGGTATATCGGAATGGCTTGGACGTAAGTGCACCAACCGGACACAAGTCGATCATGTTGCCCGACAATTCGGAGTCGACTGTCTGGCCGACAAAGGCGAGGATTTCTGAATGCTCGCCGCGTCCTGCCTGCCCCAGTTCCATCACGCCGGCGACTTCCTGACCGAAACGCACGCAGCGGGTGCAATGAATGCAGCGCGTCATATCGGTGGCAATCAACGGACCCAGATTTTTATTCACCACCACGCGTTTCTCTTCCTGATAGCGTGACGCGGAACTGCCGTAGCCGACCGCCAGGTCTTGCAACTGGCATTCACCACCCTGATCACAAATGGGGCAGTCGAGCGGGTGATTGATCAGCAAAAATTCCATCACCCCTTTCTGCGCGGTCTTGGCGTAATCGGAATCGGTCTTCACCTTCATGCCCTCGGTAGCCGGGGTGGCGCAGGCCGGTAATGGCTTTGGCGCTTTTTCAACTTGCACCAGGCACATGCGGCAGTTCGCCGCAATAGATAATTTCTTGTGATAACAAAAATGGGGAATAAAGGTGCCGATTTTGTTGGCCGCCTCCATCACAGTGGCACCGTTTTCCACCGACACCGCTTTGCCGTCAATTTCCAGATTCACCATGGTTATTCGGCCGCCATCGCGAGTGGTTCAGCGGCGTGGACGGTCGAATAACCTCCAGGACCGACCATGCAGCGTTTGTGCGCAACGTGATATTCAAATTCTTCGCGGTAATTTTTGATGAATGCGCGTACTGGCATCGCAGCGGCGTCGCCTAATGCGCAAATCGTACGGCCCTGAATCTGGTCTGCAAGATTAAGCAACAGATCGAGATCTTCCTGCCTGCCCTGCCCGTGTTCAATTCGATGAATGATGCGATAGAGCCAGCCGGTGCCCTCTCGGCACGGCGTACACTGGCCGCACGACTCTTCAAAATAAAAATAAGCCAGCCGTTCGGCCGCCTTAACCATGCAGGTGTCTTCATCCATCACAATGACGGCACCTGAACCCAGCATCGAGCCCGCCTTGGCAATCGAGTCGTAATCCATGTCGACTGCCATCATGACGTCACCTCTGATGACGGGCATGGAAGACCCGCCGGGAATTACGCCTTTCAGCTTTTTGCCGCCACGCATGCCACCCGCCATTTCAAGCAACGTGGCGAATGGTGTGCCCAGTTTGACTTCATAGTTGCCGGGACGAGTGACATTACCGGACACCGAAAAAAGTTTGGTGCCGCCGTTGTTCGGTCTGCCGAGATTCAGAAAAGCTTCGCCGCCCTCACGCATGATGTACGGAACGGCCGCAAGTGTTTCGGTGTTGTTGATTGTCGTCGGCTTGCCGTAAAGACCGAAACTTGCCGGAAACGGCGGCTTGAATCGCGGCTGGCCTTTTTTTCCTTCGATCGACTCGAGCAAGGCGGTTTCCTCGCCGCAAATATAGGCACCAAAGCCATGAACGGCGTGCAACTGAAAGCTAAATCCTGAACCGAGTATTTTTTCGCCGAGGAAACCTGCCGCGCGCGCTTCTTCCAGCGCTTCTTCAAAGCGTGCATAGTCGGCCCAGATTTCACCGTGGATGTAGTTATAGCCGACTTCAACACCCATTGCGTACGCGGCGATGATCATCCCCTCGATCAGAACATGCGGGTTGTAGCGCATGATGTCGCGGTCCTTGAACGTGCCGGGCTCGCCTTCGTCTGAATTACAGACCAGATATTTTGGTCCGGGAAATACCCGCGGCATGAAGCTCCACTTCAGCCCGGTCGGAAAACCCGCACCACCGCGTCCACGCAGAGCTGACTTCTTTACTTCGGCGATGACGTCCTCCGGCTTCACGCTGTCGTGCAGGATTTTCTTCAACGCCGCATAGCCTGCACGCGCCTCATAGTCTTTCAACCGCCAATTGTTGCCGTTGAGGCCTTTCAGGATGATGGCATCGGGACCGTAGTCGAAAACGGGGGCAAATTCGGCGCTCACTTCAGCTCCTCAAGCAGCGTGTCAAGTTTTTGATTTGTCATGAAGCTGCACATTCGTTTGTTGTTGACCAGCAGCACCGGCGCATCGCCACACGCGCCCATGCACTCTCCTTCGACCAGGGTAAAGTTGCCATCGGCGGTAGTCTCGCGCCAATCGACCCCAAGCTTCTTTTTCAGGTAGTCGGCTGCATCAACGCCCTCCGACAGTGCGCACGGCAGATTAGTGCAAATGGTGAGCTTGTACTTTCCCATCGGCTTCAGGTTGTACATGTTGTAGAAGGTCGCGACTTCAAAAACTGAGATTGACGGCATAACGAGGTAATGCGCCACTGCGTCCATGACCTCGGTCGACAGCCAACCGTGTTCGTCCTGTGCAATGCTCAGTGCCGCCATGACAGCGGACTGCTTTTGGTCTACGGGATATTTCGCAATTTCGCGGTCTATTTTGTGTTTTGATTCGGCAGACAACACGACGCTATTCTCCTTTCCAATAATCGACGTGGTCGGTGACTTCGGTCATGTGGCGTACATCGCCGGCAAAAGCAGCGATCTTTCCTGAGTCCGGATACTCACATACTTCCGCCGGCAACATGGTGCTCACTGAAATGTAGCCAAGCTCTGCATCCGAATCGTTGATAATTTGATGTGCAGTTTCTGGACCACCTGTCGGACAACAAACGAAATCCCCGGCGCGAACTCTGCGCGCTTCGCTGCCATAGCGCAGCGTGCCCGTGCCTTTGACGATGAAAAACATTTCTTCCGCGCCATGATGATTGTGGAACGGACAGGAACGTTTGCCCGGTTGCACCACGTCATACGAAAAACCAAGATCTTTGGCACCGAGCAGTGGTCCTATCCTCAACGCATCACTGCCGAATTTTTCTCCTTGCTCGAAATGTTGCAGATTGAGCTGGTCGATATTCACCACTCTTTGGTTGATGACGCTCATCGGTCAATCTCTCCAAATACGATATCCTGAGTGCCGATAATTGTCACAACGTCAGCGATCATGTGCCCGCGCGACATTTCATCCAGGGCAGCCAAATGCGGGAACCCAGGCGCACGAATTTTCAAGCGATATGGTTTGTTCGCACCGTCCGAAACCAGATAAATTCCGAACTCACCCTTCGGATGTTCGACTGCGGCGTAGGCTTCGCCGGCCGGAACATGAAAGCCTTCGGTAAACAGTTTGAAGTGATGAATCATCTCCTCCATGTTGGTTTTCATGCCTTCGCGCGAAGGCGGGGCGACTTTGTGGTCTTCAGTGATGACCGGGCCGGGATTTTTACGCAACCACTCGATGCATTGTGTGATGATCCTGTTCGACTCGCGCATTTCCTGCACCCGCACCAGATAGCGGTCGTACGAGTCACCGTTGGTGCCGATGGGGATGTCAAAGTCAATGCGGTCATAGACTTCGTAGGGCTGTTTTTTACGCAGATCCCACGCAATACCTGACCCGCGCAGCATAGGCCCGGTAAATCCCAAATTTTGTGCACGTTCCGGCGTTACCACACCGATACCGACCAATCGCTGTTTCCAGATGCGGTTATCTGTCAACAAAGTTTCGTATTCGTCGATGCAGGTCGGAAATCGCCTGGTGAAATCGTCGATGAAATCGAGCAACGAACCTTGCCGATTCTCGTTCATCTTTGCTATTGCGGCAGCGTTGCGACCGTGCGTCACGGTGTATTGCGGCATGCGCTCCGGCAGATCCCTGTACACGCCTCCCGGACGATAATAGGCGGCGTGCATGCGTGCGCCCGACACCGCTTCGTAGGTATCCATCAAGTCCTCACGCTCGCGGAAAGCGTAAAGAAATACGGTCATTGCGCCGACGTCCAGCGCATGCGCCCCCAGCCATAAGAGGTGGTTGAGGATGCGGGTGATCTCATCAAACATTACGCGAATGTACTGGGCACGCACTGGCACGGCGACGCCCATCAACTTCTCGATTGCCATCACATAAGCGTGTTCATTGACCATCATCGACACGTAGTCGAGACGATCCATGTAGGGCAGATTCTGGATATAGGTGCGGGTCTCGGCGAGTTTCTCGGTCGCACGATGGAGCAGGCCGATGTGCGGATCGGCGCGCTGAATGACTTCGCCATCCAACTCAAGCACCAGCCGCAACACACCGTGGGCAGCAGGGTGCTGGGGGCCGAAATTCATCGTGTAGTTTTTGATTTCTGGCACGATTATTCCCGCTCCGCGTAGTGTTCTTCACGAATCACGCGCGGCACAATTTCACGTGGCTCAATCGTCACCGGCTGGTAAACCACGCGCTGCTGTTCAGGGTCGTAGCGCATTTCAACATTACCCGTCACGGGAAAATCTTTTCGAAACGGATGGCCGACGAAACCGTAATCGGTAAGTATGCGGCGCAGATCCGGATGGCCGTTGAAAACAATGCCGTAGAGATCAAATGCTTCGCGCTCGTACCAATTGGCGGACGACCATATGCCATTTACGGAATCGACTATCGGAAAATCGTCATCCTCACAAAAGCAACGCACTCTCAGCCGCCAATTGTGCTGGATTGACAACAACTGATACACCACGGCAAAGCGCGCACCCGTCCACGAATCAGCAAAGTCGGCGTAGTCCATGCCTGCCGCGTCGATCAACTGGCTGAACGCGAGCTCCGGCGCAGCGCGTAGCTTTGTCATCACCTCGCCAAGATCAGCGGGGTTAATCTCAACAATCAAAGCATCTTTTTCGGTGATGAGTCTGACGACCCGTTCGCCCAGAGCGGTTTCGACTGCGGCTTTCAGTTTTTCGAGTTTGGGGCTCATCTGACTAGCGAGCAATGGTGTTGGTGCGCTTGATTTTGTTTTGCAATTGAATCAATCCATATAGCAGTGCTTCTGCTGTGGGCGGACAACCGGGAACATAGATGTCTACAGGAACAATCCGATCACAGCCACGCACCACTGAATATGAATAGTGATAATAGCCGCCACCATTGGCACAAGAGCCCATCGAAATCACCCAGCGCGGCTCGGCCATCTGGTCGTAGACCTTGCGCAAAGCGGGCGCCATTTTATTGCACAGCGTACCGGCGACGATCATGACATCCGACTGGCGGGGACTGGGGCGGAATACGATTCCAAAGCGATCAAGGTCATAGCGTGACGCACCCGCGTGCATCATCTCTACCGCGCAGCAGGCGAGGCCAAACGTCATCGGCCACATCGAGCCGGTGCGCGCCCAATTGAGGACACTGTCGACTGAAGTGGTAACAAAACCCTGTTGTGAAACGCCGCCTTCAGGCATGACTGCTTCCCAAGTTGATCGCAAGATTTATTTGCGCAATTATCATTTTATCGCGGGCAATTGGACATTTACTCCCAATCCAGCGCACCTTTTTTCCACTCGTAAATGAAACCGATAACAAGAATGGTTAGAAAAACCACCATGCCCCAGAAACCAAACCAGCCGATTTCCTGCAGCACAATTGCCCACGGAAACATGAACGCGATCTCAAGATCGAACAGGATAAATAGAATCGCAACCAGGTAATAGCGCACGTCAAATTTCATGCGCGCGTCCTCGAACGCTTCAAAGCCGCATTCGTAAGGGGACAGCTTTTGCGGATAAGGCCGATCATTGCCAAGCAAAATGGTCAGCACTTTGGTCCCGATCAGCGGCAGCACGCCGATAGCGGCACCGACAAAAATGAAGATCAGGACAGGAAAATAATTCTCAAGCATTTAGCTGAACACCTAGTTACCATTTTCACCTAGTCCCGGTGCAGCGGGGACCACCCCCGCGAACTGCACTTCAACAAATGGTGCCGACGAAGAGACTCGAACTCTTACGCATTTCTGCACTGCCCCCTCAAGACAGCGTGTCTACCAATTCCACCACGACGGCATTAATCTGTACTTGATTTTACTGCGGAATTACTTCGGAATCTGTTGTGGTGCCGGTTTTTGCGCGTCAGAACCGGCCGGCGATCCGACCGGCGCAGGAACCGGTGTGGGGATTGATCCAGCGGCGCCTTCCTTAACTGGTGCCGACTGCATCACGCCCCCGCTCATTACACCGCCAACCGATTTCGGCGCGTAAAAATAAGTAAGTCCCAAGCTGGTGACGAAAAAGAATCCGGCGCACACTGCAGTCGAGCGCGACAGAAAATTCGCGGCGCCAGAGGAGCCAAACAGGCTTCCCGCAGAGCCGGTTCCGAATGCCGCACCCATGTCCGCGCCTTTGCCGTGTTGCAGCAACACCAGCACAACAATGGCGATCGCCAGCATCACGTGAATCGTCAAAATAGTATTTATCAACATGAGACTTTTTCCTTAACTTGCCAAAACCGCAACTATTCAATCAGAATGCTTCGATCACAAAGCGTTCCAGATACCCAAAAATTCTTCTGCCACCAGCGACGCTCCGCCGATCAATCCACCGTCTATATTCGGCGCGCTGAACAATTCGGCGGCATTGGCTTTTTTCACGCTGCCGCCATATAAAATCGGCAAATTACGACCAATTCCCTCTGCCAGTGCCAGTACCTTGCCGCGAAGAAACGCATGCACTTCCTCAGCTTGTCCAGGACTGGCTGTTTTGCCGGTCCCAATTGCCCAGACAGGTTCATAAGCCAGAATTGCGTTCGACAAACTGTTCAAACCATGCGTTGCAATGATCGCGTGCAACTGCCGCCAAACTACCTCCTCGGTCTTGCCATTTTCCCGCTCAGCAAGTGACTCACCGACGCACAGGATCGGTGTCAGCGCCGCCTTTAATGCCGCACCAAACTTAGCCGCGACAACTTCATCAGTGTCACCAAAAATTGCCCGCCGTTCCGAGTGCCCCACCAAGGTATAGCGACTGTTAAACTCCGCCACCATCGTAGCCGACACTTCCCCCGTATAGGCACCGGACTCAAAACGGCTTACATCCTGCGAGCCCCAGCCTATCATCGAGGCATTTAGCACCGATTGAGCCTGAACCAAATATGGGGCTGGAACACACACAGCGCAGAACCGGCCAGCCTTGCCGACAACGCCGGACTTGAGCGTATTCAACAATATTTCGTTGGACGCGAGTCCGCCGTTGAGCTTCCAGTTACCTATGACAAAACGGTTGCGCACGGGACTTTTTCTGAATGACCGCAAAGCATGCGATTATAGCGTGTAAGTGCAGCTCCGGTAAACAGCCAATGAACTTAGGCCAGCAATTATCGCTGCAAATCCAATCGACTCTCGGCACCTTGGTCAGACGGAGCAGCCGTAGCCAAAAGCGTCTTTTTGATTTTGTCGCGCGCCTGGAGAAATGGCGACGCCAGCGCGGCTTCGCCCAAGTAAGCGTCAAGGTCAACATACTCCCGGCGAAGGCGTCCTATAAGGCCGAGGAAAGTATCGGTCAACTGCGGGTCAAACTGGCGACCGCGTAACGACATGATTTCAGTCATTGTGCTGTCCAGCGTCCACGCTTGCTTATATGGTCGCTTGTGGGCGAGCGCATCGAAGACGTCGGCTAACGCGGTAATGCGGGCAACAAGCGGTATTTTTGTGCCCGCCAGGCCGCTCGGGTAACCGGTTCCGTCCCACCATTCATGATGAAAGCGCGCAATTTCCTCGGCCGTTTGCATTTGTGCAATATTGCTGTTCGCCAAAACTTCCGCACCAATAATCGTATGGGTTTTCATGACTTCGCGCTCTGCGAAATTCAATCTTGACGGTTTCAATAAAATACCATCGGGAATGCCCACTTTGCCAATATCGTGCAACCGCGCAGCAATATCGATCATGAAAATCATCTCTTCGCCACTACCGTACTCTTTGGCCAACAGCGACGCAAGACGTCCAACTCGGTAGGAATGAGCGCCCGTAGCATCGTCGCGCAATTCAGCCACCACCGCCATACGTTCCATGGATTCCACCTGCGCCTTGAACAGCGCTTGCTTGGCGACGCGGCCTTCGAGCACTTCTTCGCGGGTCGTCAATCGGCGGATCGCGTTGGCCTCGTCTTCCAGTGCCGGATGGAGTTGTTCAAGATGCAACTTCACGTGCTGCAAGACATTCTGTTTTTGGGTCGCACTTTGATTATCTAATAACTGCCGTAGGTAGATCAGCGCTTGGTCTGGCTTGCCAATAAATTCGAACGCTTTGACCAATGCAACTAACACCTCCCTGGTCGTAATTTGTAGCGATGTTGCGCGGTCGAGTGTACTTACCAGCCTCGTTACTCCAATATCCGCTTGGCCGGAAAATACTTCGGCCAATCCTTCAGCGACCGCTGCAAATATATCGGCGCGCGGTGACTTCGACTCATCTGCAAACTGGCGACCGAGCCTAGCGCGCTCCTTCGCGCCCTCAAAGTTGTTCGCTTCTAGTAGAAGGCGCGTGTAAAAATTTTCCGCAAGCGTCCGATTTAGCAAGGCATGCGTACCCGACGGGGATGGGGACAACTCAACTGCTCGCTCGATAGCAGTCAGACCTTGACGAATTTCGTCGAGATTTAAATGACAAAGTGCAATATTGGAAAAGATTCCAGGTCGGATGGAAACTAGGCCCGCCTCAAGAGACGCAAAAGTGTCAGCTTTTTCATAGCAAGCCAGTGCCTCACGATAGAGTCCGCTGTACATTAACGCTACGCCAAGGTTGAGCCACAGCTTGCCCTGGGCAACGGGATCCGATAGACCCTTTGCTAAGGACAAAGCGTCGGCATACGCCTCCATCGCATCCGGTAAGCCCCCGGAATCGGCTGAACAAATTCCCAGCGCAATAAGTGCATCCAACGTGGCTTTCGGCTGCGAGGTTTCCAAGCCAAGCGCACGCGCCTTTTGCGCGATCGGTATCGCACGAAACGCTTGCCCTGACACATACAGGAACCTTACCGCGTCAAGCATTAGTTTCAACTGCGCCTGTACATCAACACGGATTGACCCGAGTTGCAGGGCAAGCGCCTCCATTAGCTGCGGGTCGGCACAAGCGCCCTCACGAAGAGCAAGAGAAATAACGCTATCCGCTTGATTAAAAATTGCTTTATCTTTAAACATCGAAATTGTATCCGTCAAATCCATCAGCAAAAAATCCTTGCAAATTAGATTACTACCACAGTATCCTGCAAAAAAATGTGAACCAGTTCACAATTTTAGTTAAATTCCCTAATTATTACGAAAGGAAACAATCATGAGCAAAGAACTTAATCTTGTCGATACCCTCGTTACCGAAACCCCAGCGGTTGCAACGCAGCCTGAAATGATCAAATTGAGCGAGCTGTCCTTAGCCCTCGTCGGCGGTGGTTGCGGTGTCGTAGCGTTTTAATAACAATCTTTCCTTCCTCAGTAAATCCTTTACCTATTCGGAGAACACCATGAGCAAAGAACTTAATCTTGTCGATACCCTCGTTACCGAAACCCCAGCGGTTGCAACCCAGCCTGAAATGATCAAATTGAGCGAGCTGTCCTTAGCCCTCGTCGGCGGTGGTTGCGGTGTCGTAGCGTTTTAAGTCTAAAACGCTCATACAAGTTGTATCACCCTCGCCCCTGAAACCGACTCAGCCCGATGACTAACAAATACCGTACTCTTCACGCAACCTGAAACCCCATCACGAATCACCTGCTCCTGCTTTGAATCGACCTGGTCAAGCGTCTCGTCCATGAACAGTACTTGAGGATTGCGGTACAAGGCACGCGCAAGTAATACGCGCTGTTTTTGTCCGCCCGAAAGACTCATTCCCAGGCTACCAACAATGGTGTTGTAGCCCATTGGCGTAGCCGAAACTTCTGAATCGATCTGCGCAATCCGCGCACAAACGCGCACCCGCCCAGGGTCGTGATCGGCATCGAAAAAGCTGATGTTGTCTTCAATCGTGCCGACGAACAAATGATCGTCTTGCATCACCGCGCCGATTCGCGCGCGATACTGGCCCAAATCCCAATCGCGCAAATCGCGACCGTTCACCAATACCTGCCCTTCAGTCGGCTTAAGTAAACCGAGTAGTACTTTGAGCAGCGTAGTTTTCCCGCAACCGCTTGGGCCCACGAGTGCCACGATTTCGCCGGGCCTGATGACCAGATTAACGCCACGAAACACCATTCCTTCGGGGCCGTACGCAAAGCCGAGATTCTTCGCCTCGATTGTCAATGCCTCTGCGCCTTCTGCAAACACTGCTGCCGTGGTGGACGCGGTCTCTGCCTCGGCCAGCGCGATGTCGGCGATACGCTCGGCGTGCAGGTCGAGCATCCGAAACTCATTCCATTTGTCGATGAGATTGTTGATGCGTCCTAAAAATACCAGCTTGAAGCCCAGGAACGCATACAACATCCCGACTGAAAACTTACCCTCCATCACCAGCAGCGCGCCTATCCAAACAACGATGATGCTCTCAATGCCAAAAATCAAAGCGTTGGCACCGCGCTGGAAAATACCGACATGCTGCACCTTTACACCGGCATTGATCTGATCAACCACCAGATTCTGGTACGCGCCGCGCCGCTCGTTTTCGCGCATGTTGAGCTTGATGGCCATCATGCCGCGTAGCGTTTCAATGAAATGGGTACTCGCTTTGGCTTCATGCGCGAGTTGCTCGTCGGTTGCGTAGCGCTGCGGATAGAAAAAATACCAGCGCAACAACGCGTAAAGCGACGCTGCTGCGACTACAACCGTCGTGAGTTTAAGACTATAAAAAACCATCACCGCCAGCGTAATCAATACCATTACGCCGTCGATAAATGTTTCCACAAATGTGGTCGAAAGCGTTTTCTGTATGACATCGACGCTGCGGAATTTGGAAACAATATCGCCAATATTGCGTTTCTCGAACCAACTCAGCGGCAGCTTCAACAAGTGGTCGAACAGCGCCGTCAACAACCGCAAATTGAATCGCGTACTTAGATACACGCCGATCCACGCGCGCACCCCCGACGCCACCACCTGAATCAGCACCAGCGTGCCAAATGCAATTCCCAGTACCGTAAGCAAATCCGCATCACGTCCCACCAGCACGCGATCCACCACCAGCTGCAGGAAAAATGGCATGGCGATGGCGAATACTTCCAGGGTAAGCGAAAGCAATACAAGTTGAAGCACAGTGCCGCCAAGACCGGAACCCATCGACAGCAATTGCCAGGCACTGATTTTTTCGCGTTCATCCACCTTGCGAAAATCCTGATTGGGCGTGAATTCCATTGCCACACCGGTGAAATGCTTTGACGCCTCGGCGAGCGTCAATTTGCGTTTACCGCGGCCAGGGTCGTGGATAAATAGGTGCTTGCCCTTGACGCCAATGAGCACCACAAAATGGTTCATGTCCCAATGCAGCACTGCGGGTAACTGCAGCTTCGCCAGAGACTCAAGCGGTACCTGCACCCCGCGCGCCGCCAGACCCATCGCGGTCGCAACCTGCGAAACATGTTTTAACGTCACTCCTTTCAGCGATGGCGAGAGACGCAAACGCATTGCCGACAGATCGGTCAAGTGCCCGTAATAGGAGGCCACCATCGCGAGACACGCGATACCACATTCGGGCGCTTCGCTCTGCAGGATGACGGGTACGCGGCGACCGAACAGACCAGTAATCACAGGCGACCCCGCAGCTGCAACACCGGCTCGAAAATCCATTCAAGCAAACTTCTTTTCTCGAGCAGAATGTCTGCGTTCACCAACATGCCGGAACGCAAAGGTAACTCCTGCCCCATTGCCACTACCGATTGCCGGTCAAGGGTCGCGGTAATGCGGTAAACGGGTTCCCTCACTGTCAGAGGCCCAATTTTGTCGCCAGGTGACCAGACAGTCTGGCTTACATCCGCAATCACGGCGCGATACTGCCCGAAGCGTTCGTAGGGGAACGCCTCGTAACGCAGCGACACTTCCTTGCCTTTGGTCACAAAACCGATAGCGCGCGTCGGCACTAATAACTCCACTTGCAGTTTGCTACCGGCGGGCAGAATCGTGGCAAAAGCTGCATCGGCAGCCACCGACTGTCCGTTACTGACAGTGATGTTAGTGACAATGCCGGCGATGGGTGCCTTGATGATCGTCTCCCGCTTCGCTTCTTCCAGCACCATAGACTGCTGTAGTTCGCTAATCTGCCTGTTGACCTGCTCCTCCTGCGCGCGGGCGCGAAGCGCGACGGACGGCTCCTCCAATTTCGCGGTTGCGAGATCGCGTTCCAGTGTCGACTTTTGGCGCTTCAGGGCCTGCAAGCGGATTTCCTGATCAGTGGCGTCGTCCTGTTTTTGCCGTGCGGCGACATCCGATGCGAATTTCTTTTCCGCCAGTTGTGCCCAGCGCAGCGCCTCCGATTTTGCCGACGTCAGCCGCTGAGTCTGTAGCCTGAGGTCGATGCCAATCTGCGTAATCTCGTTTTGAAGATCTGCTGCTTTTTTGCGCACTTGCTGGAGTTGCTGCCCCGCAAGTTCTCGCATCTGTCCTTGCTCTTTCTCCAAGCTTCCACGCCGCTGGGTCAACTCGCCTGCAACAACGGCACCAGTCGAGGTCAACGCTGCGGTTGCGCGCTCGAGCGATATGCGCGCCATCGGCACCCCCTCTTTGATTTCCTGGCCCTCCTTCACCATCAATTCGCTAACCCGTCCAGAATCGCTGAAAGACACCTTCGCAGCACCGACATCGAGCTGCAGAAATCCCTCTGCTCGCTCGCGGCGTGTGTACTGGCCCCACACAGCCACAGCAATCATCATTCCTGCCGCGACCAACGCCAGCAGCGTCAATACCCAAAACGGCAGTGGACGCGCAATGGTTGCTTCACCGAGAAATTTCTCGCGCATTGCATCGATGGCTTCCTGGCGGAATAATTTGTTTGACATTGGCTACCATTTCCCCCAGCTGACCGACCGGCCAATTTACCGTTCGGGAGAGTGTGCGGCGATTGTAAAGCATCGGCAACGCGAGAAGCGGTGACCTCCCACAGAATCGCAAAATGGGCCACTTTCAAATGCCGCAGGTAACTCGTCGTCATGATCCCGACAGATTTTTTCCGCCTTGGCCATCATTAAACGCCGTGAGGTGCATGATGACCTCCAAACCTCGTGTACTTCCCGGCTTTTGCTACGCACCCAGCTTTGTCACCGTCTCATTGCGCGCCGCATTTTGCCGACCGAGCCTGGTTCGCGCCAGTGTGCAAGGCAAACGCGGAACTGAAATGCCGTCGTGGGACAGAGTGATGTCGGAGCAGGGAATTGCCAACGTCGCCGAATACGTATTTAAACGCTTCATTTCGACCGACAGCAAAGCTCAGTCGGATAAACCCGGATGAGGCGGACCATCCCTGTGTGCGCCGCCAGCCTGCTGGCAGTCATTATGGTCGGTGCCTGCGAGAAAAATACCAACACCCCGACGCTGAAGTTGGTCGGCAATATTGAATCGCAGGCCGATCATGAACTCGGTCGCCGCGACTACCTATTTCGTTGCTACTTTTGCCACGGCGATTCGGGCGATGCACATACGTTCGCAGCGAACTTCTTGAATCCGTTGCCGCGCAACTTTACCGCCGGTTCGCCCGAAGAATTGTCACGCGAACGCATAATCGTGGCCATCACCGACGGTCGCCCCGGCACAGCCATGAAAGGCTTTGCCGGGACGCTCTTCACCGCTGAAATTTCAGCGGTGGTCTATTTCATTACTATTGAATTTCTGCATAACAAGTCCGCCAACACCAGCTATCACACCGAAGCCAACGGCTGGCGTGACCACGAACAATTCAGGACAGCCTTTCCGTTCGCCAACGGCGAGATCACGCCTGATGCCCCCTTTGACAAGCTCACTGCGGTGCAGCGAGAGGGAAGGCGGTTATTCATGACTACGTGTATCAGTTGCCACGACGGCGCCAAAGCGAGCAGCAAGGAGCCCGCGTGGGCAGTACCACCAGTGACGTATCCCGCCGATTACTACCTGCTGGCCGAATCGGGGCGCGCGGACGAACATTCTGGCTTCGATCCACACCATGCCCATGAAAAACCACCCACCTTCAGTCATCTTACAAGGGTGGAAAAGCGGGGCGAACACCTCTACCAGAAAAATTGCGCGTTTCGCCATGCCGCTGACGGCATCGGTCGAAATTGGATCGGCAGTTTTCTCGAACCCAACGCGACCGACCTTACGTCTGTCCAATTTGATGCAAAAGACAATATAAAGCCTGCCGCCATCATCCACGAAGGCATCGATGAAACATCCATGCCGGCCTGGAAAAACGTTCTTTCAGCACCGGACACTGATGCGGTGACCACCTACATTGTTCGTGTCTTTGCACACACCGCTGACCTGCAGGCGCAACGCCGCTGAGGCCGCCACAACAAGTTTTGCCAATAACGGTGACTTGTTTGGACTATTGAGCGCACGAACAATCGCACCTGTCGGATTGCGTTTAATGTATTGCTGTCTGAATGAATTGACGGCATCAAGACGGCAGCGTCGACATGGCCGGCAACGCCAGCAACCGTTCGCGGGGCCTGCGTCGCACCTTCTTTTGCGCACCCAAGTCTAGCGCCCGCTCTTACCCCGGTGGCGATGGCGTCGTTGGCCGTTTATCATTCAACCCGTCATCCCCAATTCATCGTCATTCAGTCGCGGTCTTCAACTGACCCACTCTGCATTGCCAATCAC
The DNA here is from genome assembly GCA_043768625.1 of Betaproteobacteria bacterium. Taxonomy (GTDB): domain Bacteria; phylum Pseudomonadota; class Gammaproteobacteria; order Burkholderiales; family Usitatibacteraceae; genus UKL13-2. Next base: position 55,307 of record JAYVKG010000126.1, read on the forward strand.
TTCCTGTCAGCGCGGTGCTGTCATACCAGTACCGCATAGGTGCGCTGGCATCGGCAACAATGAGTTGGTCGCATTTTTCAAGTTGGGCATTGTGCGTTGATTTCGCCAATATTGATATATGCGAAACACCATGCTGGCATTGCGGCAATGTCGACGTCGGCGCCGTCCGCAGATACCCGCACTGTTTCTGAGCACCGGGAAGGCGACCTGATCAAAGGCGGGAAGAACCGTAGCGAAGTCCGGGTGTTGCGGGAACGGCAGTCTCGACGGACGCCCAGGCGGTGACGGCTCGCAGGGCATTTGAGGCTGCATTTCGTCTAACGCCGCTAGCCTGCTCAAGACCCCGACATAAGATCACGGTTCAGCGATGGCCGAGCACGCCACGCTGGCGATTAAAGCGAACATCAATATTTACTTCGCAGACGCGGATAGCCCATGGCAAAAGGGTGCCCGCCAGAATGCCAACGGATTGCTGAGGGAATATCTGCCGAAGGGAACCGACTTGGCGGCCTGTACCCAAGCGCAACTGGACTTAATTGCTGAGAAATGGCACCAACGGGCACGCGAATGCTGGGGCTGGCGAACAGCAAACGAAGTCTGGGCAGAACGGGTTAAAAAAACGCAGCGCTAAAATCCTGAGCCGGCCTATGTGAAGATGTAACGCTAGCACTGGCGCGGCTGACGGCGACTTTTCGCGAATTCCACACCAAATCCCGACGACTTATAGGGCGTTGCGGAAGGGGGTAAGGTAACGAACGGCGGTACCCTTTTGTTTCTCAAGACGAAG
>JAYVKG010000127.1:0-10296 GCA_043768625.1 Betaproteobacteria bacterium
CGAGTCACTTCGAAGCACCGATGACTACGCAGTTTCCGAAAGTTGATGGCACCGACGTTTATGCATTTAGAAGCTAACAACCCGCTCGCCAGGACTATGCAACCCTGATTGCAAATTACATCCCTTTGCAGGATTCATACGGTGGCCCAAACCATTTCAAGATGGACCTAAGCGTAGTTTATGAAATTCACATCGACAACAACGGTGACACCCGCGAAGACCTGACGTTTCAATTTAAATTCAAGAACACGTCCAAAGAAATCGCGCTCAACATCGGTGGCAAGAACGTGGCAATTCGGTTGAATAACGCGGCAGCCATTACCGACGTGAATTCAGCGGCATTCAATGTGCGTGAAACTTAATCGGTCAATCTGATTCGCGGCGCGTCGTTAGCCTGGTGGCAGTGCCGGTCAATTATCGGCCGTTATCGGTGGGGCAACGGAATTCGACAAGCCGGTAGACAATATTGGTCTTAAGTCGATCCCCAACGATCCCGCGTATGCTGCCGAACATTTTTACAACGTTAATATTCCGGCTGTGCTGCACCCGGCCAGTGGTGTATGAAGCGCGGCAAGCCTTGCGCAATCTGGTCTCGTCGCCAACGTTCCACTGGCACGGGCTATCCCCGATCGCAACCTCGTGCAAGTCTCGCGCCTTGGCATGCCGCTGGTCAACGAACTCGTCATCGGCCTCAAAGACAAAGACAAGTTCAACATGCGCGAGCCTAAAGATGACGGCCAGTTCGCCAACTATGTGACCAACCCAACCTTGCCTGCCTTGCTAGAATTGTCGTTCGGTGCCGATGGCGTTAAAGCCCGCAACTTTTCCCGCGTACCGATCTGGTGGCGGCATTGCTGACCGGTGTAGCCAGCTTGAACCAGCCCAAAAATGTGCAGGGCACGGAAATGCTGCGTTTGAACACGGCACTACCGTCCACGCCGAAAGGCGCACAAAATAGTCTGGGTGCAGCCGCCTGCTTTGTTAACGGCGCAATGACACTGAACAATGCAGGCTGCGATCCGGCCGGATTTCCCATCGGACGGCGTCCGGGCGATGATGTAGTAGACATTACGCGACGGATCGCGATGGGGTATCCGCTGCTGCCGGGTGCCACCAAGCCGGCAAGTGCCAGCCTGCCGTACACCAAAGGCAAACTGGCTGAAGACAGTCAGCTCGACAATGCCTTCCCTTATCTTCGCGCCCCGCTGCCGGGCTCGCCTAACGGCCAGAATGGAAAGGATGAGAATCCGGGCGAGTCTGCCGAACCCGAATCCGGTGTCAAGGACTAATCGACGCCAGCCGGATATCATTGCATAATTGGTGCTGGTCTGTCGGGGAAAAACCGACGGACCAGCGCCTTGTCAGCATAGATTTAACGCGATTTCAGATACCCCTTTTCGTGCGATGGCTTTCACCAAACCCTCCATTATTGCGTTCCTGACCGCCGTCAGTTTCGCGATGTCCGCAGGCGCTGCACCGCGCGTGCCATCGACCGACGGCGAGGTACTCGAAAGGTTGCCGTCACGTGCCGGCGACGGCGCTGCCCGCACCGCGCGCGCCTTGAGAGATGCGCTGGCCCGCGATAGTAAAAACCTCAACGTCGCCGTGCAGGCGGCTCAACTGCACATTGCAAATGCCCGTCAGGACTCGGATCCGCGCCATTTGGGGCAGGCAGAAGCGGTATTGAGTCCGTGGTGGGGAGAAGCCTCGCCGCCACTTCCAGTATTAGTACTACGAGCCACCATTCGCCAAAGCGTGCATGAATTTGCCGCGGCCAGAGCCGACCTTGAGCAAGCAGTCAAACGCGATCCGAAAAATGGTCAGGCTTGGCTGACTTTGGCAACGATTCAGCAAGTCACCGGCGACCTCGCTGGTGCCGCCCGAAGCTGCAGTCAGCTTAGCGCCAACGCGATCCTGTTCATTTCTATCACCTGCCGTTCCGCGGTTGAGGCCGTTAACGGCCGCGCCGCTTTCGCCTATCAGCAACTCGGTATACTTCTTGAGCAGTCCGCCGGCATCTCGCCGGCTCTACGTTCCTGGGCTACCACGTTGCAGGCAGAAATTGCCCAGCGGCTCGGCAGGAACCGCGATGCTGATCGTCTGTTTCTTGCGTCGTTGGCGACCGACCGCAACGACGCCTACGCCGTTGCGGCCTACGCCGATTTCCTGCTCGACGAAAAGCGTGACGAAGCAGTACTGAAACTGATCCCGGCCGACACAAGGGCAGACAACCTGCTATTGCGGCGAGCGATCGCGGCCAAGCGCGCCAATGCCCCGGATGCAGCCTCCCTCATCGACCTCCTCCAGTCTCGATTCGACGCGGCCCATGCGCGCGGCAGCCGTGTTCACCTGCGCGAAGAAGCCCGCTTTGAATTGCAGTTGCTCAATCATCCCGCCACCGCGCTAAAACTCGCGCAAGAAAACTGGCAGGTGCAAAAAGAGCCTGCCGACGTGCGAATACTGCTTGAATCGGCTGTCGCCAACGCAGATGCGAGTGCGGCAACGGAAGCGGTGCGCTGGTTGCGCGCATCCGGCCTCGAAGACGTATCACTTCGCAAGCTGATGGCGGCGCTCGGTAAGCCGGTGGTTAATGCCAAAAAATCAGGTGCCGCTTGATGGCACGGCGCCTTGTCGGATACATTCTGGCCGCGTGCGCGATCGCCGTTGTATGCATCTCAATGCCGACACGCGCGCACAAACCCAGCGACAGTTATCTCACTTTAAGAGCCGAACGCGGTGTGGTATCGGGCCAGTGGGATATCGCGCTGCGCGATCTGGATCTGGCTGTTGGACTGGACAACGATGGCGACGGCATTATTACTTGGGGAGAAGTTAGAACAAAGCGCGATGCCATATCACGCTACGCATCAAGTCACCTCTCGCTGGCAACTGCCGCTCCATGCAACTTAAACATTGTCAATTTGCAGATTGATGAACATACCGATGGAGCCTATGCGGTGCTGGGGCTCGCGGGCACCTGCGCCAGTATCGCCGGTCCACTCACCGTTGGCTATCGATTGCTGTTCGATTTGGATGCGCAGCATCGCGGCTTACTGAAGCTGGAATCCGGCGGACAAACGACCACCGCAATTTTTGCGACGACTTCCCGCAGCCAGCAGTTTGCCGTGCTGGCCCCTGCCTTACCGAACGATGGGGTAGCAATTGCATCATCATCCGCCGCAACCGTGCCGGCGACATTTGCTTTCGCAACGCTGGTCGCATTTATAAAAGATGGTGTGAAACACATTGCTTCGGGCTTCGACCACATCCTATTTCTGCTGGCGCTATTGCTACCGGCGGTGATGCTGCGGGAAAATAATTTTTGGCATCCGGCTGCCGCACTGCGACCGACGCTCCTGCACGTAACCGGCATCGTTACCGCCTTCACGCTCGCCCACTCAATCACCCTGTCGCTGGCGGTGCTTGGTGTTGTCAATGTGCCATCGCGGTGGGTAGAGTCGCTGATCGCCGCCTCAGTGGTCGCCACAGCATTGGACAATGTTATTGCCTTCCTGCCACGTCAACGATGGCTAGTCGCATTTGTTTTCGGTTTGCTGCACGGACTTGGGTTCGCCAGCGTCTTGCTGGATCTTGGTTTGCCGGCCACGTCGCTCGCGATCTCCTTGTTTGGCTTTAATCTCGGCGTGGAAATCGGCCAATTGCTGCTGGTACTCGCCATTGTGCCGCTTGCCTACCGGGTACGCGCGACGCGCGCTTATCGCCTTTTGGCCATCGGTGTCGGCTCGTGCGCCATTGTCGTGGTCGCAACTGGCTGGTTTGTTGAGCGCGCGTTCAAACTTGAATTCATGCCCTTCTAGAAACCAAACAGACACAGGCAACCATTCCGAAATCGTCACAATTATTTCACCCGTTTTTTAACCCTCAATTACACTCCGGAAGCACGTCATTTAAAAGCATCACTTAACCGTTGCCATTGTCACAGCAGGAATCACGCTGAGCTGCTCGGCAGCTCAAGCTCAAGGGTACGTGGGGCAACCACCGGCCAGTCAAAGCAAAACTGAACGCCAACAGCCTGCCGAACCAGTTTCTGGACTTCGGTTTCACTAACGCCAGTACCTCGGTCGACAGGACCGACACCGCCTATCGCGTCTCTGGCGGCTACAAACTCAATAGTGACTTTGCCGTCGAGGCTGGGTACGCTAATTTGGCCCGCTTCGGCAGCCGCTCGGTGGTGATTCCTGGCGGTAGCTTCGGCGCTCGCGTCAATTCAAGAGGCTTCGATGTGAGTGGCATCGCGATGTATCCGATCACCGATGCGGCCGCGGTATTTACCCGCGTCGGCGCATTCAATGGCGAAACCAAAACATTGTCCAACTCGACTGGTTCCGTTATGATTTTCAGCAGTGTCAAGGAGGAGACTTAAAAAAAGACCAGCGCTGTGCATGCGCTAGGTGCAGCCCTTAATTTGGCGCCGCAGCTGGCATTGCGAGCAGAAGCTTCGCGTATGCAAAAGGTGGCGCGGTATCTTTCCGGCAATGAGCTCGGCGTCAATTTTTATTCGGCCGGCCTGATTTGTAAATTTTGATTTTTGACGCGACAGCGAGATAAACTCTAGCATCGGCGCGGCTTTTGTGGCACTTGTGCGCCAAGAGCCGCGCTGGTCATAGACTTCATTTATAAAAGTAGCGTATTTTAAACTGGTGACGGCTAGTGCGAAATGCCAACCGACAACTGTTATTTCGACCGAAACGACGACTGCCAGGAATGCAAAAAAGGCTAAGCCGCGATTTTCACCCGAATTTCTTTCAGTCCGCCGATCACCGGGTGCCGAAATTTTTCAATCAAGTCCGCTTCACGCTGCTTGGCGTCCACGACATGCTGGAGCTTCACATGGCCAAAGCCGCGGATATGTTCCGGTATCGAGGCAATATCGGTGGCGATATCGTAATTTTGTGCAGATAAATTGCCTAAAATTTCTGTCAGAATTTTTTCGTAATCCTCGATCAACTGTCGCTCCATCTTGCGTTCTTCCGAGTAGCCAAAGAGATCAAACGCCGTGCCGCGCAAACCTTTGAATTTTGCAATCAAGCCAAACGCCGTCATCATCCACGGACCAAAAACTTTCTTGCGTGCTTCACCCGTCACCGCATCGATATCGCTCATGATCGGCGGCGCCAGGTGGAAGGTTAATTTGTAATCACCTTCAAATTTTTCAGCCACGCGTTTCACGAAATCGCCATCGGCATACAGGCGCGCCACTTCGTATTCATCCTTGTATGCCAGCAGCTTGAAGTAGTAGCGCGCGACCGCAGCCGACAGCGCTTTTTTGCCGGGAAATTTTTCTGCTTCCATTGCCCGTACTTTTGCAACCAGCGACTGGTAGCGCTTGGCATAGGCCGCATCTTGATAAGCGGTGAGGTATTTTTTGCGACGGTCGACCATTTCCTCGATCGACTGCGACATACGTTGCGATTCTGGTTTGGCATCCGGCGGCAATGCAATTTTTTGCAGGGAATGTAAATCAACCGCAGCGCGCCGCCCCCATTCGAACGCCTGCTTGTTTTTCTCAACCGCCTGACCGTTCAGTTCAATGGCGCGCATGATGGACGCGTGGCCCAGCGGAATCAAGCCCTTCTGCCACGCATACCCCATGATGAACGGGTTGGTGAAAATCGCGTCACCCATTAATGCGGTGGCCAGCGCGGTTGCATCGATAAAATCGACCGCGCTGTTGCCTACATTTTCCCCCATCGCCTCCCGCAGGGCGTCCTGCATTTCCGTGACGGGAATATGCAGGTCCGGGTTTTTGGTGAATTCACTGGTGGTGGCGACATCGCTGTTGACCACACCGCGCGTCTTGCCCGCCTGCATTTTGGCAATCGCTTCGTCCGAAGTGGAGACAATCATGTCGCAACCAAGCACCGCATCCGCTTCGCCGGCGGCAATTCGAACGGCGTGAATCTGGTCCGGCTTTTGCGCAATCCGCACGTGCGTATAAACACTGCCGCCTTTCTGCGCAAGGCCCGTCATATCAAGTACCGCGATGCCTAAGCCTTCGAGGTGCCCCGCCATGCCGAGCAAGGCGCCGATAGTCACCACACCTGTACCGCCAACGCCAGTCACCAGAATGCCATAGGGCACGTCCAGTGCTGGCAGGATGGGCTCGGGAAGTGCCACCAGCACCTGCGAAATCAACGGTTTTTTCTTTCGCAGCTGACCACCTTCCACCGTGACGAAGCTCGGACAGAAACCTTTCACGCAGGAATAATCCTTGTTGCAGGAGCTTTGGTCGATGCTGCGCTTACGGCCGAATTCAGTTTCAACGGGGGATACGGAAACGCAATTGGATTTTTTCCCGCAATCGCCGCAGCCTTCGCACACCAATTCATTAATCACCACGCGTTTGGCCGGATCGGGATAGCTGCCGCGCTTGCGGCGACGACGTTTTTCGGCTGCGCAGGTCTGGTCGTAAATCATCACCGTTGTGCCGGGCGTATCACGCAGCTCGCGTTGTACGGCATCCAGTTCGTCGCGGTGAAACACGGTCACACCTGGTGCGAAGTTCGTCTCACCGTCGTATTTTTCGGGTTCATCCGTAACCACAACAATTTTGCCCGCGCCTTCTGACGCCACCTGATGGGTAATCATCGGCACCGTCAACGGACCATCGACCGGCTGGCCACCGGTCATGGCCACGGCGTCATTAAATAAAATTTTGTAAGTGATATTGACCTTGGCAGCAATGGCCGCGCGAATCGCCAGCAAACCCGAGTGGTAATAAGTACCGTCGCCAAGATTGGCGAAAATATGTCTGGTCTCGGTAAATGGCTGAATGCCGATCCACGGCACCCCTTCACCCCCCATTTGCGTAAATGTCATCGTCTGTTCGGGGCGAATCCAGGTCGCCATGTAGTGACAGCCGATGCCGGCCAGTGCTTTGGATCCCGTCGGCACCACGGTACTGGTGTTGTGCGGGCAACCTGCACAAAAAGTCGGGACGCGTATGGCCCTGGCGCGCGGACGTTCCAGCGCAGCTTCTTTGTCCGCAATAAACTTGACCCGTGCTTCGACAATTTTTGACGTATAAAACTTGGCGATGCGTTTGGCGATCACCCGTGCAATCATCGCCGGCGTTAGTTCGCCTGCCGACGGCAGTAACCATGCCGCACGTGACATTTCCCATTCACCGTGTTCGTCGTATTTGCCGATCACGCGCGGGCGCACATCGTCGCGCCAGTTGTAGAGCTGCTCTTTCATCTGGTACTCGATGAGCTGGCGCTTTTCTTCGACCACCAAAATTTCATCAAGGCCCATAGCGAATTCACGCAGTCCGGTGGGCTCGAGCGGCCACGGCATGCCGACTTTCATCAGGCGTATGCCAATTTCTGCGGCGTGGCGTTCGTCAATCCCCAGGTCTTCCAGTGCCTGCAGTGTGTCGAGGTAGCTTTTCCCGGAAGCAATAATGCCAAGTCGCGGCTTGTCGCAATCGATGGTAACGCGATTGAGTTTGTTGACGCGGCAATACGCAAGTGCCGCATAAATCTTATCGTGCTGAAGGCGCAATTCCTGCTCCAGCGGCGCATCCGGCCAGCGCAACGACAGGCCTTTTTCAGGCATCGGAAAATCTTCTGGCAGAACAATCCTTGGGTTGGCCGGGTCGATCAATACCGAAGCCGATGCATCAACCGTATCAGAGATGCATTTGAAAGCGACGTACAGGCCGGAATAGCGCGACATCGCGAAACCGTGCAGGCCCAGATCGAGTATTTCCTGCACACCGGTCGGATATAACACCGGAATCATCGCCGCATCAAAAATATGTTCCGACTGGTGCGGCAGCGTCGAGGACTTGCAGGCGTGATCGTCAGCCGCCACCAGTAATACCCCGCCGTATTTTGATGAACCCGCAGCATTGGCGTGCTTGAACACGTCGCCGGAACGATCCACACCCGGACCTTTGCCGTACCAGATGCCGAACACGCCGTCATACTTGGCGCCTTCAAACAACCCCACCTGCTGCGAGCCCCACACGGCGGTGGCGGCCAGCTCTTCATTTACACCAGGCGTAAAGAAGATGTGATTTTTTTTGAGGAATTTTTCAGCCTTCCACAGCGCCTGATCGTATCCGCCCAGTGGCGAGCCGCGATATCCGGAAATGAAGCCCGCCGTATTGAGCCCGGCCGCGAGATCCCGCTGGCGCTGCATCATCGGTAATCGCACCAAGGCCTGCGTGCCGTTCATGAAGGCACGACCGTGGGCCAGTGCATATTTGTCGTCGAGTGTGATGGTGGAAAATGGGCTCGATGCGACGGGAACGTCGGACGACGCTCTGGCAGTGTTGGCAACGACGGCGGACATTGCAGCTCCTCAAATTTTGTTCGCGGATTGAACGCAGGCTACACATTGACTGCAGATTGTGCACATCGTGCGTTTATTGCCTGACGCTTCAGGTGATTTTGTCCCCTGAGCCCGGCGGTCGCAAGTATAACTTTGATGTGCCCGCGGTGGGGATGGTTAACCCAAAAAAACGCACGACTTAAGCACCCAAAGAAATCCCGCATTTTAAATGCTGAAGAGCATGCCGTAAAACGTAGATCGCCTAAATAGGCGGCTCCCAGCACATAAAGTGCTGAAGACTGCCGCCATTGCTGGTGTTTCCATTTTTCATACGGCGCATTTAGGGCATACAAACCGAGTGGCGGCAGACTGCAAGCCAACCTTGGCCCAGATTCAGGACATCAGTCTATCTATGCCGAACGCGACCCCATAGGCAATCATCAACGCCGCAGAGAATTTCAGAAGATTGCGCGTCATGCCTTTCGGCGCATCAATGCTGTCGAGATAACGATTGATGAAATACCCGGCAATGAAAAATGCGACCGTAGATAAAACAAGACTCAACATTTCGCGCAATCTTGGCATTCAAGCCGGCTTCGCCCCACCCGTAAACACTTTTCCTCGCGCCGCCAGATACAGCAGTACGATCAGCGCCACAAACGGCAACATCGACAGCGCATCCGCATAGGGCCCGTTGAAAAAAGCATTGTGCGTGGTGGACCAGTCATTGAACCAGGTATCAAGCGCCACGAACACCCCTGCCGAGAGCGCGATGAAAATTCCAGCGATCGCGCCTCCCGCGATATAGCCCGACGCCATCAGCACGCCAGGACCCTTATCAGTTTCAGCGATAAGCTCGGCTGGCGTCATTTGTTGTGAAGCCACATTTTGGCGCTGTTTGCGATCAATCAGCCACCGCACCAGGCCACCGATGAAAATAGGCGAGGACGATGACAATGGCAGATACACGCCAACCGCAAAAGCCAGCGAGGGGATACCCGCCATTTCCAGCACGACCGCAATCATCACGCCGAACAACACCAGCTCCCAGGGTAATTTGCTGTCGAGAATGCCCTTGATAATGTAGGACATGAGTGTTGCCTTGGGCGCATCGTATTTGCGCACTTTGGTGCCGTCGGGTCGTTCCGGATACGTGCCATTAATGCCAGGATCAACGAAATAAACGGCCGCGCCGTTATCGTCGACCAGATACTGTCCTTCGGGGCCACCGACGTTGCCGCTCTTGTGCCAGACCCGGTAGGTGTTGTGGTCGCTCGCGGCTTGCGGACCTTCGAGCGTTGCAGTGGTAAGCAGCGGCTTCACCTCGGTGTGCAGGCCCGGTGCAATTTTTTCAGTCGGCACATACACGGTCGCGGCCTGATTAAGACCCAACAAAATCGGCCCGAGCAGCACCGCCGAAGCGAGCGAACCAATCATGATTGCATACTGCTGCAGGCGGGGCGTGGCTCCGATTAAATAACCGGTCTTTAAATCCTGAGAGGTGGTGCCGCCGTTGGAAGCGGCAATGCAGACGATGGCACCGACCGACAGCGCCGTGACGTAATAAGTGCCACCGGTCCAGCCCAGCAATAAAAAAATGAGACAGGTCAGCAGCAATGTGGCGACCGTCATGCCGGAGATGGGGTTGGAGGATGAGCCAATCTCGCCGGTCAGGCGCGACGATACCGTGACAAACAAAAAGCCGAACAGCACAATAAGGAACGCGCCAATTAAATTCATATGCAAGGATGGCGCCAGGGTGATGGCCGTCATCAGCACGATTACGCCGATGCCGACCCACTTCAGCGGGATATCATTTTGTGTACGCAAAGTCGACGGCGCGCCGTCATTGGTGCGGTAGTCGCGCAATCCCTGGCTCAAACCGCGCCATATCAACGGCAGCGCCCGCACCAGAGATATGATCCCGCCCGCCGCCACCGCACCCGCGCCGATATACAACACATATGCACCGCGGATCTGGCCGGGACTCATTTCGCT
>JAYVKG010000128.1:0-3037 GCA_043768625.1 Betaproteobacteria bacterium
CGCACATGCGATCATGACTACCGACACCGTTCCCAAAGCCATTTCGCAGCAAATCGACATTGATGGCCATACTGTCACGATCACCGGTATTTCCAAAGGCGCCGGCATGATTGAGCCCAACATGGCGACCATGCTGGGATTTATTGCCACTGATGCTGCCGTTGGTGACGATGTACTGCAAGACATGGTCAAGACAGCCGCCGCAATATCGTTTAATGCCATTACTATCGACGGCGACACGTCGACCAACGACTCTTTAATCCTAATGGCCACTGGCAAGGCGGGCAATCCGCCGATCAATGGCGAGGGCACGGCCGAGTATGTGAAGCTGCAGTTGGCCGTAAATGATGTCGCGGTCGCTCTCGCGCAGGCGATTGTGCGCGACGGCGAGGGCGCGACAAAATTCATGACCATTCGCGTGGACGGCGGCAAGACCCATGCCGAATGCATGAAAATCGGCAAGACCATCGCGAATTCTCCGCTGGTGAAAACGGCATTTTTTGCAAGTGACCCGAATCTCGGGCGCATTCTTGCGGCCATTGGCTATGCTGGCGTCAACGATCTCGATGCCGATCTCATCACGCTTTATCTGGGCGACGTGCTGGTGGCAGAGCAGGGTGGCCGGGCGGCGAGTTACCGCGAAGAATTGGGCTTGGCGGTGATGAAGGAAAGCGAAATCCTCGTGAGGGTTGAACTAGGCCGGGGAGCGGAAACGGCGACCGTTTGGACTTGCGATTTCTCCTACGATTACGTGAAAATAAATGCGGATTATCGTTCCTGATGGTTGACGATGCAGAACGATTGCTGGTGCGCATTGACGCGCTATTACAACGTGTAGAACAATACCTGCCGGCGCGCCACATTGAGCCGGACTGGTCGCGTTTCATCGCCTACCGCTGGCGTCGTGAACCTGCAATGTGGGGACGGCCCGGCACATTGCTTGGCGTAACGCACCCCCACCTCATCCGTTTCGCGGACTTGAAGGATATCGATGAGCAAAAAGCCCGAATTGAGGCCAACACCCGTCAGTTTGTAATTGGCCGCACCGCTAACAATGTGTTGCTTACGGGTGCGCGTGGTACCGGCAAGTCTTCTCTCGTCAAGGCATCACTACAGGCGTTCGCCAAACACGGCCTGCGCCTGATCGAAGTTGATCGCGCCGACATGGTCGATTTGCCCGAGATAGCAGACCTGATCGCAGACAGACCCGAGCGCTTTATTATTTTCAGCGACGACTTATCGTTTGAAGCGAATGACCCCGGCTATAAAGCGCTCAAGTCCGTTCTTGATGGCGGCATTTCTGCCACTAACGAAAACTTGCTCGTTTATGCGACCAGCAATCGCCGCCATCTGATGCCTGAAAAGATGAGCGAGAATCTGGAAACCAAACATACCGGGAACGGCGAAATTCATCCCGGCGAGACCACCGAAGAAAAAATTTCCCTCTCGGAACGTTTCGGATTGTGGTTGTCGTTTTATCCATTCGATCAACAGCAATATCTGGATATCGTGACGCACTGGGTGTCAGTGCTGGGCGGTAAACGCGTGGCAATGGGCGCGGGGGCGCTGCCCAATGAAATAAAAATGGCAGCCTTGTTGTGGGCGCTGGAACGCGGCTCGCGCAGCGGTCGTGTTGCCTACCAGTTCGCCCGCGATTGGGTGGGCGCACACAGCGCGAGCCGGGTAACGGTGCAGCGATCACGCAAGAAATGACGCAGCGGATCACCGAAGTCGCGGTAGCCATATTTATCAAGGCTGACGGCAGTTTTCTGCTTTCCTCTCGCCCCAAAGGCAAGCCGTACGCCGACTTCTGGGAGTTTCCCGGAGGCAAGATTGAGGCAGGCGAATCGGTGTTGCAGGCGCTGCAACGTGAATTGATGGAAGAGTTGAATGTCTCCATCACCCGGGCCACACCATGGTTCACATTTTTGATGCATTACACTCACGCCGCAGTCCGCCTGCACTGCTGGCGCGTGACTGAGTGGCACGGGGAAATGCAGGGAATGGAGGCCCAGCAATTTGCCTGGCAGCAACTCGCGGCGATCACGGTGGTGCCGATTTTGCCGGGCTGCGTACCAATATTGAACGCGTTGGCGTTGCCGCACGTTTACGCCATTACAGATGCCACTGAGGTGGGCGTCGAAGTGTACTTGACGCGGTTGGAACAAGCGTTCAAGCATGGCTTGAAAATGATTCAAATCCGTGAGAAAAATATGTCGCGCGATCAAGTGATTCGAATGGCCACGCGAATAATCAAGATTGCCCATGCGCATAACGCGAGGGTGCTCCTCAATAGTGATATCGCGTTGGCCCGGGAAGTGGGTGCCGATGGTCTGCACTTTACCGCCAGTCAACTACATCAATGCATCATCCGGCCGGATTTCAAGTTGGTGGCGGCATCCACTCATTGCCGCGCAGACATTGAACGCGCGGCTGCACTGAAGCTGAACTTTGTAGTGCTGGGTGCCGTTAAGCCGACGCGCACGCACCCCGGGCAGGCAGCATTGGGCTGGGAAAAATTTGCCGCCGTGGCAGCGGCGTCGCCACTGCCGGTGTATGCGCTTGGGGGCCTGACGTCAGCGGATTTAAGCGTCGCGATGGCACACGGCGCACATGGCGTGGCGATGCAACGGGCTGCCCTGGCGTAAATTAATGTAGAGCGTTCCTGTTCTGCAGAAACCTGCCGCAAGCAAAGTGTCGCCGCCGTTAAAGGCAAAATATTCATGGGAGAGTCGCCGTCGTTCCGCGATATTGGCCAACGCCAATCATGACCAACGCTGCGACGCAAAACAATATTCCCGCCATGAACGTGTAGGATGCGCCCAGTCGATCCCAAATAAGTCCGGCCAAGGCACTGGCGATCAATAATGCAACACCGCTGACGAGATTGAAAAATCCGTACGCCGACCCGCGTAAATCCTCCGGCGCATTATCGGCAACCATGGTCGCGAGCAGGCCTTGTGTCATTCCCATGTGGAGCCCCCAGAGAAAAATGCCTGCGCTTACCCAGGCCCAATGATTGCTGTAAGCCAAAACA
>JAYVKG010000129.1:0-4967 GCA_043768625.1 Betaproteobacteria bacterium
ATCCACTCCGGCTCGATCGACGCCACCGTGCGGGCATATACGCGTGTCGTCTCGGTGAGTTCAAATGCCATTACCCACTTCATACGCGTGGACTTTTGCGCAGCGTGTTGCTGGCTCGGGCGCGGCAACTGAAATTTGATGCTGCGCGTGCCAATATAGTGGTCGCCCTCCGGACTCTTGACCCCGACATTAACGATTAGGCCGGTCAGCAGTGCGCGGTGGATGTTTTCATAACGAACAGACAATTCACCATTGGAAACCTGTGTCACTTGCGGCAGGGGATGATTTCGATTCCCGGCGCCCTGCGTCACTATTCTTTCGCCCATTTCTGGGAAAAGGGCAGGACCCGCATGGCGCGGCAGGTACCCCAAACTTGCCGAACGCGGCGCTGCAGCAGCGGAATGTGCGCGCTGCGACGCCGGGGCGGTACCTATTTTGTCGCCCACCGCGACTTGCATTCCGGCTGACGCACACACCTCAGTCAATTGCGCATGCACATCGCGCCACTCGCGCATTCGCAAAGGAGAAAGGAATTGCTCGCGCAGCATCTGATCGAGTTTCCGATGCGATTTCTTGTGCTTCGAGGCCTCTTCATAGAAAGCCCACAGTTTTACCAAACTTAAAAATTCTGACTGCGGATGAACAAATTTTTCATGTGCCAGCGCTGCTTCCAGTTTTTTGTCATGTGGACGATTTCGAGGGTCTTGTACCGACAAGGCTGCCGCGATGATAAGCACTTCTGGGAGTGCACCCTCACGGTCTGCGGCAATCAGCATCCGGGCAATGGCGGCGTCAACCGGAAATTTGGCGATCTTCCAGCCCAACGCCGTGAGCCTCTTGTTGTCATCGACAGCGCCAAGCTCAAACAAATGCCGGTATCCGTCCTCGATTATCCGCGTGCCGGGTGGCTCGATGAACGGGAAATCTTCCACGTCACCAAGTCCGAGCGACTTCATTCGTAAAATTACATCCGCCAACGACGTACGCAAAATTTCAGGCGTGGTGAATGCAGGGCGCGCACTGAAATCTTCCTCGCTGTACAGACGAATTGCGATACCTGCACTCACCCGCCCGCAGCGGCCTGAACGCTGTTTAGCCGAGGCTTGCGAAATCGGCTCGATCTGTAACAAATTGATTTTGCTGCGCGGCGAATAACGGTGAATTCGCGCAACCCCGGTGTCGATCACATAGCGGATACCGGGAACAGTGAGCGACGTTTCAGCGACGTTGGTGGCCAACACAATGCGACGCCGGCTGGAAGGTTGGAAGACGCGATCCTGTTCCGCGTTAGACAGGCGCGAATACAAGGGCAAAATTTCCGTTTGCGCCGGATGATGCTTACGCAGCGCTTCATCGCAGTCCCGAATTTCGCGTTCTCCGGGCAGGAACACCAGTAAGTCGCCTTCACTAGTGTCGAGGAACAGTTCATCAACGGCTTTTAATACTGCGTCCTCAATCGGCACCGCGCCGTCGCTCTCATCAAGGAAGTGTTCAGGCCGGTAGCGCACTTCAACCGGATAGGTGCGACCGGATACTTCGATGATTGGCGCGCCCACCATCTCGCCGTTTACGCCCACTGGCGAGAGCGCGAAGTGTTTCGAAAACCGCTGTGGATCGATCGTCGCGGACGTAATGATGATTTTCAACTCCGGGCGCTTCACCGCGAGCTGCTTCACGTAGCCCAACAGAAAATCTATGTTGAGGCTACGCTCGTGCGCCTCGTCGATAATCAACGTGTCGTATTTCCACAAGCCGTGATCGCTGTGCGTCTCAGCCAGCAAAATACCGTCGGTCATCACCTTTACGAACGTCGTGTCATCGGTGCGATCGTTGAAGCGAATTTTGTATCCCACCGCATGGGTGCCCGACTGTTTCAGCTCATGAGCCAGCCGCGTTGCCAGACTGCGCGCGGCGATGCGACGCGGCTGAGTGCAGCCGATCATGCCGTGGATGCCGCGTCCGAGTTCGAGGCAAATCTTGGGGAGTTGGGTGGTCTTGCCCGAGCCGGTTTCGCCACAGAGAATAACGACCTGATTTTTTTGAATCAGTTCGGCAATTTCTTTGCGGCGCGCTGCAATCGGCAACGCGTCGTCGAAAATCGGCTTGGAGACTGCGGCGTGCCGCTGTATGCGCGCAGCGTACCTTGCACGCGCGGCGGCCAGTGCGTCGACAAGGCGCTGCGATGCTTCGTCATGCGCCTTGCCGGCGCGCACCAAATCACGACATTTTTTGGATAAGGCAATTAGTCTGCCGCGGTCTGCCGCCAACACGGCATCGAGAATTAATCGGGATTCGGTCATAGACCGCGCATTTTACGCGGGCGGAAGCCCGCACAATGGCGCAACGGCAAAAAAGTCTCCCATTGCCGGGAGCGTCATTGTGATCGACCGCTGCGTAGCGAGATCTCGGCACGTTGGACAGTGCAGCGGCATTTCAAGACAGAGTCGTGCGTTTTTTCTGCGGTCATGTGCCAGCGTCGCAGGAGGATCAGCGACTTGGGCAGCGTGGCGGGGGCCTTAGCAATGTGCAAGGACAGCGATGATGCTTCTGCTGATGGGCGCTGTGAAACACTCGACGCCATGTTGGCGTCCCGTGTCGCCATAACATGTTGCGGCCGCACGTCGACCAATCCCACGTCGATGCCTGATCGAGCCAGTACTATGGAAGAAGAAGATAATCCGGCGACCGACCTGCTTTACCGGTCGATCTCAATGCCTTCATCTTCAAATACCCGTTTGACCGTAGGTCGCGACGCGACACGCGAGGCATGCCTGCTCCAATGCGGATACTGGTTTTTCATATCTAGGCCGACGCGAAAGCCCCACCGATAAAATACCAGCAGGTACGGGTCGCAAACGGTAAATTGACCTCCCATGGCGAAGGTTTTACCGGTAAGTATTTTTTCGATATCGGCGTAGCAAGCGAGCAGCGTTTGCCGACTGACTAACTTGACGTTTTCCTTGGCCGCCGAGTCGCTGGCGTAGCGTTCAGGCCTGACGTTGCCAGAAAAAGCCACTTGCACACTGGATGCCAGCCACGCCATCAACGATAAGGCCTCGGCTTGCTTCCATGTTTCCTTAGGCCACAAGCCACGCTCAGGGTAACCGCCGCCCAGGTAAGTGAGGATGGCCACATTCTCCGTGAGCACTTTGCCATCGACGTTGAGTGCCGGAACACGGGCCCTGTGATTGATCTTAAGATAATCAGCTTTTTTCTGTTCGCCATCTCTCAATGAAATGAGCACTGGCTCATATGCAATGCCAAGTTCTTCAAGGACGATATGCGGAGCGAGGGAACACGCACCGGGTGAGTAATAGAGCTTGATCATTTAGTTGCCCGCGACGAAGGGACTATATTGTCAAAGATTACAGCCGCGTAATCAAGGACGACGTATCAAAGCGCTTTCCGCCAGCCGCCTGCACTTCCGCATAGAACTGGTCAATTTGGCTTGTTAATGGCAATTTCGCACCATTACGGGAGGCTTCTGCCATACATATACCCAAATCTTTGCGCATCCAGTCGACCGCAAAGCCGAAATTAAACTCGCGCGCCAGCATGGTCCTGCCGCGATTTTCCATTTGCCACGATTGCGCGGCGCCTTTGGATATGACGTCAAGTACCAGATTGCCATCAAGCCCGGCCTTTTCTGCGAATGCCAAACCTTCCGCCAACCCCTGGACAAGGCCCGCGATACAAATCTGATTGACCATCTTGGTCAGCTGCCCCGCACCCGGCGCGCCCATGAGGGTAGTGGCTTTGGCATAGCAGTCGATCAACGGCCTTGCCTGGTCAAATACGGCCTGCTCGCCGCCACACATTACCGTAAGTTGGCCTTTTTCCGCCCCTGCCTGTCCGCCCGATACTGGCGCGTCCAAGAAACTCACTTGCTTGCTTTTGGCGATCTTGAAAAGAGCGCGCGCGGCATCAGCAGAAGCCGTCGTATGGTCGATGAGCGTAGCGCCAGCGTTCATTGATGCTAATGCCAGCTGGCCAACTTCCATCAAGTCGGTGTCATTGCCTACACACATCATCACCATTTCCGCATCACACACCACGTCGGCGGGCGTTTTTCCCATCAAGCCGCCATGCTCCTCCACCCACGCTTTTGCCTTCGTTGCAGTGCGATTGTAAACACTGACACGATGTCCTTTTGCTTGAAGATGCCCGGCCATTGGATAGCCCATTACGCCGAGACCGAGAAATGCGATTTTCATGTTGTGCTCCAGAAATATCATCTAACCAAATTGGATGGGATTTTTCCCGTTAACGCCGCCGTAATATTTTCCGCCGCGAGTGCTGCCATGCGCATGCGTGTGGCCCTCGTCGCGCTGCCGATATGCGGCGTCAACACAACATTGTCAAGTGTCAGGAAATCCGCATCGAATGCGGGCTCACCTTCGAAAACATCAAGGCCCGCACCCGCGATTCGCTTTTCTTTCAATGCCGCAATCAACGCAGCGTCATCAATCACCCCCCCGCGCGCTGTGTTGATCAGAATTGCAGTGGGCTTCATCAGTGCCAGAGCCGACGCATTGATGAGATGATGCGTCGCAGAAGAATATGGCACCATCACCACCACAAAATCACTTTCACGCAGGATGTCATGTTTGCTGCCGTATCGCACTCTTAGGCGCGATTCGGTCGCGGGATCCAGCTGGGTGCGATTGTGATAGAGCACCTGCATATCAAACCCCAATGCCCGCCGTGCGATCGTCTGACCGATGCGCCCCATCCCGATGATACCCAACGAGGCATGATGAATGTCGGTGCCCAGCCACTGCTGCAAAGCAAAGCCTTTTTTCCATTCTCCGAGCCGCAACCGCCTTTCGGATTCGGTTATGCGCCTTGCCGCCGCCATCAGCAGCGCAAACGTAAGATCGGCCGTCGTGTCATCCAGCACGCCGGGCGTGTTGGTGACCATCACGCCGCGCTTGCCGGCCTCAGCAATGTCAATATTGTTGTAGCCC
>JAYVKG010000130.1:0-7019 GCA_043768625.1 Betaproteobacteria bacterium
TTGCTGAATGCCAGGCCCTCGGAAAAAATGTCGCGGAAATCCAGCGTGATCCGGCGCGGCAGTGACTGCAGGCTCATTAGCCCCAGCAGTTTGCCGGCACCCGGCTCGATTTTGGCAAAGCGGCCATCGCTGGCACTCACCTTCAGGCCGCCCGACAACGCAGCGGTCTGGAACTGGTAAATGTGGCCCGGCCAGGATAGCTGTCCGTCGAGTTTTGCTTGGCCGCCTTTCACATAGTCGCCGAAGCCGAACTGATTGAACAACGCATTCAGGTTCGACGTCTCCAGCTTCAGGTTCATCGTCGTCAGTGATTTCCCGGTGGGGCCAGGCGCACGCTGAGGATCGCCATAACGCTGCCATAGCCCGGTCATTTCCATCCTGGCGTGACCAATTGAGATCGACAACTGATCGACACGCCAGTTGTCGCCGATCGGCATGGCGCGCAATTCCAGCTTGCCGAGTTCACGGTCTTTGTAGGTAAATTTTTCAGCGATGATGTCGAGCGCGGGAAAATCGGCAACGCGACCGGCGTCGCTCTGAACCGGTACAGCGATGCTGCCTTTAGGCGGCGGAACTTCGTCGGCCACCACCAGTTTTTGCAATCGCGCCCGCACCGCACCGGCGTCCTTGAAGGCACCCGCGCGCCATGAGATATCACCGACCGCGTCATCGCTGTCAACGGTCAGGCGCCAGTCCTGGCCGCTGTGACGACCTTTGAGTGTCATTGCATCGAACGGGCGGCCGTATGCAACCAAGCCGCCCAACTTGAAATCGAACCCGGCAACCTCGATTCCGCTTCTCCCATCCTCGCGCGGTGTGCCGACCACACGGGTTGCCACCACGGGTGGATAAAAATTTTCGACTGCTTGCCGCCAGAGATCAAAATCGAGCAACGGCATAGTGCCCGAAAACCACAACCCTTCCGGTAACGGCGCATCGCCCGCTACCGCGCCAACGCTGATGACGCCACCGCGCAAACCAAGTGCAATGCCATTGCTGTCAAAGCGCCGCTGGAAGCGCCCGTCGATGCGCGAGGCGGGTGCCTCCGTTGCTGGCATGGGCGTGAGAGTCGGCGTTGTCGTGGGCGCCGCGTCTGTCAACGCACCGGCCACCGTCAAGCGGATTTTTTCGCTCACCTGTCCGGTATTGGCGATCGACAAGTGCAGCTTGCGTAGCTCGTCGCCGCGCTTGGCCAACGGCGCAGGCAACGTCGAGGTCACGCCGAGCAGACTGGAGTCAATGGCGATCTCCGCGCCGCCTTCCCTGGTGGTGACGCGACCGCTGAAATCGGTTAAGCCTTTTACCTGCTGGGGCATCTGGAACGGCAAGACATCACCCATTTGCGACACGTCGCCGCGACCGGCGAACTCGGTTACCACGCCACCATCGGCAGCGTTTACGATTGATAGCGTCAACGGATTGCCATAAGCAATGCCGGTAATCCCGTTGCTCTTTACGCCGCTCTCACTAAACACCACAGTCCCCGTCAGTGCCGTCACCAGTGGCCCCACAACGGGCTTGGCCTGGCCCCGCCGCAGGGTGTATTTGCCGCTTATCCTAGTCAATGTTTTTGCAACATCAGGCGCGCCAATCGGCAGTTTCATTTGCAGCTCAAGCAGCCCGGGTCCCTCGACGACAACCGATTTGGTGAAGGCGCCCACACCGTTGATCAAGGGACTTTCGCGCATGAAGCGGGCCACATCTTCTCCACGCGCGTCGGCCTCGCCGTTGATCGAAAGCAGGTAGGGACGCGCGGCAAAATCGTCTACCGCAATCGTGGTGGCCTTTACCTTCGCGCCGAAAAACTGTCCGGTCTCGATTTTTGCCGTAAAACCGGTATTCTGAAACACCAGTTCACCGCTGACGTTTTCTGCTGTGGGCCAGGCGGCGGCATAGCGAAAATCTACGTCTTTCACTTTCGCCGCGAAACGAAAATTGCCGCCTTTGCCGTGGCGGAAAGGGAATTCAAAAATCTCCCCTTTCAAGGCAAAATCGGCCGCGGCAATTTCGCCCTTGCGCACCGCCCATTCGATATAGTCACGCGTCTGGGACGCTGCGTTGGGAAGATAGTCGGCCACCGCCGCCGCTTTCGCGCGGGTGAGCTTACCTTTGATATCGAGTGACCCCGGACCTTTTTCTTCCTTTGCCTTTGCGCCATCGGCGCGATGCCGCGAATAACGTCCGCCGAATTCCCCCGCAATATCCGGGTTGGCGAATGCAACGCGACGCAGATCGACGTCGACCGAGTCACTGGTCACGATCCAGCCTCCGTCGCCATCGAAGGTATCAAACTTCAACGCCGCGCGCATGATGTGCGGAACATCCAGCTGCAGATTCCTGGAAGCGACGGTAAATTTACCGCCCTTCTCGTCCCCTTCGACATTACCGCTAAATCCGGAAATGCCGGGAATGTTGCCGTCCGCGCTGAAAGTGAAATCTGTCACCGCCGCTTTAATGCGGTAGCTCGACAGCGCGGCAGGTTTAGCCAGATCACCCGTCCACGCGAAACTCGATTTGCCCAGCACACCGCGTGGATTAAGGCGAACCGCTGCCGCACGCGGTTCTTTGCCAACAGGCAGATACTGCAGCAACGCGGTCATGGCACTTAGGTCAATGCCGTTGCCGGTGATTTCACCTTTTGCCTTGGCGGGGTCGGATTGATGTAGCAAAGAAAGGGAAAAATCGGCGGGTGGCAGCGTTACGCCTTCGCGCGTTCGAAACTCAGCCATTTTAATCGCGACGGCAAACCCGCCCTGTTGCGCCTTATAGTCAATACGCGCCGCAAGCTTTGCAATATTCACGGGTGCTGCTTCCGGCGATAGTTGCGCGCGGGCGTTAAGCAGATTAAGGTCCGCCGTGATGACGCGCAACGGGCTTGACTCCGCGCTGGCGCTGGCGGAATGTTGACCCGCCGGGTCCGCTTCAACATGCTCGAGGGTGTTGTCGATGTCGATCCAGGCGCGGGCGTTGCCAAGCCCCGACTGGACAATATCCAGCGCCGGCAAATGCTGGCGTAGCTCTGCGAAATTGGTGTCAGTGGTATCAGCATAAATGCGGCCGATTGCTTTCCAGCGGCCACTAATTTTTTGTAGTCGCAGCGAACCACGCAGGTCGATTTTGCGCGCCAGCGCCACGGGCGGTGTGGCGATGAGTCCAAACACATGGCCGTTCACGCCTTTTTCGATATGCAGGCCGAGGTCGGTAAAGAGCAGGGTACTTCCAGGCGAGAGTTCGTCGGTCCAGGCAAGTGTGGCGTGTTGAATCTCAAGGCCAGATTGTTCTAGCAGCCATTCAACCAGTCGTCCATCGCCCTGCTCCGGGCCAGGTGTGTTGAGCGCGCGTCCGGCAAAATACAGGATCCCATCCTTGCCGCGTGACAATGCCAGCTCCGGACCTTCCAGGTTCACATCGACAAAGCGTATCTGGCCGAGCAACAGCGACCACCATGAAAGTGACGCCGCCAGCCGCGGCAGTTTGAGCGCTTCCGCGCCGGCTACCCGCTCGGGCGCGTTGTCATTGTTTGAAGCGATCTCGCGAAAAACCACGTTTTCAAGCTCGACATACGGTCGAAATCCCGACCATCCGCCGCGAATCGCCGACGCCGAGACGTCCATTTCGGTCGCAGCAGCAACCCGACTGATAATGTCACCCTGATAACTTTCCACATTTGGCAGCACCACATACTTGACCGTCAGCACCAGCGTCGCCAACAGCACCGACGCAATTACCGCCGTCCAAAACAGCGTTCGTGATCCGGCTCGTCCGAGATGAAAAAGTGTTTTTTTAATTTTGCTTGCCAGGAGACGTGGGAGGAATCAGCATCATGCTATTTTAACGGTGACCGCTGCAAAAATGACGACAAGCCTTTTGAAGAAACCGCATTTTGTTTGAAACCGATCTATTCGACGCACATTTGCGGCGAACCTTCCGCGCCTCGCGTTTCGCCGAACGCCTGAGCCACGCGCACCCTGCCGCGGTTTCATGGCTACGGCGGCATGGTGCCGAACCGCTGTCGGCAAATGCCATGCGCGCCATGCTATCAACCGACAGCATGGATGAAGCACAGTTCCATGCAAGCTTAAGAATGTTGCGTCGTCAGGCAATGCTGCACAGCATATTCCGCGACATCAACGGGTTGGCGACGCTTGACGAAATTGTCACCACCATATCCACGCTTGCCGAGGTGACGGTGCGAGCGGCGCTGGATTTTCATACCCTTGCAACCATTTCACGCTTTGCCATCACTGGCGATGTGGCGCGCGGCGCACCGGTAGCGCTGATGATCGTCGCCATGGGCAAGCTGGGCGGCATGGAATTGAACGTATCTTCCGATATCGACCTCATTTTTGTCCATGCGCTGGATGGCGATGTTACGAAGGATCGATCGTGGCACGAGTTTCATTGTGAACTGGGCAAGCGCATCATCCGTGCACTCGATCGCGTTGATGAAAACGGCTTCGTATTCAGAGTTGACATGCGGTTGCGGCCATTCGGTGTCAGCGGGCCGCTGGTGACGAGCCTCGCTGCGCTAGACACCTATTTCGTCACCCAGGCGCGGCCCTGGGAACGGTACGCTTGGCTGAAAGCGCGCGCCATCACCGGTCACGCCACGTCAATTTCTTCACTTGAGGGCCTGATCAGGCCGTTTGTCTACCGTCGCTATCACGACTACGCGGCGATTGAGGAAATGCGTGAGTTGCACGGGCAGATACGCGCCGACGCGACCAGGCGAAACCGCTTGCAAGACATCAAAATCGGCGTCGGCGGTATTCGTGAAATTGAATTCATTGCGCAGTTATTTCAGCTGATCCGCGGTGGCCGCGAAGCAGCGTTACAGACGCGCTCGACCCGCGCGGCGCTGGCAGCACTCGCGGCGCTGGAGATCATGCCGCAGCCCCGCGTCGAAGCTTTGCAGGCGGCGTACACATTCTTGCGTAACCTTGAGCATCGCCTGCAATACCTGGATGATCAACAAACGCAGTTACTACCGGTGAACGACGCAGACCGGCAGCGCATCGCCGAGGCCATGAACTTTGCCGACTGGACGGCAATGTTGGTGGTGCTCAATCGCCATCGCCAGCAGGTCACGACGGAATTTGAAGCCCTGTTCGCGGCGGGCATCGAAAACGCCGTTGCCACTGATCCGGTCGGCAACAAAGTGGACGTTGCGGCGCTATGCAGAAATATTGCCGAGGCTGGCGGAGCCGACGCCGCCATGGTCGCTGCAGTTGAAAGCCGCACCAACACCTGGCTCCATTCGCCACGCACCCAGACGCTGTCGAACAAATCGTGTGCGCGCATCAACGCGCTGATTCCGCAGGTGTTGCACGCGGCCTTGCAGTACGATAAATCGCCACGAACATTTCTCAGGTTGTTTGACTTGATTGACGCCATCGACAAACGCGAAACCTATCTTGCGTTACTGTCCGAGTATCCCCGCGTGCTGGAACGCGTCGCGAGGCTGGCAGCCAGCAGTGCCTGGGCGGCTGACTTTCTGCGGAAACACCCGATTCTGCTGGACGAATTGATCGCCGCCGATTCCACGGCTGCCGGTAGTAGCGGCATCGATTGGAATGCCGAGCAAACGCAGTTGCGGGCTGCCTGTGATCGCGCGAGCGATGACGCCGAGCGACAGTACGAAATATTGCGCCACACCAAGCAAGTGATTACATTGCAACTGAACGTCGCTGATATCGAAGGCCGCCTGGGCGTGATGGCCTTGTCTGACGAGCTTTCGCGATTGGCCGACATGTTGCTTGCCACCGCATTGGTGCTGGCGTGGCGGGCGGTATCAGCCGACACGGCGCCGGGCGATTGGAGCCCGCCGATTGGCTTTGCCGTCGTCGGCTACGGTAAGCTCGGCAGCAAGGAAATCGGCTACGCATCCGACCTGGATCTGGTGTTTTTGTTCGAGCCCTTGATCGCCAAAGAAGCCGAAAGATTTCCCAAACTTGCGCAACGCCTCAATAGCTGGCTCAACACCATGACGGCCGGCGGCGTACTTTACGAGACCGATTTGCGGCTGCGGCCGGATGGCATCTCCGGCCTGCTGGTGTCACCAGTTGACGCGTTCCGCGACTATCAATTGCATCGTGCGCAAACCTGGGAGCATCAGGCTCTCAGCCGTGCGCGCTTTTGCGCTGGGGATGGCGCACTTGCTGCACCATTCGAAGCCATCCGCCGCGAGGTGCTGGCGACTGCCCGCGACAAAGCGAAACTGCGCGACGAGATCGTTGCGATGCGCGAAAAAATGCGCGCAGAAAAAAAAGATCGCGGTGACAAGCTTGACCTCAAACACACGCGCGGTGGCATTGTCGATGTCGAATTCATCGTGCAATTCATCATCCTCGCCTACTCGCACGAGCACGCAGAATTTCTTGGAAACCTGGGCAACTTCGCATTGCTCACCCGTGCGGCGGCGCTCGGCATACTCGATGAAGACACCGCTGCTGAAGTCGGCAAAGCGTATCTCGTCTATCGCGAACGCCAACATCTGGCGCGCAATAACAACGAGTTAAAGACCTGGATTTCAGCCGACGAACTGGTCGGGGAGCGGCGCGTGGTGACGCAGGCGTGGGGGAGTTTGCTGGGCTAGGGTTTACTTCCAGAGAATTCAAGGCGCTAGTATTGGCGGGGCTTTCGGTGGATTTTCGGGCATGTAATCCTCGGCGACAAGTAGTCATTGAAAACCGCATTTCAATAGCTGTAACAAAACAATGCCGCTACCATTCCAGTTGGAAGACGATTCGGGCGAAGGGCTGTAAACAACCCGTGACAAAAAACAAAGCCGCCTAATTAGCGGCTTTCTTATTGCCTGCTATATTTGCGGACATGAATCGAGGCATTATTATTTTTCTGCTGGCCTTCGTTGGCGGCCCAGCACTAGGGCTGCTTGTTTTGATGGTGGGCTGCTGGGGTTTGTCGCCATTGCTTGGCGCAATGTGCGGACACAATGCAGCGATTACTCTGCCGCTTCTCACGATTGCATTTTGGTTTCTTATCGGAATGCTGTTAGCAGC
>JAYVKG010000131.1:0-9408 GCA_043768625.1 Betaproteobacteria bacterium
GACAGCGATCTGTTTGACGGCGGCGAGATTCTTGATCCAGATTCCGGTGATACCTATCGCTTGAAAATCTCCATACTCGAGGCCGGGCAAAAGCTGGATGTGCGAGGCTACATGGGCATCGCGTTATTCGGTCGATCGCAAATTTGGTTACGAGCCGCCGACTCGGTGAAGTGAAGTCTTCACGACGCGCAACGGCAGGCACGCCATTGCATATTCGCGAGCCGCACCTGTCGATGATAGTTCGACGCGTTGATGCGCGCGCGACCGAGACGGCGTGCCCGAGTGGCATGTTTTACGATTAATATTTTTTCAGGAGGTTTACGTGAGTGACGGATCGTATTGCGTAGTATTCAGTTCGAACATGAGTCCGGAATATCACCAGTTGCTGGAAGGCTACTTGCAACCGGTGCCGAATACATCGGGGGTTCCGTTACTGTGCGCATTTTGTTCATCAGTTACCTTAACGGAGCCATTGGTACATTTGCGGCTCACGCAGCTTTCCGACCCTGGGCACATATGGAGTATCAAGATTCCGTCGCTTTTGGTGGTCGCAATTATTGATCAACGTGAAGCAAAAAATCCAATCGGCTTCCAAACCAGAGTCGACCAGTTGACAGCCTGAAGCGCAAACGTCAAACCGCATTGGCCGTATTTTCAGCGATACGCCGCGAGTTTTCGCTCTTGGCAAGAAGAAATAAGCGCTATGACTAGCAGTTGCCAGCAGAGGTTACGCAGGCGGCTAGTGCGTGGTGGGGGACAATTGTTATCAGTGGCATACCGATTGGCCAACAGTCGGGTTTAATGGCGACGCAAACGGCATAAGAACCCGGTGTCTGCGGCTGCGTGATGCGCGCCTAATACGCAACGGCTTGCCTGCAAGTACGCTACTGCCGCAGTCCGCGTGGTAATTGACCGCGCTAGTCCGGCAACCCGCCGTGTTAGAAATATGCGATATGCCGAGCGCCTGGCGCGCTACCACTCATTAAGTTAGATCGGACCGGGCATAAATTGTCGCCATACGGTCTGATTTAAAGTCAACTTGCGTAGCGCGTCAACATGCAGATGCGCTTTTTTTCGCGATTAAGCACGGTTGCGGAGGCTGGGACACCTGCACAGTTTAAAGAAACAAAAACTATTTTTTGAATATACCTTTAAGTAGTTTCTATTTCTAGCAAATGCGAACAGACTCGCCCGGAGGCAAAAATATGACATCTGCGAGCTCAATTTTTACCGATCAGTTTGCCAATATCGGTTGCAGGTGATCCAAAGATTCCAGACCGCAATTCCCAACTCTCGGATAATTATGAAAACAATTTCCAGAATGAAAGGCACTGTAGCCGCGACGCTCTCCACGCTGTTGCTCGCATCCGTCGCCGTGTCCTCCGCCGCGCAAGATAGCGCCATCAAAACAGAAAACGCGAAGGAAAAAGAAGACGAAAAAGCGCAGAAGGTAGAAACGGTTACCGTCACGACGGGCACCCGCACCGCGAAAGCCGTCGACAAAATTCCGGGCGCAATTACGATAGTGTCGAAAGAGGAAGTTGCGCACACGCTTGCCATCACCCAGGATGCGACGGCGGTTCTTGCACGGTCGGTGCCAGGATACGCAGAGTCGTCCCAGGCGATGAGCAATAGTGGCGAGACGTTGCGCGGCCGCACCGCCTTGCGCCTGTTTGATGGCATCCCGCAAACATCGCCGTTGCGCGAGGGAAACCGATCCGGCACCTTTACCGACATGGGCATCATTGCCCGTATCGAGGTCATCAATGGACCATCGGCGTCGGAAGGAATTGGCGCATCCGGCGGCATCATCAATTATATTTCTGCGGTGCCAACAAAAAACGGCAATGAATTCACATTGACGACAAACTACAGCACGCAGTTTCGCAACGACAGCGAAAGCTGGAAGCTCGGATTCAACTTTGCCCACAAAGAAGATGCTTATGATCTACTGCTGGGCACTTCGTTTATCGATCGTGGGGTTGGGAGCGACGCGAACGGGCGCAAGATCGGCCTGAACACCAGCGGCTCGACGTCCGATTCTGAAGCGAAGAACCTGTTTGTGAAAGTCGGTGGCAACTTCGGCGACGCCCAGACACAACGGCTACAATTTACCCTCGGTCGATTCAACATTGCCGGCAAATCTAACTACATGCTGGTGGATGGAGATCGCGCAACCGGGCTGCCAAGCACGGCGGTACTGGGGCAGCCGCTTGGTTCCAAAAGTTCATTCAATAATTTCAATCAATACAGCGTCGCGTACACCAATGACAATTTGTTTGGTGGTGCATTCAAAGCCGACTACTATCGTGCCAGCCAGGCAATGCGGTTTGAAGCCGAGGATGGTGCTGACCGGCAGGACCCTGCCATAAAACCGCTTGGCACCCTGATCGACCAATCAGAAATAAATTCCCAAAAAAAAGGCGTTCGTACTTCATGGACTGCGCAGAATTTTCTCACGGTGCCGGACTTGGAACTACGGGCAGGCCTGGATCTGGTGCAGGATGAGACCCAACAAAAACTGGCCTTGACTGACCGCATATGGGTACCGCCAATCCTTTACAAGAGTACGGCACCCTATGTGCAGGGCTCCTACGATATCGGTCCGGTTACGCTCAGTGCCGGCGTGCGGCGGGAGGATGGCAAACTGTCGGTGGAGACCTATAGAACGACTTTTTTTCGCAACGCCGTGCTGGTGCAGGGGGGCACGCTTGATTATAAATCCACGCTGCCCAACTACGGCGTGATCTGGCGGATCGGTCAGGGTTGGTCGGTGTTTGGCGCTTATGGCAAGGGTTTCAGCCTGCCCAATATCGGCATCCCATTGCGTAACGTCAGCGTTCCTGGCAAATCGGTGGCCAGCATCCTCGACTTGCAGGCCATTATTGTTGACAACAAGGAATTCGGGTTCAATTGGCGCGGACAGAGTGGCAGTATCAGCGGTTCGATGTATAACGCAAATTCCGCGTTGGGGGTGACATTGTCGGTAGATCCCGTAACCCGCGATTTCGTATTGAATCGCCGACCGATCGAAACCAAGGGAATCGAGTTGTCCGGCGAATACATACTGTCGAAAGAGCTCAAGTTCGGCGCGCTCTACTCGCGTATCCGCGGCAAAACCTCAAATACAGTGAATGGCCCGCTCGAACGTGAAATGGGTGTCTCGGACATCAATCCGGACAAGATTGCTGGCTCCGGCACCTGGAAGTATTCCGCGCGGGGAGATCTGCGGCTCGGTTTCACCACGCTCAGGAGTCGCGACATCAACGCCGGACGGCCCGGTGAAGAGCATACCAAGGGCTACACGCTGTTCGACCTCAGTGCAAACTATGACTTCAAGAAATGGGGCACGCTGTCTCTTGGCGTGGAAAATCTCACAAACAAGTTTTATTTCCTGAGCTGGTCGCAGGTGGACTTCTTCCGTAATTACTTCGCAGGACGCGGTCGGGTGACCTCGTTGACGCATACCTTAAAATTC
The DNA here is from genome assembly GCA_043768625.1 of Betaproteobacteria bacterium. GTDB lineage: Bacteria > Pseudomonadota > Gammaproteobacteria > Burkholderiales > Usitatibacteraceae > UKL13-2. Next base: position 3,479 of record JAYVKG010000131.1, read on the forward strand.
TAAATCTGCGCGCTGATGTTCTGCCGCCGTCAGTCATTTTCGGTTGTGGGGAGAAGGGCTGTTCAGCGGCGGAATCTTTGTGCTCAAGCACCTTTGCAGAGATGATGCTTTCATCAACGGTGTGTGCGGAAACGGGATGACGTCGCAGATTCAAACGTGCGTTGGCATCCATTCATGAAGTGGCATATTACGGTTGCCTGTATTGCCGCTATGTGTATTGGTCAAACCACCCATGGCGCGCAGACACCGACGCAGTTGCCGGCCTTCTTGGCTGCTGCCGAAGGATTTTCTGCAGCGCGACTTGAACGCTTGGATAAATTCATGCGGTCGGTGATGGAGTCCGGCACCTATCTGGGCGCCGTCACGCTCATTGCGCGCAACGGCAAAATTGTCGATTGGCATGCGTACGGCCATCGCGATCTCGCGAAAAAAATGCCAATGTCTGAAGACGCAATCTTCCGAATATATTCGATGACCAAAACTGTTGCCTCGGTTGCGGTGCTCATCCTAATGGAGGAGGGCAAGTTCGCCCTTGAGGATCCGGTCGCCAACTATTTGCCCGAATTTAAAAACATGCAGGTATTCGCCGGGGGCACTGCCAGTGCGCCCAAGTTGCGTCCGGCCGCGCGGCCAATCACTATCCGGCAGTTGTTGACGCATACTGGCGGGTTCGCCACCAGCGGTATAGACGGTGACCAAGCGGTAATAATTTTCAATCGCTTCGATCTACATCAGTCACCTACGCTGAAGGCTTACGTCGAATATGTGGCACGCCAACCGCTCGGCGTCGATCCCGGTGAAAAATTTAACTACGACGGTGTTTCACTTGAAGTGTTGAGCCGTCTTGTTGAAGTAATATCGGGGAAACCGTTTGACGCATTTTTACAGGAGCGGATCCTGGGCCCACTGGAAATGACGGACACGGGCTTCAGCGTGCCCGCGGAGAAACGTGCGCGGATTCCGGACATGTCCTCCACCGATGCTGACGGCCGCTTGATACGCTCGCCTGCCAATACCGCGATAACCCCGGGCAAGATGATGAATCCCTATCCCAGCGGCGCAGGCGGCCTTTATTCAACCGCGCCGGACTACGCACGCTTTTGTCAAATGCTGCTCAATGGCGGTTCGATTAACGGCGTGTCCATTCTGGGTCGCAAGACGGTCGAGTTGATGATGATGAATCACCTCACGCAACTTGATCCCCCGGTGACTTCGTTCAGTAACGCGGAAGGCTTCGGCTTGGGCGGATCGGTATTGCTGGACGTTGCGCGGCGTGGGCGACCGGGTTCGATGGGGCAGTTTGGCTGGTCGGGTGCAGGCTCGACTTATTACACGATTGATCGGGAAGAAAATTTGATTGCGATGTTGCTGATGCAACACCTGCCGCAGGATCTGCCAAAAGATCCACCCAAGATCAATGTCAAGTTTTACAATCTAGTCTATCAATCGCTGGTTAAATAGGGCGTTTACCTCGCAACATGATTCTCGTCGCAGGCTCGGCAAATCTCGACTTTGTGATACAGACGTCCCACATCCCGGCCCCCGGTGAAACGGTGTTGGGACACGGCTTCAAAACCTTTCCGGGTGGTAAAGGGGCCAACCAGGCAATCGCCTGCGCGCGTGCCGGCGGTGCCGCAACGGAAATGTTGCTGGCACTTGGTAATGATGCGTTTGCGCTGCCGATTGAAGCATCGCTAACGGCGGCTAACGTGCGAATGCACACGTTGCGGGTTGCCGACCAAGCTACCGGCATCGCCTTCATCTGCGTATCCGACGACGCCGAGAATGCCATCACCGTGGCACCGGGTGCCAATAACTATTTGCGGGCGGATCACCTTCCCGTGTTGACGCGGTTCAGCCATTTGCTGCTACAACTGGAAACGCCGATTGATACCGTTGCCGCTTATGCCCGCGCCGCGCATAACGTGGGTGTCAAGGTGGTGCTCAATGCCGCACCTGCACAGTATTTGCCCGCCGCATTGCTGAAGCTGATCGATGTGCTCATCGTCAATGCCGGGGAATTGGCTGCGTTGAGCAACCATCATGGAACAATTGTCGAGCGTATGGAACACCTTGCCGTGCCATGCGCGGTGGTCACCTTGGGTCAGCATGGAAGCTGTGCGCTGGCAAACGGTGAATTTCTGGTGCAGCCTGCGTTTTCGGTCACATCGGTAGATTCGACGGCTGCGGGCGATACCTTTTGTGGCGTACTGGTTGCCGCGCTAGCCCGTCAGCAAACTTTGTCACAGGCCCTGCGTCTGGCGACCGCCGCCGGGGCGCTCGCTTGCACCAGGCTAGGTGCACAGTCGAGCATCCCTGGACACAGCGACGTCGACAGGTTCTTGCAAAATGCGCCCGCTACCACTGTGGTGCAGGAAATGGCGCTGAATGACTTTTGTGGATTCACCCCTTGAATAGAATATTGCCATGAACAATTCCACCGATGCGCCGGACAATCAAGCCATAGCCAAGCTGTCAAAGCCGCAACGTGCTCCCGTGGCGCAAATTGCCGAGTACCAGCTGCCGCACACCATCGGCGCGCATCTTCCCACCCCCGGCAAAGCAGCGGGATGGCCGATGACCAATATCGGCCAGTGGCGAATCGATGTTAACGATAGCGTATTTGCATGGCACCGCGATCTGCGCGAGTGGCGGCATGAGCATCGTATCCGCATGGGATACAGCGATGCGCAATACCTGCGTCCGGAATTGCAGTGGTCGCAAAGCAACTTCGTGCACGCGCAAATGATGGTGGAAGATCGCTATTTCTACGATGCAGCATCCGGAAAATACACGGTCGACAAATACCTGGACGATCTCGAGGCACGCTACGGCGGCATCGATAGCGTATTGATATGGTACGTCTATACCAACATCGGCATTGACGACCGCAACCAAACCGCACTTGCCAGCGATTTACCAGGCGGGCTGGACGGGTTGAAGCAGGTGGTCGCGGATTTTCATCGGCGCAAGGTAAAGGTATTTTTGCCGACCATGGCGTGGGACAACGGTACTCGATCCACCGGAATGTTTGATTGGGATGCGGTGGTTCAACTGGCCGCAGCGGTCGGGGCCGACGGCGTTAACGGCGACACTTACAACGGTGTGCCGCGATCATTCCTCGAAGCCTCGGAAGCCATCGGCCACCCGTTGGTGTTTCAGCCGGAATCCACTCCCTACGCGGATGAGGCGTTGATGTGGAATAACCAGAGCTGGGGCAAAGCATCGACGGACATCATTCCGGCAGTAAGCAAGCTGAAATGGCTGGAATCGCGCCATTTGATCAACATCGAAAACCGCTGGGCGCGGGATCGTACTGATGATTTGCATTATATGTTTTTCAATGGGATTGGCTATGTGAGCTGGGAGAATATATGGGGAGTGTGGAACCAGTTCACGACGCGCGACGCGGAGACGTTAAGACGTCTGGCCAAGCTGTCACGCAAATTCGCTTCGCTGCTGATCAGCGCGGACTGGGAGCCTTACGCCACGGCACTTCAGCAGGGCGTATTTGCCAGCCGGTTTCCCGGTGGCGATTCCACTTTATGGACCATGGTGAATCGCAACGAATATGATATGCGTGGTGAGCAGCTGGCCGTGAAGCATTGTGAGGGCCGCCTCTATTTCGACGTGTGGAACGGGTCGCAACTGCAACCGCGCATCCACAACGGCCAGGCGATCCTGGCAATGACTCTGGAAACGCGCGGCTATGGTGCGGTGCTGGCACTGGAAAGCGGCAACCAGTCGGAGGGACTGATCGAGTTCCTGCAGCAGATGAAGCAACTCAACACGACTGCGTTGCAAAGCCTGTCGAATGTATGGGAGGCCATGCCGCAACAAATGGTGCCGATCATGCAAACTCCGCCGGTGGCCAATTTACCGGCAGGTATGGTCACCATTCCTGCCGGCGATTTTGATTTCAAGGTCAGCGGGATTGAAATAGAAGGCTATACCTGGAAGGGCTTGGACTTTCAATACCCGTGGGAAAATTCCGCACGGCGCAGCCACCTGCATCGAATGTCGATGCAGGCATTCCATATTGACCGTTATCCAGTGACGAATGCGGACTACCAGAAATTCGTCGATGCCAGTGGCTACCGGCCGAACGACAATCACCATTTTCTGCGTGACTGGAAAAAGGGTGCGCCGCTTGCAGGTTGGGAAAAAAAACCGGTGACATGGGTGTCGATCGAAGATGCGCGCGCGTACGCAACGTGGGCGGGAAAACGTTTGCCGCACGAGTGGGAATGGCAATACGCCGCCCAGGGCGGTGATGGCCGGCTGTATCCCTGGGGTAATGACTGGAATGTCGCCGCCATGCCGGAAAAAAACACGGGTCGCGAGCAGTTGCCGCCCGCCGACGTCGACGCACATCCGCAGGGCGCCAGCCCGTTTGGCGTGATGGATCTGGTCGGGAATGTCTGGCAATGGACCGATGAATTTTTCGACGAACATACACGCGCGGCCGTTTTGCGTGGCGGTAGCAGCTATCAGCCACAGACCTCGCACTGGTATTTTCCGCAGGCCTATCAGCTTGATCAGCACGGCAAGTATCTGTTGATGGCACCATGCAAGGATCGTTCGGGTGGCCTGGGCTTTCGCTGTGTCGTCGATGCGTAGGAGGCAATACGTGATCCAGGTAATATGTACGTAGAACGCCATTACACGGGCGTTCCATGGCAAAAATCTTTGGAGAGACCCGTCAATACTGGGGTTGTGCTTTGACGATGCCGGCGAAGGTCGCCTTGACCAATCCGCCTTCAGCCACCCAGCTTGGTGGTTTGCTGGGAGCCGCTTTGGCGGCAAATCTTGACGGGCGACTCAGCCATTTCATTAAAGACGAAAGCAGTCCGGCCATCGCGCTATTCAGCCCGGTTTGCGTTCAGCACAACCATGAAGGCGATTGGTACGGCGAGCACGCCGGTAAGTGGCTGTACGCGGCTGCAAAGGCCGCACACCGTGCCGGAGATGCCCCGACCATTGCGAGTGTGCTGCGCGTTGCCGACTACCTGCTCAGTGTGCAGGGTCCGGATGGTTATCTGGGCACCTACGCCGCCGAAGACCGTTTCATGAACCAGCAGCCACCAGGCAAACGCACCTGGGACGGCGCGCCCGGCAAGCGCACCTGGGATATCTGGACCCACAGCTATCTCATTCTCGGCCTGCTGGAAGTTAACAAATATTTTCCGGCCGCAGCCTATCTTGAGTGCGCCCGACGGATCGGCGATCTCTGCGCTGCTACCTTGCGGGAGGGCAACATCAATATCACCGCGCTAGGCAATCACCACGGCATGTCTGCCACAGTGTTGCTCGATCCCGTCGTGGAACTTTACGCGGCGACAGGTGAAAAAAAATATCTCGATCTGGCCCAGCTAATCGTAACGCAAGCCGACCAACACCCCGCATTGAATTTCCTTTCGCAGGCATTGGCTGGCACCGACGTCGCCGAAATTGGCACTGGCAAAGCTTATCAAGTCATCTGGAACCTGGTGGGGCTCGCCAAGTTGCACCGGGCGACGGGCGACATAAAATTTTTAAGTGCTGTGCAGAAAGCCTGGGCCAGTATTCAGCAATATCATCTAACCTTGGGTGGCGGTCCGTGGGGTGGCGTTGGCCAGCGTTCACGCGAAATATTCAACTGCGCAGCGGTGTTCAGCCCGTATGGCTATGTCGAAACTTGCTCGACGTTTTCCTGGATCCAGCTCAACCGGGAATTGCTGGCGATCACCGGAGAGGCGAAATACGCGGACGAAATCGAACGATCAGCTTACAACGACTTGCTCGGCGCCCAAGCCCCCGACGGTAACGACTGGTGTTATTACTCTTTTCCGAACGGTAAACGCGTACACACTACCTATTGGCGCTGTTGCAAATCAAGCGGCGCGATGGCCCTTGAGGAACTGCCGGCGCTTGCATACAGCTTGGTTACC
>JAYVKG010000132.1:0-3987 GCA_043768625.1 Betaproteobacteria bacterium
CGACGATCTGCTGCATGAATGCATTGAGCGCGTCTGCGGACTTCGCCTCGGCACGCAGCAGGGCCAAAAAAGTGTACGGCGGCAGGTGAGCCAATCGTCTCTCCCGCATCGCCATGGCAGTGAAGCGCGCATGGTCCTGCGCCGCGACCGCTAAATATAACGGGTGCGTTGAGAAGCGCGTTTGGATAAGTACCCGTCCAGGCAAATCCGCGCGACCGGCGCGTCCTGCGACTTGGCAGAGTTGCGCGACCATCCGCTCAGCTGCGCGAAAATCGGCCGAGAACATCGCGCCATCCGCATTGACCACGCCAACCAGGGTAATTTTGGGGAAATCGTGTCCCTTGGACAGCATCTGAGTGCCGACCAGCACATCGATCTCGCCGGCCGCCGCCGCCGCAAATATTTTTTCAGCGGCGCCGCGTTTGCGCGTGGAGTCCCGATCGACCCGGGCGATGCGTGCCGACGGCAATTTTTGCTGCAGGGCCGATTCAATGCGCTCAGTGCCCTGTCCTGCCGGCAACAGTTGAAGGCTGCCACAGGACTCACACGCCGCCGGCACCTTTGACTGGTAGCCGCAATGATGACATTTCAACAGTCGTTCTCGTTGGTGAAACACCAAACGCGCACTGCAACGCTTGCATTCCGGCATCGCCGCGCACTGCGCGCACACCAGCGCCGGCGAAAAGCCGCGTCGATTGATAAACACCAGCGCCTGTTCGCGCCGCTGAACCGTTGCTGCAATTGCATTGATCAATTTTGCGGAGAGACCGTCCTCGGCGCGCTCAAAATTTAAATCAATAAACTCAATGGCGGGCATCAAGGCATTCGGTGCTGCGCGCTTGGTCAGTGCGATTTGCGTAAAGCGACCGCGTGCAACATTTTGCACACTCTCCAGCGATGGCGTCGCTGACCCCAATACGACCACACAATTTTCCTGCTGGGCACGAAAGATTGCGACATCGCGCGCCGAGTAGCGAAAACCCTCCTGTTGTTTGAACGATGCATCGTGCTCTTCATCGACGATGATCACGCCCAACCTGGGCATCGGCGTAAATACTGCCAGCCTGGTGCCGATGACGATGTCGGCGGTGCCCGATTGCGCATCAAGATAACCAGCCATACGCGGGATGGCAGCCATGCCACTGTTTTGCTGAACGATGTGGGCGCCAGGAAAACGTCCGCCCACCTGGCGCAAAAATTGCGGCGTGAGATTGATTTCCGGCACCAGCACCAGCGCTTGGCGGCCGTGGGACAGCGCGTCCGCCATCACCTGCAGATAGACTTCGGTTTTGCCGCTGGCGGTGACACCGAAAAGCAGGAATGGCGCGAACGTGTCGCGCTGGGTGGTGATGCGGGAAATCGCACTGCGCTGCTCTTCGGTAAGGGCTGGGCCTGGCGCAATGTGCGCAATGACAGTGCGGCTGACAGTTGCGCCCGGCGCCAGTTCGGTGATGACGGCCCAGCCTTTTTTTAGCAATGTCAATAACACGCTCGCCGCCCGTTCGTGACGCAATTTCAAAACGGCCTCTGCCTGCGGCGCATCGACGATTGCCGCCAGCATCATGCGCTGCGCGACCGTCCGCGATGGCAGCGCGGTTAGCGAGATGAGGGCAACACGCCCCGCTGGCGTTACTTCCACAATCCGTTGCTGTCTGGACCGGACCACTTTCGCCACGCGCATTGCTGGTGGCAAGGCATTCAATACGATCGGACCTAGCGGATAGTGGTAATAACTTTCGCAGAAACGAAACAGCGCGAAATCGGTCGCCGAAAATTTAGGCAACGACCGCTGTACTTGAATGATCATTTTTAATTTTTCCGCCGGGATAGCGCTCTCCGCACTCACCGCGACGATGACGCCAGCGATTTGCCGCGGACCGAAGGGCACGATGACGATACGGCCCACGTCTGCCGAAGTCGCGTCCACACCCAGAAAATCGAAATGCTGGGCTACCGGCAAATCGAGAACAACATGTACGGTCATCGCTTTCACGATCGTGCCGTAGTTCCCTCTGGAGCGCCCGCAAAGCCGCGCCGATACTGGTTTTGCGCCTTGTGGATAACTATGTGCATAGCTCTCGTGTCGGAAGGCAAATTGCAGGCTGCATGCTGAAAACGGCTAGGGTGCGCCAGGCGACACAATAAAAAATACTCAATAAAAACAAAGCATTGCATAATTTTCTGGATTAGCTCGCAGAAGCACCTGCGCAACAGGGTTTCTGTGCATAAGCAAGCCCCTGAAGAGGCAAATTGTGAAAATATTTTGCTTGACAAAGCAAACCCGTCAAACCCTAGTGCTGGCGCGGTGAACTGCGTTAACAAGTGCTTCAACGTGGTCGGGATGGGTGAATTGCGAAATGCCATGGCCAAGATTAAATACGTGACCGGTGGCATTTTTGTCGAAAGCAAATTCATTCAACACCCGCTCCGCTTCACGCGCAATGGTGGCCGGTGCCCCGAACAAAACATTTGGATCGAGATTACCTTGCAGCGCGACTTTGTGTCCGACCCGCCGTTTTGCTTCACGCATGCTGATCGTCCAGTCGAGACCGAGCGCGTCCGCGCCACTGTCGGCCATCGACTCAAGCCACAGTCCGCCACCCTTGGTAAACAGTACTCGCGGCACGATGTGGCCATCGTGGCTGCGTTTCAAACTTTCCATGATGCGCCTCGCGTACGGGAGAGAGAATTCCTGGTACGCCGAATGCGATAAAACACCGCCCCAGGTATCGAACAACATTACCGCCTGTGCGCCGGCTTCAATCTGCGCATTCAAATAAACGATGATGCTCTGGGTATTTTTTTCGAGGATCGCGTGCAACAAATCCGCACGCTGATACAGCATAGTTTTGACGCGACGAAAATCATCCGAGCCACCCCCCTCGATCATGTAGCAGGCCAGCGTGAACGGACTGCCAGAAAAACCAATCAGCGGCACACGCCCATTCAGCGCGCCGCGAATCTGCGTAACGGCATCAATCACATATTTCAGCTGGTCCATGTCGGCGACATGAAGGTTTTTTACGTCATCCTCGGTGCGCACGGTGCGCTCGAACTTGGGTCCCTCGCCCTCGACAAAATATAATCCCAGCCCCATCGCGTCGGGAATGGTAAGAATGTCGGAGAACAAAATCGCCGCGTCAAGATCGAAACGTGCCAGTGGCTGCAGTGTGACCTCGGTGCAGTAATCAGGATTTTTAGCCAAACCGAGAAAGCTGCCGGCTTTCTTCCGCGTTGCGTTGTACTCAGGCAAATAACGGCCCGCCTGGCGCATGATCCAGATCGGCGTGTAAGCAGTAGGCTCGCGCATGAGGGCGCGAAGGAAAGTGTCGTTTTGGAGGGGGGTCATGAGGAGAAGGCACCGCGAATAAATAAAAGAGGCGCGGCGTGATTCGCGCGCCGCATTATTATCTCACCAGTTGTCGCGCGGTCTGCTGGCGCAGCTTTATTGTCCCGTTAGTCGGCACGGCGTCACGGTCGCATCGCTAGTCCAGAATTGGCGCAACGGACCTTGTGCGCACGCGCGGCCGGCTGTAACCATTGATCACGCGCGAGTCTGGCATCGTGGGTGCAAGCATGCCACTCATTGGCAAAGCGGCGTGCGCGACGCCAATTTGGCAGACGTGAAACTTGCCGCATAAATCTTACAAACACTAGCGCTGGCGGGGCTTTTCAGCTACTTAGGTAGGTTGGCGTTCAACAAATCGGTGCGGCGGTCATATTGAATAGTAACTTGGCGGGGTTGAGCCGGCCAAGCCGTTTTCGGGGTCTTTTGAGTTCATTGGCGATCCAGTCAAGTTTTGCTTGGGTGATGTTGCGCAGGCTTTTGCCTTTAGGGATGTACTGGCGGATCAGTTTATTCATGTACCCGACCTGGCCCTTCCGGGACGGTTTTTCTGGGTCGCAGGCATACAAACAGTCCGGCAGGAGCCCTGGCAAGGCCGAGAACTCGCAGCCTTGATCGGTGGTGCGACTCAGGATCGAAAT
>JAYVKG010000133.1:0-15284 GCA_043768625.1 Betaproteobacteria bacterium
GCCCCGCTCGACCCATCCCTATGGAGCGCAAAAGGTGCATGCGCATAGCGCCAGCCGTGGCCGCGCGCTGCCTCAAGCGCCACGGCATTCGCCTCAACAGCGCACGCGTGGCCACCGCGAATTTCGGCTAATCTGGCATCCTCACATCACTTTGCTGGTCCGCGAGGTCAACATGCATTTTCTGTTTTGGCAGCCGCCACTACTGGCCGGCCGGTTCGGCATTTCGTCACCGAGCCGAAATCACGCTGCACCCGCCGTGCCATCCTGGGCAGCGCGGTTATACGTCGGCAGCCAATGATGCCGGCCGGTTCGCTTAAACGCGGTCGCGCCAGTCTTTCCCGCGACACCGCTATCGCCTTCGCCGACTGCGCTCTGCATAATCTCGCGCGACGCTACCCCTACGCGATGCAACATTTGCGTCGCAGCCGGGCCGACAGTGCGCCGCCACACCAGTGCCATCCTGTTTTCTTTGGCAGCTATGACTGGCACTCAAGCGTCCACATGCACTGGTCGCTGATTCGCCTGTTACAGCAGGACCCGACCCTGCCACAGCGCACAGCGATTCACCGTCTTTTCGCCGGCCGTTTTACCGCAGTCAACGCCAGCGTCGAATATTCGTATCTGCAACACAATCCCGGATTCGAGCGCACTTACGGCTGGGCCTGGCTGCTGCAATTACATAGCGAGTTGCTGCAATACGCAGGACAGCATAAGCCCGCCTTGGCTTGGGCCAACCACATCCTGCCCATCGTCACACTGGTGCGGCAACGCTGGTGCGAATTTTTGCCGCTATCGCACTACCCGCAGCGCGCCGGCACCCATGCCAACAGCGCGTTTGCGATGACGCTGGCGATCGGCTACGCGCGCCGGCAACGCGACGTCGTCCTGCTGCGCGCGCTAACGACCGCCGCCCGTCGCTGGTTTAAACATGATCAACGCTATCCGGCCGACTATGAACCCGGCGGCAGTGATTTTTTATCCGCAGGGCTGTGTGAGGCGGTGCTGATGAGCGACATATGCGGACCGACATTTCCTGCCTGGTGGCAGGCGTTCGAGCCGGAACGTGACGCACTGCAAAGCTGGCTGAAGCCGGTTGTGGTCGGCTCGCGCACCGACGGGCAACTGGTGCATCTTGATGGGCTTAACCTGTCGCGTGCATGGTGTCTGCGTGCGCTTGCAACCCGCTTGCCCCATCTGCAGGTGGCGTTTGATGCTGCGGCGGAGCGTCATCTGAAGGCAGCGCTGCCCCACGTGGTGGGCGGCGATTTTGTCGCGACCCATTGGCTGGTAAGTTTTGCATTGTTGGCGCTTACCGAAAAACCCCCTTCAGGCTAAGTGGCCGACTCATCTTGGCACGTTGGGTGAGGCACTGTGCTGTCCGCGTTTTTCTGGTGCTGCCGACCCGACACCCCCGAACAGCAGCGCGGCGGTGCTGCAATCTTGGTGGGTCCATATTGGCGGATAATCAGCGGCAATAATCCAGTTCCTGCGTGGTAGATCTTGCCTGGCTTCACAGAAGTAATCATTTATGTAGTACTCATTTTTGCGCTGAACGTGGTGCCTGCGTTCGCGCCGCCGACCTGGATGGCCCTGTCGTGGATCGGCTTCGCGCATCCGCAATACAATCCGTTCGCGGTGGCACTGGTCGGCGCGGTGGCGGCGACGGCGGGAAGGGTGGTGCTCGCAAAACTTTCGCGCATCATTATTCGCCAGCGATTCATGAGCGAGGCTTCGCGCACCAATATCGAAGTCATCAAGGAGGCGATTGAGGGGCACCGGGCGCTTACTGCGGGTACTTTCCTGTTTTTCGCCTTCAGCCCGTTTGCTTCCAATTTCCTGTTCATTGCCTATGGGCTTACCTCCTCACCGATGCGACTGGTGGCGATCCCGTTTTTTCTGGGGCGCTTCGTGAGCTACAGTTTTTTCGTCTATGCCGCCGCCGAAGTGTCGCAGCGGCTCGGGATGAATGGTGCCGAGGCGAAAAATTATTTCGGCATCTACTTTGTGGCGTCGCAAATATTGGTGATCATCGCGCTGTACGTGTTCGCGCGAATCGACTGGCACCACGCAATCAGGAAAAAACGACTGCGATGGCTGCCGACCACGCCACCGGAAGGATAGGCTCGGTGGTCACCACGATAAATTTTTTGCCAGAGCCGATCAAATCATGCCGCCGACCAGCGCTGCTGCAATCGGCGGCGGGTACGGCAAAAGCCAACCGCATCGGTTACTGTTTTTGCGCGACCACCCGGCCCTCGGCATTGACAAACACCCGGTAGCGGTTGCCATCCTTGCAGGTGGCAACGTGGTCGTTGTCCTTCAATTTGGTGGCACTGACCACCTCACCGCAGGGCAGGCTGAGCAGCGCAATGACCGCAGTGAGGTCCTTGAGGAGCGCAACGTCATCTGCAGCGCGCGACGGTGCGGCAAGGGTTGCCGACAACACCAGGATAAGCGTCCAGCTTTTAAAATAATTCTTCACGTTGATTCTCCAGGCAAAAACTTAAATGGTGGCAAATTTTGCAGGGTCGGCGAGGATGCCCCAGATCGCTTCGCGCGAGGCCACAATCGCGCCCGCCAGCGGTGGATCGCCATCCTGTAGCAGCGCCAGAACTTTCTGCAGCAGCATCTCGTACGGTCGCCGCAACTCAGTCAGCGTGATCTTGAGTTGTCCGCGGTAAAACGCGCGGAACTGTTCGAGCAGGTCATTGACCTGATTCTTGAGCGCGAGTTTGGTGAATACGCCTATGGCCTGCGTGTCCTTGAGCCGGGCCTCCAGCGATTTCATGTCCAGCGACGGTGCCGCAGCAGGGCGCACCGGCGCGGCAGGCGCGATGTCTTTTTTTACCAGCGGGGCCGGCAACACCGTCGCCTTGGCCGCTGCCGGAGGGATCGCGGCGGTTGCTTTGGCCATCGCCTGGGCTGGTGTTTTGGCGTCGGCCGAGAGCGCTGCTTTTGGTTCCGGCGCAATGGTTGTTACCGCGGCGGGGGAGGGCACGACAATGTTCGGAAGAGGTTGCGTTGTGTTTGCCGACGCGAGGGGTGGCACGGCCACCGCCACCGCCACCGGCGCGACGGCCGCGGGCGGGGTCGTCTGCGCGGGTTGCAGCGTGGTGGCCGGCGTTTTTTCCAGGCCCGCGCAACCTGCCATCAGCAAGACGGCGACCAGCGCGGTAACCTGCCCCACCGCAACTACGGTCGCGTCAGCGCGCTGCCGCGCAAATTTTTCGCGCATCGTGACGACTTCCATCGCATTTTGTCTGAGCATTTGTTTTTACCTGCATCCTTGATGATAAGTACTGTTATTGTAAGTCATGCGATCAGCCAATTCGCAGGGTCGCGACGGGGCGCCGTCGGCAGGGCATGCTCGATGGGTATTTGTATCGATGGTAACCAGCGAAGGCCACGCGCCACGTCTGCTGCGACTGGGTTGGTTTACCGGCCGGCGTTCACATTCGCGGCCGTTTATTTTGGTGGAAATGGCGTTGTAGTCTTTGTCTGACCGGCGTTTCGGCTGAATCAGCAGACCAATCGAGGCTGAGGGACGACATAAAATAGGCCGGATTATGGCTACCCTTAGTGTGTGAAGGCCCGTCCGCAATGTTCGGGCGGGCAGCAAAGACAAGGGGGGGAAGCGAAATGACAGGGGTCAAATTCTGGTGGGTGCGATGGCTGTGCGGCGGCTTGCTGGCTGGTGCTGGCTGCGTCTGCACCGCGCAAACCACGCTACGAAAATTACCGCTGATAAAAATCAGTCCGGAGTTAAGTGCCCAGGGATTCGCGCAGAATGCTAACGCTGCGCTGCCGTCGAACAGCGTTGTTTACCCGGGCTTAAACGAATATGCTCCGCACAATGTGCTGCCCGGCACGGCGTCAAATCTTTCGCAGGTTCCCAACGGTTGCGCGCATAACCAGGCGTCGCTTTGTTTTGACTATCGGACCGGCCGCGCCGTTTATAAACCGTTGCGCCAACTATTGCCGGCCATTCCCGGAATGTCCCCGCACAACCTGTCGATCCGGCGCGACAAGATCCTGGCCGAATATTCTTTTAAATAACGCCGATTCACCATCCGGCCACAGCCGGCCTCGTGACAAACTCAAAGCCTTGCCGCCGCGAATATTTTTTTAACGGCGTGGTGGCAGGCAGGACGGCATTTTTGACGGCATTTTAGCGCACGGGAATTTCCGCCAGCAGTTCATCGGCACCGTAAATATTCTTCAGCGCCTCAAGAATGCCGCTGCTGGTCACACCGATGGTGCGATTGAGCTTCGGATCTGACCAGAATGCACCGCCATGCGAATGAGCGTTGCCATCGAACGCCAGTCCAACAATTTCGGCCTGGCGGTTGATCATCGGGCTGCCTGAATTGCCGCCGATGATGTCATTGGTGGTGACAAAGTTGAAGGTCTGCGCGGGATTGATCTTCGCTTTGGCGGCCAGCCAGGAAGCCGGCAACGCGTATGGTTCGGCACCGGTATGGCGCTTGAACGCGCCGCCGAAATCGGTGAACGGGGCGACCGGACTGCCGCGCTCCGTCCAGCCTTCTACCGCGCCGTAGCTGAGGCGCAGCGTGCCGGTTGCGTCGGGGTAGACTTTGGTGCCTTGCTGGGCGAAACGTACCTTGGCGATCAACTCGGCATTCTTTTGCTCGACTGCGCTGACTTCGTTTTCATAACGTTTACGAATGGCCCGCGCGCGCGCGTCGATGCTGCGGACGAGCTGGATAAACGGGTCGTCGGATTGATTGACCAGTGCCGCGTCGCCTTGCCACAAACGCTTGCGGATCGCAGGATCGCCCAATGTGGTGCCATCCACCAGTCGTGCCGCCAACTGGGCCGGCGATTCCTTGCCGAGCACCTGCACCACGAAGGGGTCATCGGTGCCCAGCCATTCCCGCATCTTGGTCAGAGACCATTCGAGTTTTACTTTTTCAAATTCGGCATAGATGGGCGCAGGTGAAAACAACTGGCGCTCGACTACCGGCAACCTTGTCGCCGAAAATTCGGGCAGGCGATCGCCATCAGCTTTGGCGCGCTCCACTGCACCGCGCACCAAGGTCCGCGCGAAGCCAAAATAGCGGCTTTGAAACGCCCGTGCCAGCTCGATGGTGCCGTACTCCAGAGAAATCTCGCGAGCGGTTACTTGCGCGCGGGCGATGGCGTCCCATGGGTCGCCAACCTCGGCCTTCAATGCCGGATTGGCCGCTACAAACTGGCGCAGCGATTGTTCCTCGCTACGCTTGCGATTCAACAGGTCAGGCTCGAACAGGGCATCGAGCTCGCCGTTGGTGACCTTGAGGCTGTTCTCCAGAAAAAACAAATCGTTGCCGGCGATGCGCGCCTGCTCCGTGCCGAGTTTGCGATACTGGGTCAGCAAGCCACGCAGTTCTGCGCCGCGCCGCAGGTTATTGATCAGTCGCAGGTCACGCAGGGTTTCGAGTTGGGCCACGGTGAGCAATCGATTGGTGCTGCCGGGCGAGCCGGAGGTGAACACCAATTCACCCGCCTTGGCACCGCCCTTGCTGAGCGGGAAGTAGTCTTTGATGGCGGCGGCCTTGCCGTTTTCATAAACGCGCAGGATCGCGGCGTCGAGGCCATAGCGGGGAAAATTAAAATTGTCCGGGTCACCGCCGAAATTTGGCGCGGCATCCTCCGGTGCCCACACCAGCCGGGCGTCCGAATAGCGGTGATAGCGGTACAAGTGGTATTGGCCGCCCTGGTAAAGCGTGACCACGCTGCAGCGCACGGTGGCAGGTGTGGCGCCGACGCAATCGCTGGCGAGTTTGGCGTTGATGGTGTTCTGCGCATTCTTGTAAGCCTCGCCGACGCGTCCTTTGGTCGCGGCGTTGACGGTGCTGGTGACGTCGCTGATTTCTTCCAGGCGGCTTAATTCAAGTGCGGGGCACTTGAATTCATCTTCATGTTTACGCGCCAGCAGGCCATCCAGCAGGTAATTTTTTTGCGCGCTCGAGATCTGCTGCAGACAACCGGCCACACAGTGGTGGTTGGTAAGCACCAAACCATCGGGTGAAATGAATGATGCCGAGCAGCCGCCAAGGCTGGCCGACGAACGCATTGCGTGATCCACCCACGCCTTGTCGGCAACAAAACCGTACTTGGTGCTGAGTGGGTCGCGGGGTAGATTGTCATACGTCCACATGCCTTCATCGGCAGCGACCCATGGCGAAACGAACAGGATAGCGAGGAAATAAAACGCGCGGCGATGAATAATCACAAAAAACCTTTCGGGAGGACAGCACGGAAAGAGCAATATTAAAACCTGCAAAATGACGCCAAAACAGGCGATGCCCGGGGTGATCGTCCGGCACCGCCGTTCCGCATCGCTTCATTCGCGGCAATGATTATACCGGCCCTCATATTGCGTTCACTTTTGCTCGCGAGAAAAAAGCAGCAGTGACCATGGGCGCGCCGCTCCGGCATCTATTGCCCTGGTCACCGCGCCAGTGGCTGACTTTTACACTTAAATTGCTTGCGCCGCAGGCATTACGCTGCGACACTTGCGACAGACCACAGCGTGTCACAACGACGTTTGGCCGTGTGCGCGGCGGCTATCTCTGATCGGACCAGGGCGACGATGGATACAAGCGAAACCGGCGGCATGAAATCGACCGCCTATCCCTGGGTGGTGGTGGCAATCCTGATGATTGCCTATGTATTTTCGTTCGTGGATCGGCAAATTCTGAATTTGCTGGTGGGGCCGATTCGGCGCGATCTCGGTATCAGCGACACGCAAATGAGCCTGCTGATGGGGTTTTCATTTGCGATTTTTTATACCATTCTCGGTATCCCGCTGGGCAGGCTGGCTGACCGCTGGAATCGACGCGGCCTGATCACGGCAGGCGTGGTGGTGTGGAGCCTGATGACCTCGCTGTGCGGGCTGGCACAGACTTATTGGCAATTGTTTCTGTTTCGTATCGGCGTCGGGGTGGGCGAGGCGACGCTGTCGCCGGCGGCCTATTCGATGATTGCCGATTATTTTCCGCCACATCGCCGCGCGACCGCGATCAGTGTTTACTCGATGGGCATTTATTTGGGTTCCGGCCTCGCGTTTTTGCTGGGCGGGCTGGTCATTCAATTCGCCGTCGCGCAGGGCGCGGTGACGCTGCCGCTGATCGGCGATGTGCGTCCGTGGCAGCTGGTGTTTTTCGTACTCGGTGGCGGCGGAATTATTTTCAGCTCTGCGTTTCTGCTGGTGAAGGAGCCGCGCCGCGAAGAGGTCGGCGCTGTCGCAGGCCACGTGCCATTCGCGGTGGTGGCGGCACATCTCTGGCAAAACCGCCGCACCGTGCTGTGTCATAACGCCGGCTTCGCGATGATCGCGTTTTGTTCGTACGGCACGGCCGCCTGGGTGCCAAGTTTTTTTATCCGCACCTTCAACTGGAAGGCCGGCGAGGTCGGCATTATTTACGGCTTGATCGTAATGATATTCGGCTGCCTCGGTGTGCTGTCCGGCGGATGGCTTACGGATCGCTGGCTGCGGCAGGGCAAGTCCGACGCGGCGCTGCGGGTGGGTATCTGTGCGTCCGGCATTGCCATCGTGGGCGGGGTCTATTTGCTGGCGAGCACCGGCACGCTCGCCGCCATCCTGATGGTGCCGTCAATATTTGCGCTCGGCATGCCGTTCGGCGCGGCACCTGCGGCGATTGTCGCCATCGTTCCCAACCAGATGCGCGGCCAGACCGCCGCGGTTTATTTATTCATTGTCAATCTGATTGGTCTTGGCATCGGGCCAACGGCGGTAGCGCTGGTGACAGACTACGTATTTGCCGACGACCTCGCGCTCAGGTGGTCGATGCTGATCGTCGGCACCCTCGCCAATGTGGCTGCGATCGCCTTGCTCGGCGCCGGATTGAAGCCATACCGCGAGACCCTGCGGCGATTGCACGCGACCTAGCGGTCGCGTCGCAAATGAAGCGATTTTTTTTTTGACTTCTTCGCAGAATCGGCGTATCCCGGAAATTCGCTGTGCTGATTTCACTGAGCGCAGCCCACCAGCCGGATGCGCCAGTCGAAGGACGCGGGTTTGCATCCCACCGGCTATTGTTTCAAACCCAACAGGAGGACTCCATGAAAAACGCTTTTGTCATCGCTGTCATCGCCGTCGCGGTTATCCCTGCGGTCGGCGCGGCGCAGAGTGTGTTTGACGGCACCTGGAAAACCGAGGTGAACAGCATCGACTTTTCCGCCAAGCCGTCGGTTTATGTATTCCGCGACGGAACCTATGAATGCAAAACCTGCGCGACAAAAATTCTGGTGAAGACCGATGGCCGTGACCAGAAAATCGAAGGCAATCCGTACAACGACACACTGGCGGTGAAGCTGGTCGATACCCATCACGTTGAAATGGTCGGCAAGAAAGACGGCAAAGTGGTGGCGCGCACCAAGATCGCCATTTCCACCGATGGCAACTCGATGGTGCGTGAATACACCAATAATTCCACCGTCAACAATGCAGTGGTGAAGGGCACCACCAGCTATGCGCGGGTGGCGTATGACAAAACTGCACCGAACCTGATGTCCGGATCCTGGAAAGCGATGAAGGCGGATAAACGCTCCGACAACAGCCTGTTGGTCAGCTACCGGGTCGAAGGCGACGCGGTGACCATGTCAACCCCAACGGGCGAGTCATACCTTGCCAAAACCAACGGCACCGAAGCGCCATTTAAAGGTGATCCGGGAATTACCCATGTAACCCTGAAGCTGGTGAAGAAAAATATGCTGGAAGAAACCTTCAAGCGCGACGGCAAGGTCGTCAGCACCACCAGGACAGAAATCGATGCCGGCGGCAAGAAAGCAAAAGTCGACTGGCTGGATTATTTGACTAAAACCAACGGTAATTACGTGATGATGAAACAGTGAGCGCCAGCCGCCGGATTGGCGAGTGTGGGCCAGGCTTTGCCGTCCTGTTCATGGTGCTGTCGGCGGTGACGTTTGTTGTCTTATCAACGCGCACATCGCATACTCACCGCACCTGAACATACCTCAACGTACCTCACCCCCACCGCAAATTTAACCCTGCCGATGTTTCCGCCCACCGATATCAACCAGATTACCCACGTCATTACGCTGGCGATCGCGCCGGTGTTTTTGCTCACCGCCGTCGGTACCATCATCGGCGTGCTGGCCAATCGCCTCGCCCGCATCGTCGATCGTATCCGCGTTCTTGAAGAGCGGTTGCACGCGCTCAGCCTGGAGGAATTGAAGCCGGCGCGCGAAGAGCTTGAAAATCTCCGCCGCCGCCTGCGCTTGATCTACTTGGCGGTTGCATCGGCGGTTTTTTGCGCGCTGTTCGTGGGCTTGCTCATCATCGTGGCTTTCATCGATGCCTTCATGTCGATTAATCTAGCCCCGGCAGTCGGCGCACTATTCATGCTGGCAATGGCGGCATTCATTGTCAGCCTGGTGGTTTTCCTGCGCGAAATTTTCCTCGCGGTGGCCAATACCCGTAAGTCGATGCCGGCAGCGCGGCCGAATATTTCTGAAAAAGCCAAACGATGACCTCGCTCTCGCATTCCTTGCAGCGGACCGTACGGCGGCCCCGGCTGCTCACCTCGGCGGTGCTGACGATCGTGCTGTTCCTGGTGTTGATACCGTCCATGCCGCCCAGTCGTGCCCTGTTGATTTCCTTCAATGTGGGTGCAGGATTTTTCCTGATGCTGATGTTCGTGCTGATGTTTCGCGCGACCATGACGTCGATGCACAAGCGCGCGCAGCGACAGGATGAAAACAAGTGGACGGTGTTGTTCCTGAGCCTGTGTGTGGCGGCCGTGGTGCTGTTTGCGTTGTCGCATGAATTGCATGCTGCAAAAGACAAGTCGTTGAGCGACATTGCGCTGGCCAGCAGCACGATTTTTCTGGCCTGGCTGTTCGTCGCCGTCATCTTTGCGCAGCAGTATGCACATAGCTTTTACATGAAGCCGGGTCAACTGGCATTCCCCGGAACGGAAATGCCGGATTACCTGGACTTTACTTATTTTTCCATCGTCATCAGCATGTGTTGCCAAACCTCCGACGTGGTGATTACCTCATCCGCGTTTCGACGTCTGGTCATGTTGCATAGCGTGGTCTCGTTTTTCTTCAACGTGATCATCATCGCCATCACCGTCAACGTGGTAGCCGGCGTGTTGTAGTTTTTCGCCGCGGTCCTGCCCGCAGCACAGCGTTCCGCGCCTGCTTTGCGGCACCGCGAATACCGGCGATTGCCGGCAGCCACGCAGATGCCCCCGAAATTATGCAGTTCGTCGCCAGTTGCCGTCGAACCGTCGCAAATTCATTGCTGCGACGCCGACCGCTGGTCAGACTGCCGCCAGGCTGGCATGCGTGCCGGAATACGTCCGGTCAGGTCGAAACAGCGATAATGCGTCATTAATCACTGACCGAATTCACCTTTGCTTCAGTGCTTCACCCATCTTGTGTCTGGAAGTCATTGCATGTTGCGCTCTATTTTTCTCTTTTTGCTTATCGCTTCAATCCTCGCCGCTTGCAGCAAAGCACCGGAAACTTCCGCCAAAGCGGCTGATGCCGTCAATGCCAAACCGCTGCTGATTTCGCCTGAAGACCTGCACACCGTGCATAACAACGCGCTGGCCTCCGGCCCGTCGATTACCGGCTCGGTGCAGCCCGAACGCCGCGCCGATTTGCGTGCCGAGGTGCCGGCGGTGGTGTTGCAGGTGTTGAAAGAAAACGGTGACACCGTGCGGCGCGGTGACTTGCTGGTGCGTCTTGACGCCACCGCCATTCGTGACAGCCTGACCTCGGCCGACGCCTCTACACGCGCAGCCGACCAGGCCTCAGTACAGGCCGAACGGCAATTTCAGCGTATGACGACCCTGCGCGGCTCGGGTATGGCTTCGGCGCAGGCGCTGGAAGACGCCGAGATTCGTCGCAATACGGCGCAGAGCGATCTGGCCGCCGCCAAGACGCGTACGGTGCTGGCGCGGCAGCAGTTGCAGCGCACCGAAGCGCGCGCGCCGTTCGACGGCATCGTCAGCGACCGCAAAGTGTCGGCGGGCGATACCGCGCAGATCGGCAAGGAACTGCTCAAGGTAATCGATCCGGCCAGCATGCGGTTCGAAGGCCTGGTCTCGGCCGATAAAATCGGCGACGTCAAAGCCGGCCAGCCGGTAAGCTTTCGCGTCAATGGCTACGGTCAGCAGGAATTCGCAGGCAAAGTGCGGCGCGTCAATCCCGCCGCCAACGCAACCACCCGCCAGGTCGAAGTGCTGGTCGATTTTGTCGACGCAAAGCAGCCCAAACTCGCCGGTCTCTACGCCGAGGGCCACATCGAGGCGGGCAGCACCACCAGCCTCACGGTGCCGGCAACGGCGCTGGTACGCGATGGCGACAAGGCGTCGATCTGGCGCATGAAGGACAGGAAACTTCAAAAAACCAACGTGGTGATCGGCGAGCGCGATCCGCGCAGCGGCGATTTTGCCGTGACCAGCGGGCTGTCTGATGGCGACAAGGTGATTCGCTACCCATCGACGACGCTTAAAGACGGCCAGAACGTGGAACTGTCCACGGTGCCGGCCAACGCCGCGTCCAATGCATCTCCGGCAGCAGCGAAGCCAGCGCCTGCCACCGACGCGGGGAAATAAGCCATGTTCCTGTCCGACTTCAGTATCAAGCGCCCGGTCACGACGGTCGTCATTATTATCATGCTGATGTGCCTCGGTCTGCTGGCGCTGAAAAATTTGCGGGTGAATCAGAATCCCGATGTCGAGCAACCGGTGATTGTGATCAATATTCCGTACCCCGGCGCATCGCCGGATACGGTGGAACGCGAAATCATCAATCGCGTGGAAAAATCCTTGCAGAGTATCTCGCAGGTTTACAAAATTGAATCAACGGCGAGGGAGAGCGCGGCCAGCATTGTCATTATTTTCAACTTCAAGAAAAACATGATTGAAGCGTCCGACGAGATTCGCAATGCGATCGCCTCGGTGCGACACAAGCTGCCGATCGAAATGCGCGAACCGGTGTTGCGGCGCGTCGACCCGTCCACCCAGCCGATCATGCAGATGGCGTTGTCGGCGGCGTCGCAAACGCACGCCGAAATTTCCCGCCTTGCCGAGGATACCCTTGCCGACAAATTCCGCGCCATCGATGGCGTCGCGACCGTCAATGTCAATGGCTCGCTGCGTCGCGAGCTGTCGGTGCTGCTGCGCGCCGAGAAGCTGCGCGAATACAATGTGTCGGTCACCGAGGTGGTCAGCGCACTGCGTGACCAAAACACCACCGCGCCGGTCGGCCGGGTAAAGGGCACGCTTGACGAACAGAGCATCCGCCTGGTCGGGCGCATCGAATCACCGGCTGAATTCGAGCAGATCGTGTTGAAGCGCCGCGGCAACGAGGTGGTCCGTCTCGGTCAGGTCGCCACCATCGCCGACGGCTTCGCCGAACTCAATAGCGTTAGTGTCCGCAACGCGCTTCCAAACGTCGGCATTTCAATCACCCGTTCGCGCGATGCGAGCACGGTGACCGTTGCCAACAAGGTTCGCAAAGTGGTCGATGAAATCAACCAGACGCTGCCCGCCGGCTCCAAACTGGAAATCACCCAGGACGGTGGCAAGAACGCGCAGGGCAGCCTGCAGAACGTGATCGAAGCGCTGATGTTCGGCGCGCTGCTGACCATCTTTGTGGTCTATGCTTTTCTCAATTCATGGCGCTCCACGCTCATCACCGCGCTGGCCTTGCCCACCTCCGTGATCGCCGCCTTCATCGCCGTCTGGGCCTGCGGTTTCACGCTCAATTTCATGACCCTGCTCGGCTTGTCGCTGGCCATTGGTGTGTTGATTGATGACGCCATCGTGGTGCGCGAAAATATTGTTCGGCACATGGAGATGGGCGAAGACCGGCGCACCGCTGCCAGTGCCGGCACCGCCGAAATCGGCCTGGCCGTAACCGCGACGACCTTCTCGATCATCGCGGTGTTCATCCCGGTAGCCTTCATGGGCGGCGGTGCCGGCGAATGGTTCCGGCCGTTCGCATTGACGGTAGCCACCTCGGTGCTGGTGAGCCTGTTCATTTCTTTCACGCTCGACCCGATGTTGTCCGCCTACTGGGGCGACCCGGTCGGTTATCAGCAGCGACCCAAAAAAGGTCTCAGCCGCTGGCTGTCGGGTTTTAACAGGTGGTTTGATCATCAGGCGGATCGCTATGGCAATGTCATCGCCTGGGCGCTCCACCATCGCAAGTGGATGGCGATCATCGCCGGGCTTAGCCTGGTCGGCGCGCTGGTATTGCAATTTACGGTGGGCGGATCGAGTTTCCTGCCGACCGCCGATGGCGACTCGATTGCCATCGAAGTCCGCACGCCATCGAGTGCCAGCCTCGAATATTCGCGTTTGAAAGTAGAAAAAGCGGCCGAACTGGCGCGCACCTTGCCGGAAACCGTGGCGACCAACAGCAATGTCAGTTCTGGTGGTGGCCGGGTGTATGTGGATATCGGCAAGAGCACCGTGCGGAAACGTTCGGGCAGTGCAATTGCCGTCGACCTTCGCAAGCTCATGGTGCAAATTGTCGGCGCCGAATATACCGTGCTCGATGATTTGAATAACGGCGCCCGCAAACCGGTGCAGATCCTTTTTTCGGGTCCTGATTCGCGCCGCCTGATGGACATCACCAGTGACTTCATGGAGAAATTGGCCAAGGTGCCGGGTGCGGTCGATATCGGCCTCTCGCAGCAGGATCCCAAAGACGAATTGAAGATCGAACTCAATCGCGGTCTGGCCAATGCACTGGGCATTTCGGTCGGCGATACCGCACAGGCGCTGCGCGTGGCGTTTGCCGGTGTCGAGGTGGGCGACTGGGTCGATCCGACCGGCGAATCACGCGATGTCGCGGTGCGCCTGCACCCGGACGATCGCATCAGCGCGGCCAACATCGAACATTTACCCATCGCCGTGAGCGGCAGCAACATGATGGTGCCGCTCGATCAGATCGCCACCGTGACCATGGGCAAGGGGCCGGCACAGATACAGCACTCTGATGGCAAACGGATGATTTCGGTATCGGCCAACGCACAGGGACGCTCGCCGGGCGAAGTCACCTCGGACGCGATGAAGATTGCCAAGCAGATCGATTTTCCGCCCGGCTACGCGCTTGAACTCGGCGGTGCCTCGCGCGACCAGAACGAAGTATTTTCAGAGATGGGCATCGCGCTGGTGATGGGCATCGGCCTGATGTACCTTATTCTGGTGATCCAGTTTGGCTCGTTTACCGCGCCCCTGCCGGTGATGCTGTCGCTGCCGCTTAGCCTGATCGGTGTGGTCGTTGCCTTGCTGCTGACCAAAGGCACACTCAACCTGATGAGTTTTATCGGCATCATCATGCTGATGGGCCTGGTCGCCAAGAACGCGATCCTGCTGCTCGACTGCGCGCGCAAGGAAGAGGCGCAAGGTGTCAGTCGCGAAGATGCCCTGATGCACGCCGGCCGGGTGCGTTTGCGGCCAATCCTGATGACGACCTTCGCGTTGATCGCCGGCATGATGCCGGTGGCGATTGGCTTGGGTGAGGGCGGCGAATTCTACCGGCCGATGGCGATTGCCATCATCGGTGGCACCATCACCTCAACCATCCTCACGCTGCTGGTGGTCCCGACCTTTTACGACAGTATCGAAATTGCCCGCGACCGCGCCATCGCCAAATACCGTGCACGTCAACCGCGCTGGGGCGCCTTCACCGCTTTCGTCGCGACCGTGGCGGAGACGCTGCTGACGCTGCTGTTCGTGCGGTTTGCGTTTCGGCTGCTGAAAAAACTCTATGGCCTGGTGGCGGGACATCGCGCAAAAAATGCCGGGCTGGCGGCAGATGCAGCAGTGCACAGTTCAAAAATGCTGCCTTAATTTAGGCAAGATCGTTTACTGGCGCGCCGTTACAGCCATTTTTGTCTGCAACGCCGCGCCAGTGCTCGATCTACGTTTTAAATTTCTGCCTATTGCAACACCTGTCCGGCGCGGCCCTTTACCGCCGAGATGTCGGCAGACGTGAGGCTGCCGTCGGTGTTCAAGTCGTATTGAAAGTTGGCCGTCGTGAGCGGCTGCGCTTGTGCAACGCGTGCCTTTACGCCGCTGACATCGCTGGCTTTCACTGCCTGCGAATTATTTACGTCGCCAACCAGAAAGCCCAGCGAGACGGCTGCCGCCACGTTGCCGTTAACGCCAGAAAGCGAGATGGTGGTGCGGGCGTTATCGGCAATGCCGGTGAGGGTTACGCGCACTTCACTGTTAACGCTGGTCGCCGTGACCATTCCGTTGGTGGCC
>JAYVKG010000134.1:0-8234 GCA_043768625.1 Betaproteobacteria bacterium
AGGTGACTTTGCTCGCCAAACAAAATTCAATAAACGACTCTATTGCGTCAAATAACGTATTTCCCATCACACGAGGTCCACATGAATAAAATGAAAAAACTAGCGACTGCCGTCGCGTTATTAGGCAGCGCCGCTGCCTGTAATGCGATCGCGCAAAGCAGCTTCTACGATCCTACCTACAACGCTTCCTACAACCCGTCCTGGTATGTGGTGCCGAGTATCAACAGAATGCGTCCGGATGAGAAATTCGGCAGCCACCATCATGGTAGCGGCTTAGGGCTACGCTTTGGCAAGGCCATCTCGCCAAGCTGGGATATCCAATTTGGACCCACTTACTCACGCCAGCGATTCAATGGCGTGCGCTACCAGCAGGATACGCTTGGCGTGGATGCCCTTTACATGTTCTCGCGCAACCGTTTTCGGCCTTTCGTGCTGTTGGGTGCCGGTGCCGAATTTGACAAACGGCAAGTCTATTCACGCAATATCGACCAGAGTCGCAATTCACCTTACGTAAACGCAGGGGTGGGTTTTCAATTTGCATTCAATAACCAATGGGGCATGCAGGCCGATGCGCGTCGTTCGCACGCCTACATTCGCAGCGAAGATTTCGGCTTTGATCGCGCTAACACCAATATCTATACGGTGGGGCTGACGTACACCTTCGACCGTCCAGCGGCACCAATCGCCCGCCGGATGCCGGAAGCAGCGCCAGCATCGCCGCCGCCGGCTGCCGTGGCGCCGCCAACGCCGGTAACGCCGCAGCCGACATCGGCGCCACCACGTTTCGAGCGTTACACGCTTGCATCCACCGAGTTGTTCGGGTTTGATCGCTCCGATCTGCAAATGCCGCAGCCGAAGCTGGACGAAATTGCCGACGTATTAAACCGTAACACGCAGGTGAACAATATCTCTATCAGCGGCTATACCGACCGTTTGGGCAGCGATAAATACAACCTCGCGTTATCGCAGCGTCGTGCAGATACGGTGAAGAACTATCTGACCAACAAGGGCATCGCATCCAGCCGCCTGACTGCGGTTGGCAAGGGAGAAAGCAACCCGGTGGTGCAGTGTACCAACAAGAAACGCGCCGATCTCATCAAATGCCTGGAGCCTAATCGCCGGGTGGAAGTCGAGCAAATTGTCATCGAACGCCGTGTGCCGTAACGGCTAACTGACGGGTAAAAAAAGCCAGCCGTAACGCTGGCTTTTTTTTGGGCAACAGCGACGTTGTTCTTTGTGTGCGCCAACGCACAGTCCTGCGCGCGGTGCTTGGTTATAACGTTTAAAACCGGGTGATGCCGCCTTCGGCATCCTGGCAGCGGAAAGGCTGGCACCGGTTAAATGTCGCAATTATTATTCCCGTTCCGTGGAAAAGAAATGCGAGCCGCCACCACTAGAACCGAGTTCGCCATGGCCTTATTCCCCGTTCACACCGCCGCTGTAGTCCGCCACGATCCCAAAGAAAATAAATTGCTCGCCGCGTTGCCAGAGATTGAGTGGCAGCGGTGGCTACCGCACCTTGAATGGGTCGGATTGCCTCTGGGGAAAGTCCTCTACGAAGCGGGTAGTACGCTGAGTCATGTTTATTTTCCAACTACCGCTATTGTTTCCATGTTGTACGTAATGGAGAACGGCGCGTCGGCCGAGATCGCCATTGTGGGCAACGAGGGTATCGTTGGCATCTCGTTATTCATGGGTGGAGAGTCCACGCCGAGTCGCGCGGTGGTGCAAAGCGCGGGGCAAGGTTTTCGACTCAAAGGCCAGCTGCTGAAAGATGAATTCAATCGCGCCGGTCCGGTGTTGCACCTGCTGCTGCGTTATACCCAGGCGCTGATCACACAAATGACCCAAACCGCGGTATGCAATAGACATCATTCGCTGGATCAGCAACTCTGCCGCTGGTTGCTGCTTAGTCTAGATCGTCTGCCGGGTAGCGATCTGGTAATGACACAGGAACTGATCGCCAATATGCTCGGCGTGCGCCGCGAGGGCGTTACCGAGGCCGCGCTTAAATTACAGGAAGCAGGGTTGATCCGCTACAGCCGCGGACGCATCGCGGTGCTCGATCGCGCCAGACTGGAGAAGCGTTGTTGTGAATGTTATGCAGTGGTCAAAAACGAATATCAGCGGCTGCTGCCGGCAAGGGAGGCGGTGTAACAAACAGTTGCGCGTGGTGACGGGCGATAGCTTGGACTGGCGGCGAGGCTGTAGGTGTTTGCCTACACGCGGAACCGTCCACCGCCGATGCAACAAGCGTGGTCATGCATGGATTATGGGGACTCACCGCATTCGAAGAGATCTCCATGAACCCACCATGCCGCCCCATCAACGATCCGCGACATAATCAGCTGCTTGCCTCTTTGCCCAAGGCTGAATGGGACCGGTGGCAGTCAGCCCTGGAGCCGATAGAGCTGCCGCTCGGCCAAGTATTGTGCGAATCGGGCAGAACGCCTGTTTATGTGTATTTTCCGACCACGGCAATTGTCTCTTTGTTGTACATGACCAAAGACGGTGCCTCATCAGAAATCGCCGTAGTGGGCAATGATGGAATGGTTGGCATTTCCCTGTTCATGGGTGGTGAGGCAACTCCCAGCCAGGCAGTGGTACAGAGTGCCGGACAGGGCTATCGTTTGCGTGCGCAAATGATGAAGTGTGAGTTCAACCGTGCAGGGCCCGTATTGGACATTTTGCTACGTTATACGCAAGCAATGATCGCCCAAGTCGCCCAGACAGCGGTATGTAATCGTTACCATTCAATAGACCAGCAAATGTGCCGCAGGCTGTTGCTGGGTCTGGACAGACTGGCTACTGACGAATTGGTTATGACGCAGGAACTCTTGGCCAGCTTGCTGGGCGTCAGGCGTGAAGGTGTAACGGCTGCGGCACTTAAGCTGCAACACGCGGGCGTGATCCGCTACAGCCGCGGTCATATCGATGTACTCGACCGGCAGCGACTGGAGGAACGCACTTGTGAGTGTTACGCTGTGGCCAAAAAGGAATACAGCCGTCTGTTGCCTGCAGCGAAGAATCAACCGCGCCGGTCGCAGCCTGTCGCTCCGTCCTTCGGTCTCCGACTACCGCTTGCAGCCTGAAGATTTCACATTTTGGCCGTGTCGACTGAATATTTTTTGTCGCTATGTGCGGTAGCAGACGGTCAAGCGCAAGTGATTTGGGCACGCTATGTGAGTGTAAATAAAGACGGTTGTCCGTTTAATCAGCCTATTCAACCTGCCACGTCCTGCTTTGGGATCAACAGCATAGTGGGGAGCTTGCGTGTCCAAGGCCGAAAACCATCTCATCCAATTGTTACCGCGCAGAGAACGCGCGCGGCTGCTCGGCGTGTGCGAGCAGGTCGAGCTGGTGACAGCCAAGGTGCTGTGCGAACCCGGCAACGCCACGCATCATATTTATTTTCCGACCTCAGGATTCATTTCGCTGATCGGTCTCAACGAAGGCACCCCGGATCTGGAAATTGGCATGGTGGGTAGCGAAGGTATGTTGGGTGCGCAGGTCGCACTGGGCGTTCCTACCGCGCCGCTACGCGCACTGGTACAGGGCGCAGGCGAGGCGTGGCGAATCGGCACGGCCGCTTTCAGACGTGAGCTGGCGCTGAGCTCTGCGCTTCGGCGCAGAGTGGATCGCTACATTTACGTGTTGATGGCACAGATGGCGACGTCGACCACTTGTCCACGTTTTCATTTGATCGGCCAACGCCTGGCGCGTTGCTTGTTGATGAGCCAGGACCGCGCCCGCGCGGACAGCTTTCGTGTAACACAGGAATTGCTTGCCTATCGGCTGGGTGTGCGCCGGGTAGGTATTACGGCGGCTGCCGGAATTTTACAAAGTAACGGGCTGATCGAATACCGCCGTGGGGATCTCACGGTGCGCAACCGCAAGGGACTGGAAGCGGCGTCTTGTAGCTGCTATGCGGCGGACAAGCAGGCTTACGCAGAGCAATTGCACTGAACCTTTCCCGCCATCTTCATGCCGTCGAAGCCAGCCATTAATCGCGGTGAACACCTTCCAATCCGAGTACGCCATGCCACAATCTCAACCGATTTCCACGTCTTTTAATGCCAGTATCAGGTCAATAAATATCTATCGGGCGCTGCCGCCGATCGACGCCGCGAACATCGACGTTAAAGCCCAAAACAACTTTTGCACATTTGCGCCCAAACCGTTGTCATCCTTGACCCAAGATGTGGCCCCGGGCGGTTGGCAGGACCTGTTGAATGTTGTTAACGCGAAGGTCACGCTTACATCAGGGGACAGGCTCGTCACCAGCGTCGCGAAGGACGCACCGGACTTAGAGCGCCAAGTTCGCGCGGGCGTCATGGCGTGCCTGACGGCGCTGGATGAACTGCAGTTAAAATTGACCAGTGAACATGCACTGCGCCGGCAACTCGAGCGGGAAGTAGCTCTTGTGCAAGCGGCGCTAATGCAGGCGCGCGCTGATCTGGTCGGTAGCCAGGCAGGAGAAAGGCGTGCGCGGCACCTGGCTTTACACGACAGCCTCACCGCGTTGCCAAACCGCAATTTCTTCCGCGAACGACTGGACCACGCGTTGCAGCAGGCCGATCGCCGCAGCAAGGCGCTTGCGGTGCTTTATCTTGATCTGGACAAGTTTAAACCGATCAATGATGAATACGGGCACAGCGTGGGTGACGAATTGCTGCGTATCATCGCCGCGCGTTTATCGCGTGCAGTGCGCGCGAATGACCTGGTTGGCCGCATGGGGGGCGACGAGTTTGCCTGCGTGTTGGGCGGCGTGACCAGCCAGGAGCAACTTGGTCTTCTCGCCTGTAAATTATTGGACGCGGTTTCGGCCCCTTTATATATTGGCAATCTGGCGCTAAGTGTGCAACCAAGTATCGGCATTGCCATTTGCCCGGCCGACGGCGTCACCACTGAAACACTGCTCAAGAATGCGGACGCTGCCATGTACATCGCCAAGCGGCAAAAGGCCGGCTATGCGTTTTTTGATGAACGCGCGGAAGTATGGGCCCCTGCCCCCTGAGTAGGCACACACGGTTTTTTTACGAATTAGCCCACAGAATTAAATTACCGGCGGCAAGCGGCATTTTTGATTGATTTACGCGGAGCCAAGTAGCGGAAAGCGTGCGCGCCTGAGCCTTGGTCGATGGCTGGATGCGGAAAGGAGGCGGTAGTTTTTGCTTGGCTGCCGATTAGTCAGGCGGGTTGGTTAATGTTGAAATACGATATACAGTTGGTGGTCAAGCATTCTTTACGTTAGTGCGTTGTTGTTCGGCGTTGCCTACGTGCCCCCCGTTCCCCACGTTAGTTGGCACCGCCACCGTCATCCCAAAATTAACTGCCGAAGCATAGATGTCCGGTCCCCTATCAGCCGAATTGCTGCACAAAATGCACGCTTACTGGCGCGCAGCAAATTACCTGTCGGTCGGGCAGATTTACCTGCGCGCCAATCCACTGCTCGAACTCCCGCTCGCGCTTGAACATATCAAGCCGCGCTTACTCGGCCACTGGGGAACTACGCCCGGATTAAATTTCCTCTACGTCCACCTTAACCGGTTGATAAAGGTTAACGACCTGAACATGATGTACATCATCGGCCCGGGCCATGGTGGACCGGGCATTGTCGCGCACAGTTACCTGGAGGGCTCATACACTGAGCATTATCCGGAGATCGAGCGTAATCGAGGTGGACTACAGCGGTTGTTGTGCCAGTTTTCCTGGCCGGGGGGGATTCCCAGTCACGTATCACCGGAAATTCCCGGCTCAATCCACGAGGGCGGCGAATTGGGCTATTCATTGGCCCACGCTTATGGCGCCGCATTCGACAACCCCGACCTTATCGTAGCCTGCATCATCGGCGACGGTGAAGCAGAAACTGGAGCACTGGCGGCCAGCTGGCACTCCAACAAATTCCTGAATCCTGCGCGTGATGGCGTGGTGCTGCCGATCCTGCATCTCAATGGTTTCAAGATCGCCAATCCAACCATACTGGCGCGCATCAGCCGCGAAGAATTAGTCAAACTGATGCAAGGTTACGGCTACGAACCGTATTTTGTCGAGGGCGACGATCCAAACTTAGTGCACCAATCTCTCGCCGCGACACTCGATACGATTCTGGCAAAAATTCGAATCATTCAAAGTGCGGCACGGACGCCGGGTGCAACCACGCCTCCAGAACGTCCCCGCTGGCCCATGATCATATTTCGTACGCCGAAGGGATGGACAGGGCCGAAATTCGTTGATGGCAAAGCGGTTGAAGGCACGTGGCGCGCGCATCAAGTGCCGATTGCTGATTTCCAGACACCAGAACATTTGCGTCAGCTGGAAGAGTGGCTGCAGAGCTATCGTCCGAACGAATTGTTCGACGAGCGCGGCAGATTTCGTGACGAATTCGCGGCACTTGCACCAACCGGGCATCGCCGCATGGGTTCCAATCCGCACGCCAACGGCGGCACATTATTGCAACCCCTGTCGATGCCCGCGTTTCATGACTTCGCGGTACTGGTAGACAAGCCCGGTAGCGTGACGGCCGAAGCCACGCGCGAGCTGGGTAAATTTCTGCGCGACGTGATGAAGCAAAATCTGTCAACAAACAATTTCCGACTCTTTGGCCCGGACGAAACCGCGTCCAACCGGTTGGAGGCCGTGTTTGAAGTTTCCGGCAAAGAATGGATGGCCGCCATTGAAGCAGTAGACACCGACCTCAGCGCCGATGGTCGCGTCATGGAGGTGCTGAGCGAACATCTGTGTGAGGGTTGGCTCGAAGGCTATTTGTTGACCGGCCGCCATGGACTGTTCTCCTGTTATGAAGCGTTTATCCACATCATCGATTCGATGTTGAATCAACACGCCAAATGGCTGAAGGTGACGAGGACTATCCCGTGGCGCCAACCGATTGCGTCACTCAATTATCTGCTCACCTCCCACGTCTGGCGACAAGACCACAATGGCTTTTCGCACCAGGATCCGGGCTTTATCGATCATGTCGCGAACAAGAAATCTGATGTGGTGCGTATTTACCTGCCGCCCGATGCAAACTGCCTGCTGTCGGTCGCCGACCATTGTCTGCGCAGCCGCAATTACGTCAATGTGATTGTTTCCGGCAAGCAGCCCATGTGGCAGTGGCTGGACATGGACTCGGCCATCCTGCACTGTGCCGCCGGGGCCAGCGCATGGCAATGGGCCGGCAGCGGCGTGGGTGAACCCGATGTGGTGATGGCTTGTGCAGGCGACGTGCCGACCCTCGAAACGCTCGCGGCGGTCACACTTTTGCGGGAGTACGTCCCCGACATCAAAATTCGCGTTGTGAATGTGGTGGATTTAATGGTGCTGCAGCCGCAATCCGAGCATCCGCATGGCTTGGGCGATGGTGATTTTGACCGGTTGTTTACGACTGACAAGCCAGTAATCTTCGCCTTCCATGGTTATCCAGCGTTGATTCATAAGCTTACTTATCGACGGCACAATCATATAAACATTCATGTTCGCGGCTATAAGGAAGAGGGGACTACAACCACCCCTTTCGATATGGCGGTATTAAACAATCTTGACCGGTACCAGTTGGCACTGGATGCCATCGGGCGTATTCCACGTTTCCACAATTTGCTGGATTTCGAGACAGCGCGTTACCAGGCAACAATTAGCCGTCACAAGCGCTATATCAGCGAACATGGCGACGACCTGCCAGAAGTTCGCGATTGGCACTGGAGCGGATGAATTCGATGAATGTGCTGTCGTTAAACAGTGGCTCTTCTTCTATCAGATTCGGCATGTTTCGGGTCGGCTCGTCACGGCTTGAAAAATTATTTTCCGACACTATTGATCATCCCGATTTAGTAGGGACGATCACGCGCATTACACAGCGGTTCCTCGAGTCTGACACGCCGCCTCCGGAAGCCATCGGCCATCGAATTGTCCATGGTGGGCCAACGCTCAGGCAGCACTGCGTGATTGACGAAACGGTGCTTGGACAACTAGACGCCGCGACCGCTTTCGCCCCGCTGCATATGCCCCGTGCCTTGGCAATAATTCGCTTCACATCCGAACATTTCGCCGGCGTACCGCAGGTGGCCTGCTTTGATACAACTTTTCACTCGGCGCTGCCGGATATTGCGCGCGTGCTCCCACTACCCCAACAATTGCTGACAATGGGCATCCAGCGCTATGGATTTCACGGCCTTTCCTGCGAATCGATTTTGCACCAGCTAAACAGACTTTTCCCGGGCGAACTACCCGAACGC
>JAYVKG010000135.1:0-8536 GCA_043768625.1 Betaproteobacteria bacterium
TGACCTCGGCATGCGTGAGTTTCTGTTCTGTAACAAGCTTGATGGCTTCAGCCTTGAACTCGGCTGTAAAGGTACGACGGGGAATGCGTTTCATGGTTACTCCTGACAAGTTGATAAAGTAGCATCGACTTGCCCGTCCAGAAAATCGGGCTCCGCTCACCCGGTGATGAGTGCAACCTGCAGTGTCACTTTCCTACTAATATCACTAAGTTGCAGTAGCAAGGATTTGCCACCGGCGCAATGCGCAGCCGCACATAAATTCGTGGTTAAAAGTGGGAGAAGTGAGCCCGTAAAGTAAAAAACGGCGCGCCAAAGCGTGCCGTTTTTGTTTGCAAGAGAGGGAAAAATTACTCGCCTTTGGTCTGCGTCGAGACGTAATCCAGCTTCTCTTTGATGCGCGCTGATTTGCCCGAACGATCACGCAGGTAATAAAGTTTAGCGCGGCGTACGTCACCACGTCGCTTCACTTCAATCGACGCAATGGTGGGGGCGTAGGACTGGAAGGTACGTTCCACACCTTCACCGGAGGAAATTTTCCGGACGATAAACGAGGAATTAAGGCCGCGATTGCGCTTGGCAATCACTACGCCTTCGAAAGCCTGCACGCGTTTGCGCTCACCTTCGATGACATTAACGTTGACGATGACGGTATCGCCAGGAGCGAACTCGGGAATCGTTTTGGCCAGCCGGGCCATTTCTTCTTTTTCCAGCGTTTGAATCAGATTCATTTTGGTTCCTTTCTATTTTAGCGGCTGAAGATTTTTCTTCATGCCTGTCGCATAGAGCAGCCGTCGCCCAAGATGGGCGCAACGGCTGGTGTGCGGGTTTTGTTTTACCTACTCTTTAATGCGGCTACTTCTTTTGCTCCTGCCTGATTTCTTCCAGCAGTTTCAAATCCTGTTTTTGCCATTGCCGTCCGTCCAGCAAATCGCCACGACGTTCCAGCGTGCGCTTTAGCGCCTGTTTGCGGCGCCACGATTGAACCTTTGTGTGGTCGCCACTTATCAATACCGACGGTACAGCCTCGCCGTTCCAGCTTTCCGGTCGCGTGTAGTGCGGATGATCGAGTAATCCGTCACGTGCGGGCGAGAACGAATCTTCTACGGCGGATCGTCCGTCGCCCAACACACCCGGCAGCAACCGCACCATCGCATCAATCAACACCATCGCCGCCAATTCGCCGCCTGACAACACGTAGTCGCCAATCGACACTTCCACGTCGACCCGCGCATCAATTACTCGTTCGTCAATGCCTTCATATCGGCCGCACAAAAAAATCAGGCCAGCTTCTTCAACCAATGCGCGGATGCCCGCATCGGTAATCGGTTTGGCCTGTGGGGTAACGTAAACCACTACCGGCTTTGCCACACCAGCGGCCACTTGCTCTGTTATCGCCGCGTCCAGCGCTGCGTTCAGCGGCTCTGCCATCATCACCATGCCGGGGCCGCCCCCATAGGGTCGGTCGTCGATGCTTTTATACGCATTCACTGCAAAATCGCGCGGATTCCAACACGTCAAGGCCCACGCTTTTTCGTCCAGCCCGCGACGCGTCACGCCAAAATCGGCTACCGCGTCAAACATCTCCGGAAACAGGGTGATGACGCTATATCGCCTGGTCACGCAATCCCCTTTTCTGTTTACCTTACGCCAGTCTAAACATGACTGATTTGTCAGGATACCCGTCTGCAAAGTCAATTTGGGCAGTTATAAATACTCCCCGCTCCAGTTGACCGTAACCAGCTTCGCTTCACGCTCTACCTTCAAAATCACATCGTCTAAATAAGGTATCAGCATTTCTTCTGCGCCGAGTTTTACGACCAACACATCATGGGCGCCTGT
Organism: Betaproteobacteria bacterium; assembly: GCA_043768625.1. GTDB lineage: Bacteria > Pseudomonadota > Gammaproteobacteria > Burkholderiales > Usitatibacteraceae > UKL13-2. The sequence continues at coordinate 1,840 of JAYVKG010000135.1, forward strand.
CTCGAGCAACGTTTCAATCTTGCCAAACTTCTGTCCCGCTGTGTTCACCACATCGCAACCAATCAGATCAAACCAAAATACTTCACCCTCACTGGCAACTTCCAGCGCTGCGCGCGGAACGCCAATTTCGCGCTTTGCAAGATTTTCTGCAGCAGTTCGGTCGTCGCAGCCTTTGAGTTTGGCAACCACCCCTTTGACATTGACCGCAAAATCTTCCAGCTCAAATGCTTCCCAACCTTGGTCACTTTTAAGCAGCCAACTGGCATACCCATCAAGGGTGTCCGGCGATTCAGTGAAGGTATGAATTTTGAGCCAGCCCTTGATGCCGAACGCGCCAGCAACTCGAGCCATGACGACGACATCATCCATCTGGCGGTGTTGCCGGGCCGCGCTGCGACGCTTTGCCTGACTCAGGCCGCTTTTTTGCTCTGGGTCTTGACAAGGCGCATCACGGTATCCGAGGCCTGCGCACCTTTTCCCTGCCAATAAGTAAGTCGATCCATCGCGATACGAATGCCTTCTTCACCCTCTTTAGCCAGCGGATTATAAAAACCCACACGTTCAACGAAGCGACCATCACGGGGATTGCGCGAGTCAGCAACGACGATGTTATAAAAAGGGCGATTCTTCGCGCCGCCGCGCGATAAGCGAATGACTACCATTTGTTGCTCCTGTTTGGCTTAACAATCCGTTGATAACGGATAACGGGCCGGTTGAGAACCGGTAACTGCCGCGTTCAATCAGCAAATGCGGAAAAGCTTTGAATTATAAGCGGAAACCGATTACCTGCGCAAGGCTACCTGGCGCAGGCGGTGGAGAAACGCTCCTAATACCCACGACCAGTCAGTAGTTCTATTTTGCCCGGGACCATCAGTCGCCGCACCCGCTCACGCTGGGCTTACGATACCCCGCAAGTGGGGATGTTCTTCTCGGCGCATGCCACCTGAAATATGGCGCGGTCTTCTAACCGACAGGCGGTGAGTTGCTGCCCCCACACGCAGCCGCTATCGAGCCCGATAAAATTTTCGCTTATGTACAGCCCTAGCGCAGACCAGTGGCCTGCCACGATGGTCTTGTCAGCGAATGATGGATGGCGTTTCGTGAACCACGGCGTCAGCCCCGACGGAATGTCTGCCAATTTGCCTTTGAATTCAAGATCGAGTTCATCGGTATTATCGAGAACACGCATGCGCGTCATGGCGTTGGTTGCAAGTCGAAGGCGATCACTACCGGTCAAGTTGTCAGCCCAGCGCCTGGGCTGATTACCGTACATGTGTTTGAGAAACACGCGCCGATGACGGCCCCGCATCGACGACTCGATCTCGCCAGCAATCGCTAACGCCTTTGCCAGGCTCCATTGCGGCAGCAACCCGGCGTGTACCATCACATATCTGCTGTCAACATGCAGTAATTTTTGCTGGCATAACCAATCGAGCAAATCAGCGCGATCCGGCGCGTCGAGAATGGGCTGAATTGTGTCGTACTTGCCCACCTTTCCCAAGCCCTCCGCCACAGCAAGCAGGTGCAAGTCATGATTGCCCAGTACGACAGTGGCACGATTGCCGAGACTGCTGACAAAGCGCAGACATTCGAGTGATCCCGGACCACGGTTGACGAGATCACCGACCAGCCACAACCGGTCGTGCGTATTGTCGAAATCGATTTTGGTCAGGAGTGCTTGTAAAGAAATAAAGCAGCCTTGCAAATCGCCAATCGCGTATGTACTCATCGCAACATCGTGAACGTAAAAAAGGGCGGATCGCCCGCCCTTTTTGTCAAACCCGTCAGCATCCGCACTGGATTTACTTGGCCAGTGCAACCATGTAATCGACTGCCGATTTCACATCGGCATCGGCTAACGCGCTATTGCCACCTTTAGCGGGCATCACTCCCGCTTTGCCCTGGTAGCCGCGAATCGCGTGCTCGTATAAGGTCGGCTTTCCTTGCGCGATACGTGCCGACCAGGCGGCCTTATCGCCGGCCTTTGGCGCGCCGGCAATACCAGCGCCATGGCACGCCACGCAAGCGCCCTTAAAAACGCCCTCGCCGCCGGCAGCAGTGGGCGCGCCGGCGACTGCCGCAGCAGGAATCGCCATAGCTACAATCGGTGCCGTCACCGAAGGGGTCGCCGAAACCGGTGTCAGCGTGGGAGCGGTGCCTTTTGATGCATCAATGGTCAGCGTCGTTACCGGCGCAATTCGCTGGGCAATAACTTCAGGCGTGTTGGCGTTATCGACACTAGTACCCATGGAATGACCTCCTACCGCAAAATGTGCCAGCATCACAATGCCGATGATTAACCCGACAGCACCGACTATTACGGCAATCGCCAACTTAAGCGGGTGGGTTTCAACATTTTCTTCGATGGGATCGTGATGCGTTTGTGACATGGCAACTTTCTGACGACGTAGATTTAAATAGGATAATTATACGGGGGAAGCGCTTTTGGACTCAAATCCTGAGTGAAACGCGAACAGACTGTGGGCAGGATGCTAAACTTCGTCCAGCATTACCAGTGCGCCCGTAGCTCAGATGGATAGAGTGCTACCCTCCGAAGGTAGAAGTCGCACGTTCGAATCGTGTCGGGCGCACCATTAGATTATCTGAGGAAAATCAGCGTGCGCAAGTTTTGGTGCCTTCAGGCATCGAAGCTACGCCGACTTTTTCTCGATGCCGCCGGTAATGGATTTCAGCTTTGGACGCACCTGCGCCACATATTCGGGCACCCAGCGTTTCAGATCTCGGCGCACTTCGGAATCATCGGGCATGTGGTCCTGATTCAGCCAGCTTGTGAGCGTATCCAAAAATCCGGACGCCACTTCGCGGGCTTTGGCTACGCGCAGCTTCGGGTGCGGCGTGGGGCGCGTGTGTTCATCGTCAAGCAATAGTTCTTCGAACAGCTTTTCGCCCGGACGCAAGCCGGTAAAGACCACCTTTATTTCGTTGTCCGTTGGCTCCGACAGGCGGATCATGTCATTGGCGAGATCGACGATCTTGACCGGTTCTCCCATGTCAAGTACGAACACTTCGCCACCCAGTCCCATCGTGCCTGCCTGCAACACCAGTTGCGCGGCTTCCGGGATCGACATGAAATAACGCACCATGTCCGGATGCGTCACCGTTACCGGACCGCCTTGATCGATCTGCTCCTGAAATCTGGGGATCACACTGCCAGCGCTACCCAGCACGTTGCCAAATCGCACCATCTCAAATCGTGTGTCGCCGGATTGCTGCAATGCCTGGCAGATCATTTCGGAGAGCCGTTTGGTGGCGCCCATTACGTTGGTCGGATTCACCGCTTTGTCAGTCGAAATCAACACGAATTTTTTGACGCCGTATTCGATGGCGGATTCGGCGACGATGAGCGTTCCCAGCGCATTGTTCTGCACCGCTTCCCATGCGTTCGATTCTTCCATCAGCGGCACGTGCTTGTAAGCTGCGGCATGGAAAACCAGCGAAGGCGAATATTGGTGCATCGCCTGATTTACCCGGCGCGCATTCTTGATGTCGCCAATCACACTGGCGATGGGCAGATTCTCAAACGCATCACGCAATGTTTGCTCGATCTGGTACATGGCAAATTCGCTCTGCTCGAACAACACCAGCATGGACGGCTGATAGGTGGCTATTTGCCGGCACAACTCGGAGCCGATTGAGCCGCCAGCGCCCGTGACCATAATCACCTTGTCGGTGATGAGTTCGTGTAGCCCGGCGTCGTCAAGAATGATCGGTTCGCGTTTCATCAAATCTTCTACGGCAACCCGGCGGATTTTTGGCGGCAAGGTCTTGCCGGTTGCTGCGAGCGCGAGGGCAACGCTATTAAATTTAGGAATTGTCAGCACTTGAACCCGTGCTTTGTTGCAGACCTCAATGACCCGGCGCCGCACCGAGTACGGCACCGACGGCATGGCAATAACGGCGTGTTTCACTTTCAGGCTTCGCGCGATCCGTGGCAATTCGTCGATTGCGCCCAACACCCGTTCGCCGTGAAGCAGCCGATGGCGCTTGTTCGCATCGTCATCAAGCAGGCCCATTACCCGCCAGTCGCTACTGCGCACCAATTCCTTGATCAGGCTGACGGCGGCATCGCCCGCGCCCAGCACCAGCACCGGGGTGCCCATATCGCCTGTTTTTCCATATTGTCGCCACTCTTGCCACGATCGATAGGCGATGCGACTTCCCGACATCAATACGATGAGCAACAGCGCCTGTACGAAAAATTGGGCGAAGCCGAGATTGCCCAGCCAGCCACCCACCCAAATAGTAAGCGCAACCGCGAGCGAGCCAGCGAGCACGCTGGCAACAATTCTCTGTACGTCCGGCAAACTTGCGTAACGCCACAACCCTTGATACATGCCAAAAACGATGGAAACGACAGTCTGAAGCGGTATCGCAACGGCAAGCAGGAGACCGATGCCAGAAACGGGATCGGCGCTGATGGCCGAAAGCGACTCAGAAAATAGCGCAAACGTGATGACCCATGAAATGACCAACATTGCCACATCGTGACCGAACGCTAACAGTGCGCGCTCATTGACTGAAACTGTCTTCATGTTGCCTCGCGGTCATTATTTTTTTGAGTTTTTGTTTTTCTTTTCATATAAAAGCCACTCCAGCAGCAGCAGCAGCAAGGCGTATGTTATCACCCACGCAAGCAAAACGGCATGGGGGTTGGGACTGTGCATTGCGCCGAGGGCGGAGCCGGATACAACCAACATGACGCCGCTGTAGGCAAGGGTAGTATTTCGATGGCTCCAACCGGCCAGAATGAGGCGTTGATAATAATGGTCACGGTGGGCAATCCAGGGCTTCTCGCCTTGCAAGGTACGGCGTAAAAGTGTGGCGGTAGCGTCAATAATGAAGGGCGAAAAAACCAGTACCGCAAACCACCAGGGCCAAAATCCCAGCAGGTGGCCGTGGATACCGAGTGTAATTGCCAGAAAACCCAGGGGGATCGCGCCGGCATCTCCCATGAAGACTTTAGCTGGTGGAAAATTAAATATTAAAAAACCCGCCGCCCCGCCCGCGAGTATCGCCGTCAGCAATGCCATTGAATTATCAGTATTCTGCAGCATTGCCAGCGCCACCGCGTAGGTGCCGAAACCTATCAGGGACATACCGCCGGCAAGGCCATCTGCGCCGTCCATGAAGTTATACAGATTAGTCATCCAGATAATGGCCAAGGCGGCTAGCATGCAGCCGATTGGTGACATTACCCAGCCAATCATCGAATTCGCTGGAGCGGTAGCCAGCCCAAATGTTTTTATCCACAGGAGGATCACTATTACCGCCGCGGCCGCATGCACCGACAATCGAAGCCATGCGGACTGCGGTTGCAGGTCATCGAGCAGGGAAATGGTAAGCAGCACCAGGCTAAGAGCGGTAATAGCGGCAACCATATCCTGTTGCAACCAGATGGCGGCCAACAGCCAAACGCTAATAAATAGGGCAATCCCACCAATTTTCGGCACCGGGGCCGCGTGTAAACCGCGCGCTTTGGGGAAATCAAGAAACGCCTTGCCAATTCGGGCTCGACTAAACAGCTGAATCAATGCAGCCGTCACCACCAGCGATAAAAAAAACACGAAAGCCACGAGTATTTTTCAGATTGCAAAATGGTTTTAACGGATTGCGGTCAACGCGCTAATCAGCTGGCACAAAATAAAACGGGCATCTCGATCGAGATGCCCGTCAGCGACGTCAGCGATGATGTTACGGACAGTTTGCCGGTACTGTCACGGTGACAGGTATGGTCGTGGCACCTGCAACGACGTTAACCGTAATTGTTGTTGGCGATGCAGTCACCACACCGTTGTTTCGCGTAAAGCTTATGGTATTGCCGATAGTGCCGGACGTCGGGGTTACGGTAAAGGCACCCGGAGGTACGCCAGCCGTTGTTACGGTGGCTGTGAAGGTGCCGGAGCCTGAGGTTGTGCTAGTGCCGGTCTGCCCGCACAACAAGGCGTGTGATGTGGGTGTTACCGTTAAGGAAGACGCCACCGGTGGCGGCAGCGCATCGCCTGCCGGGCCAAGTGCGCCGATAACCTGTGAGGTTTCTACGACGCGGTTCTGTGCATCCGTGACAATCAGCTGGCTGTTGCCACAACCGTTTTGCGTGGCGCGGAAACTGCCACCGTTGGTAGTGACAACCGACGGCGAAACAGTCAGGAATTGCGTGAGCGGCGACACCACTAAATATGGCGGGGTGCCACCGTAAATGTAGTAATCGACTCCGCCGCCAAACGGGCACTGCGCGGGCTGCCCGGCGGCAGGCTTGCTACCGGTAAAGGTCGTGTTTCCGCTAGGCAGGGTTGACAGAATCCCGGTCCCGCTTACCTGCTGAACAATGTTGAAATTGGTGCGGCGCACTAAGCCACTGGTGGTATCGGTTGATGTGAGCGTAGCCACCTGCGTAGGGGCAGTGACCAGAGCCGTAATGCGCGCCACTGCCTCGCCATTTTCATCGGTGTTGATGATGAGTGAAGTCACCGGCAGGTTGGTGCCCGGCGTGACAAAGCGGAAGTCACCTTGAAACACATCAAACCTGATCGAGCGATTGGTCAATTTAATACCATTAACCACTGCTGTTACGACCACACGGGCGTCGCCGCCGCTGCACAATCCGCCGCCGCAACCGGTGCCCGATGGAGCAATGGGCGTGAGGGTAACGGTATTGTTGAGGGTGGTCGGTTTGACG
>JAYVKG010000136.1:0-14789 GCA_043768625.1 Betaproteobacteria bacterium
ATTTACAACCTCCACCCCAAGCCTGCCGGTCCGAAGGAAAAATACAAGCCCTTGGCCGATGGCCGTTCGCCATTCAGCCGCGAACAGTTCGAAAAAGCCGGATTGAAAGTGGTCACGTTTGACACCGCAGATCATGCCGCCGCGCGAAAAATGGGCAGACTCCTGAAGTGGGACCAGAACGAAAAAGGCGAAACGATCGATGATCTGGACAACAATCTTTTTGCGCTGGTGACGATTGTTGTCCGCCCGGCGCCGTAGTGGTTACCGCGTGAACTGTTTATTCACGGCGCGGCAGCCGTCTGGAAATTTAATTACCGGGAGCGCTGCCTTCAATGAACACTCATGATGCGTTTTCAAGTGCGGCGAGTTGCCACTCGCTTTTATCATTTATTTTACTGGCGGCTGCGGCGCTGACGGCTTGCCAGAAATCCGAGACCGTACCCACCACGGCCGATCGACTCAAGCACGTAGAGCAAAAACAACAGGGCGAGCCGGACTTTTTTGTGCCGCGCAAAGCCGTGGATTACATGTCCGATTTGAAATCGATCAAGGAAAGTGCACCTAGACCGCCACCCCCTGTCACCGCATCCGCAGCACCGCAACCCACTGCAAAGTCAGCTGCAGCATCGCCGCTCGCCGAACCAAAACCTGCCGCCCCGACCCCGACCGCGCCGGTCAACGCGCCCCCCCAGCCAGCGCCAGCGGCGCCAGCACCCGCTGCCGCTATCGTCGCGAGTGCCCAGCCGACCGCGCGTCCGGTACCCGCCAGGGAAATTACGGCCGTGCTAATGGTGCTTTCTCGTGAACAACCCGAATTTCCGCGCGAGGCGGCGCGCGCAGGCATAGAGGCAGGTAGCGTTCGGGCGAGGCTGGTCATCAACGCAGCGGGCGGCGTCGCGGAGGTGATTATTCTGGAAGCCAGGCCGACGCGCGTATTTGATCGCGCGGTAACCCGGGCGCTGTCCCGCTGGAAATTCAATTCGGGTACGGAAGGCCGCTTGTTTGAAACCGAGATTAATTTTAAGCTCTAGCCGCCCAGCCATTTAACTCAATCCCATCATCACCGGACTGCAAAAAAATTTGGCGGCTGGCGGCGGAACTAGTCTCGTTTGCCCCGCGGCACAAATCTGCAAAATCCGGTAACTTCTTCGCGATCATGGTAGAGCTGTTTGATACGGATTTCATATTCGCGTCCGCTCATTTTCAGCGCCTGTTCAATGACGGCCCGGCATTTTATGACTTCTTCGAAGCGTTTTTTCATGGGCAATTTCAGGTTAAAGATGGCGCGCTCGGTCCAGCCTTCGCGGAACCACAGGGCGACAAGCGCAGCGATGCGCCCCGGTTGTTCAACCATGTCACATACCATCCAGTCGACTGGCCGTTTCGGCCGATAGCGAAAGCCGTCTTCGCGCAAGTGCCGTACCAACGCGTTATCGACCAATTCACCTTTGAGCGTGCCGTTGTCGATGGCGGTTACATGCAGGCCGCGATGAATCAATTGCCACGTCCAGCCGCCGGGCGCTGCGCCTAGGTCGACCGCGCGCATGTCGGGACGCAATATGCGCTCCGCCAGATCCCCCACAAAAACGTGCAGTGCCTCGGCAAGCTTCAAGGTTGAACGACTGGGCGCATCGCGCGGCATCTTCAAGCGCGCAATACCCAGCGGCCACGACGAGGCTGTCCGCGGATCAGCCAGCGCGAGAAACGCCTCGCGCTGTAGCGTAAGCAAGACATGCAGGCGCGGCGCGACTGGGTCGTCTTTCTGCACCAGCCCGCAAGCGGCGAGCTCGGCGCCGATGCGCAGTTGCAGCGCCTGCGCCAATTTTGACAATGCCTTGCCGTCATTGGTGTCCGGGTATTCAATCCAGACGGCACCAAGCTTGGTCACCTTCTGTTCGGCCAGCCAGACTTTTGCAGCAGCCACGATTGGCGTGACGCGATCATTTGTTTTTAACGCGACCGGCACGGCGCTGCTACGCAATAACTGCCGCGCAAAAATCCAGTCACGCCAGTCGGCAATTGCGGCGGCGCGCCGGGCGTCCTTTCGCAAAAATGTGGCCGACACAAAACCACTCAAAGGCACCGCCAGCAACGTCTGCGGCGTGGCGCCGAATTGGGCGCTGAATTCCGCCGCGAGGTCAGGCTCGAACCCGGCGCGACAATAAGCCAGCCATGAAACGGTAGGTGCAGGATCAAGTGTAGGAGTCATGCTGCGACTGTAGCGCAATTTGTCTTGGCGGAACGGCCCCCGGCATGCTGCCGCGGTTTTTGCATCCACAATCGAACTGCGATAAAATTAAGCAACAGCAGTTTCATTTAAAAGCGTTTTTGTGTCCGGCATCCACACCAAATTTGCATTTCGCGCAGTGCCGGTAGTAACGGTTGGTGGCAGGGTATGAGCGAGTGTGACGGTCACAGTGGCATCCTAAGAGGTGTCTCCATCGTTCGGCCTTGACACCGCATACATCGCACCCATGTAGCCTGGTAGCGCCTTTTCGCAAGGCCCTTGCCTGAATCAAGCGGCGGGGATGGTTACCGTATCCAATAAATTTCCCGCTATATCTATTGGCCCTGATGATTTTGGGTCCTGCGCACGCGGTTTAGCCGCGCAGCGGCATGGGAAATAATAAAAATGACCACTGAAGAACATCGGCTGGACAAATATTTCGGCAAGCTATGGCGCAGTCGAGATTTCCGCACGCTGTGGATTTCGCTGACCATTACCCATTTCGGCGGGCAAGTAACGTTTTTGGCGTTGCCGCTTACGGCGGCATTGCTGCTCAACGCTTCGCCTCTGGAAATGGGGGTGTTGACGGCTGTCGAGGCACTGCCCTATACGCTGTTTGGCCTGTTCACCGGGGTGCTGGTGGATCGTTCAAAAAAATTGCCGCTTATCATCATGGCCGATGTACTTCGGGGCTTGGCGCTGCTTGCCGTACCGGTCGCGGCGTGGTTCGGATTATTGTCGATGCCGGTGCTATACGTCGTGGGGTTTTTAGTGGGTCTCGGCGGCATCGTTGGCTGGGCGGCGTACCAAGTTTTTATGACCGAACGCGTCGGCCGGGCCAATTTGGTGGAAGCCAACTCGCGCATTGCGCTGTCGGATTCGAGCGCGCAATTGATTGGGCCTGGACTGGCGGGGATTTTTATTCACTGGCTAACCGCACCATTCGCCATCTTGCTCGATGCGATCGCTTTTTTTACCTCGGCCTGGATGCTCAAGGGTATCAGGCCGCACGCTAGTGATGCACCCAGAAAGTTGAAAAAAGAGGCAACCATTTGGCAAGACGCCAAAGAAGGCTTACACCTGATCTGGAACAATCCGGTGTTGCGCTCGCTCGCATGGGGACTCGCGATTTGGCAGTTCCTGAAGCATATGTATGTAGCCATCATCATCCTGTTTGCCGCCCGCGATCTGGCGCTCACTCCAGGCAAGATTGGCGCGATCTGGATGATGGGCGGCGTGGGGTTTTTGATCGCCTCGTTCTGGGTGCAGCACGCCAACCGGCGGTTCGGCGTCGGCCGCGTAATGCTGGGTGGACTATTCTCAACCGGCCTTGCGTGGCTGATGGTCGCCGCCGCGGCACCAGGATTTTGGGCGGCTCCGCATCTCGCCACTGCAATATTCGTACTCGATCTCGGCGCGATGCTGTTTTTTATCAATTACCTCACGTTGCGGCAATCGGTAACGCCGGATCACCTGCTCGGACGTGTAACTTCGACGATGATTTTCCTGTCGATCGCCGGCGCGCCGTTGGGCTCGCTAGCCGGCGGCGTGATGGCCGAACTTTTCGGATTGCGCACCACGATTGCGGCCGCCGGTGCCGGGACACTTTTATTGGGATTGGTGCTGGGGAAATTCTCGCCATTAATCGCCATGCGCGAGCTACCCACCCACAGCAGCTGTGATCCGGTGGTCGCTGCATCGTCTCAAGAACTGGCTGCTTAATCGCCGCGCCAACACGCGAAAAAAAAACCGCTGGAGAAGCGGCTTTTTTCATCAACCGACACTTGCTTAAAGCAGATGTGCAATGCCTGCCCGCTCCTCTTCAAGCTCTTTCAACGTAGCATCCATCTTGCCGCGCGAAAATTCATCAATCTCCAAACCCTTGATGACGGTGTACTTGCCGTTGGCACACGTCACCGGCACGCCATACATGACGCCATCCGGAATGCCGTAGCTACCGTCCGATGCCACTCCCATCGTGACCCACTTGCCATTGGTGCCGACCACCCAGTCGTGGATATGGTCGATTGCGGCATTGGCTGCTGAGGCGGCACTCGACAAGCCCCGCGCCTCAATGATCGCTGCGCCGCGTTTTCCCACGGTCGGAATAAACGTATTGCGATACCAGTCCTGGTCATTCACAACCGTTGGCGCGGGCACGCCGGCGATGGTAGCGAAACGATAATCAGGATACATGGTGGGCGAATGATTACCCCAGACAATCAGATTGTCGATTGAATCCACCGGCTTGCCGGTTTTGGCAGCCAATTGTGAAAGTGCACGGTTGTGATCCAGACGTAACATCGCGGTGAAATTTTCACGCGGCAGGCCCGGTGCAGATTTCATCGCAATATAGGCGTTGGTGTTGGCCGGATTACCGACCACCAGCACCTTCACGCTACGTGAGGCAACGGCGTCTAATGCCCTGCCCTGGACCGTGAAAATGGCCCCATTGGCCTCGAGCAAATCTTTCCTTTCCATTCCAGGACCACGCGGGCGAGCACCTACCAGCAGGGCGACGTCGATATCCTTGAAAGCGGTAATTGCATCAGAGTGTGCACTCGTGCCGACCAGCAAGGGAAAGGCACAGTCATCCAGCTCCATCATCACCCCCTTCAACGCCTTTTGCGCTTTCTCATCCGCAATCTCCAGCAACTGCAAAATGACCGGTTGATTTTTACCCAACATTTCGCCGGACGCGATGCGAAACAGCAGGCTGTAGCCAATCTGGCCAGCAGCACCGGTGACTGCGACGCGCATGGGGGTCTTCATGGGGCAACTCCGATAGTATAAAAGTATGGACGTGTGGAAATGAACGGTGTGCCGCACAGCGGCGTTGGCGTTAGCGCCGTATTATACAAAATTCGGCTGGCGCAACGCGGCTGCCAGCAATGCAACGCCGTGTATCTTGCATATTGCGACTTACAAAAAATAATCAGCCACTGGCAATAGCCGGCATGCAAGCGGCTATTGTCTCCGTCGGCAAGCAGGGGTGTCACTTTTTGACCTTAATTTTTCTTCAACGTGATCACCACCACCCCGATCAGCACCAGCGCGGCACCCGCCAATTGCAATGCGGTTATCGCTTCGTTGAGGAAAATCGCGCCCATGAAAATGGTTGCGATTGGACCAATCGAACTGATCATCGCCGCTTTCGATGAGCCGATCCGACGCATGCCTTCGGCCATCAAAATGATCGGCAGCACTGTCGAGACAATGGCCATCCAGCCCGACAACCAGTAGACCCGTGTGGTTTGCGTCACCAGTACCTCCGGTGAATGCGCCAAAAAGAAATGCAGCGCCACCGCAATGGTCGAAACAATCGACGCGTACGCGGCAAAGCGTACGCTGCCCAGACGCTTCACCATTTCGCCGGCACCAACCAGGTAGCCGGCATACAACACCGCGGACAACAGCACCAGCGCTCCCCCAGTCAGCACTTTTTCCGGATTAAATTGCAGGTCATGAACAAACACCAACGCAATGCCGACGTAGGTAATGCCGAGTGCAAATAAATCGCGTTTGCCAATTCGATAGCCGAACGCAACGACCGAAATCAACACCACGATGGTCGGATTCAGGAACAGGATCAGACGCTCAAGCGCGGCGCTGATGTATTGCAGCCCCCAGAAATCGAGCAGGCTCGCCGCGTAATAGCCCATCAGTCCCAGCAGAGCCACGGCGCGCCATTCGCGGCGCGACAACGCCTGCTTGCCGCGCGCCGCCCACCCGGCAATCACCACAAAAAAAGGCAGAGCGATCGTCATGCGTAACATCAGCAACGCGATGGGATCGACCGCTTGTTTGAACACCGTCGGATCGTCGTAGGCAAGTTTGACGAAAATTGCTTTGGCCGAGAACGCAATCGCGGCGACCAGCACAAGAATCACACCGGATAAATTCGTTTTGCCGGAATAGCTACTCATGGTCGCGCGCCGGCCCAGGCGTGGAGCCTCGCTTCAACCGCGTAACACCGCCGGCCAAATGCCGCAGTCACGCCATTAATGCGTCACTCCAGCCACGCCAAGGGGCACAAATGCCAGTCCCCAGTACACCAACCCAATCAGCGCCGCCACCCCCGCTACTCCCAGCATCCACCGGCGCTTGGTTAACACGCAAATAGCCGCCAGCGAAATGGCAATCTGGATAAAGGTCATCGACTGCGCGAGCTTGTCGTGCGGATAGAGCGCATGCTTCGATTTTTCATCTGCATCGAGCGATTGCTTTTCCAATACCTCTGCCGCCTTCTTGATTTGCTCCTTCTCTCCCTTGTAGCGGGTGATTTCGGCGGCATATTTCGCCTTCTTTTCCGCATCACTCGACAGACCCTCGGCAAGTTCGGCCAAATTCTGCTTGGTGCTTTTGCCCTGGTAGTATGCCCACTGATTCGATGCGTCGGCCTTTTTTAATACCGCCTCATTTTTAAAATACAGCGCTTCGTTCTGAGTGTGGCCGCCCTGATAGCTCACAATCGCGCCGACCGTGGCAAGTATTGCGGTGAATACGGCCACCCACTGGACGAAGCCCGCGCCAAACTGGTGCGCACCATGCCCTTCTCCCCCGCCTTCTCCAGCCCCGCCATGTTCGCCGTGCGCACCAGGCTCCAGCGCGTGATCGTGGGGACCGTGAACGTGAAATTGACCGCCTGACATATTTTCTCCTCGGGTAAAATCTTTGGCGATTATGCGGCCAGTTCGCTCTCAGTGCCCATCAAGCGAAAGCGTCACAAATTGGCGGTGGATTGTGTTCCCGAATACAGTTCTGTCAAAATGCAATGCTAGGGGCCAATAACCAAAAAAATAATCATGAAACGAATTCTTGTCACCGGCGCGGCTGGTTTCATCGGCTCCACTCTCTCGCAAAAATTGCTGGCGCGCGGCGACACGGTGGTTGGCATCGACAATTTGAACGATTATTACGATCCGATGCTGAAGCAGGCCCGCCTGCAACGATTGCGCGAACACAAACAGCACGCCGGTTTCAGTTTCCAGAAACTCGATATCTGTGACCATGCCGGCATGGAAGAATTGTTCAAACGCGAGCGTTTCGATGCAGTCATGCATCTTGCCGCGCAGGCAGGCGTGCGCTATTCACTCACCAATCCGCGTGCCTACATTGATGCCAACGTGACCGGTTTTACCAACGTGCTCGAAGGTGCGCGGCACGCCAAGGTCGGCCATCTGGTCTTTGCCTCATCGAGTTCAGTGTACGGACTGAATACGCGGTTACCGCTGGCCGAAAGTGATAACGTCGATCACCCGGTATCGCTCTATGCCGCGACCAAAAAAGCCAATGAACTGATGGCACACAGCTACGCCCATCTGTTTGCCATGCCGTGCACCGGATTGCGTTTTTTTACTGTCTATGGCCCCTGGGGCCGTCCTGACATGGCGCTGTTTTTGTTCACCAAAGCGATCCTCGCCGATGAGCCGATCAATGTGTTTAACCATGGCAAAATGGTGCGGGATTTCACTTATATCGACGATATTGTGGAGGGAATCATTCGGGTAATTGACCGGCCGGCAACGCCTGATCCGGGATGGTCGGGGGATCACCCGGATCCTGCGACCAGCCAGGCGCAATATCGCGTCTTCAATATCGGCAACAACAGCCCGATTGCGCTGATGGACTATATCCATGCGCTGGAGCAATGCCTGGGCAAGAAGGCGCGCATGAACATGCTGCCGATGCAGTCAGGCGATGTTGCTGCGACTAATGCCGACGTCTCGCGGCTGCAGGACTGGGTGGATTTTCGGCCACAGACCAAAGTAGACGTTGGCATTGGCCGGTTTGTGGATTGGTATCAACGTTATTACCAGGCTAAACGCTAGCTAAGAGAGAACAAATTGTCGAAGCAAATCATTGCAGTGGTGGGTTTAGGCTACGTTGGCCTGCCGCTGGCGGTCGAGTTTGGCAAACACCTGCGCACCATTGGCTTTGATATTTCGTCGGCAAAGATCTCGGCTTATCGGCAGCACATCGACCCAACCGGTGAAGTGTCAAGCGCAGAACTGCGGGCGTCTAAGCATCTGGTTGTAACCAACGATACGGCGCTACTCGCGGAAGCCGATATTGTGGTTGTCGCCGTGCCGACACCGGTAAACGACGCACGCTTGCCCGACTTCGCGCCGTTACTCTGCGCCAGCCGCGCCGTCGGCCCCCATTTAAAGCGCGGTGCCATCGTGGTGTATGAATCCACCGTTTATCCGGGAGCCACCGAGGAAGTCTGCATCCCGGAGTTGGAACGCGCCTCGGGCAGGAAGTGGAAAGTAGATTTCTTTGTCGGCTATTCCCCGGAGCGTATTAATCCCGGCGACAAAGAACACACCCTCACCCGCATCATCAAAATCGTCGCCGGCGATACCCCGGAGACGCTGGCGAGGCTCGCCGACGCCTACGGCACGGTGGTCAAAGCGGGCATCTTTCGAGCGTCAAGCATCCGCGTGGCGGAAGCGGCAAAAGTAATCGAAAATTCGCAACGCGATTTGAATATTGCATTTATGAATGAGCTGGCGATCATTTTCAATCGCATGGGTCTTGACACCGCAGAAATTCTTGAAGCGGCGGGCACCAAATGGAATTTTCTGAAGTTCAGGCCGGGGCTGGTGGGTGGCCACTGCATCGGCGTTGATCCCTACTATTTGACTTATCAGGCGGAAAAATTTGGCCATCATCCGGAGGTGATCCTCGCCGGGCGACGCATCAATGACAGCATGGGCGCCTATGTTGCCAAGCAGACGGTAAAAACCCTGATTAAGTCACGCGGCAATTTGAACGGCGGGGTGGTCAATGTGCTGGGTTTGACTTTCAAGGAAAACTGTCCTGACCTGCGCAACAGCAAGGTGGTCGATATCATTCGCGAACTAGAAGAATACGGGATGAAAGTATTTGTGCATGACCCCTATGGCGAGTCGGCAGAAGCGCAACGTGAATATGGCATTGCGCTTACCCCGTGGGACAAATTGCCCGCCGCCGATGCGCTAGTGCTGGCCGTCGCACACCAACATTATCTGGCAATGCCGCTGGCGGCGCTGCTGGCGAAAGGGTTGCCGAATGGCTGTGTGATCGATGTTAAATCAGCACTTGACCGTGGCGCCGTCACAGCGACGGGAATGACGTTGTGGCGGCTCTGAACGACGCAACACCGCCGCTCAAAACGTCACTTCAGTCTTC
The DNA here is from genome assembly GCA_043768625.1 of Betaproteobacteria bacterium. Taxonomy (GTDB): domain Bacteria; phylum Pseudomonadota; class Gammaproteobacteria; order Burkholderiales; family Usitatibacteraceae; genus UKL13-2. The sequence goes on from JAYVKG010000136.1 coordinate 9,401, forward strand.
ACCAGAAACTGCACGGATTTGATATCCGGGGTACGATTTAGCGGTACCGCGATATCTGCGTGCAGTACATTGGCGAACGCGGCGCGGTCCAGCGCAATACGCAGGCCTACGCCGACATCGGCCAGCCAACCGGGATTTAACGCGTTTTGATTCAAGCCGCCCCAGGCGCGGCCAACATCAAAAAAAGCAGCGCCGCCGACGCGCAGCAAGCGGAAGGGATACCAGTCGGTGTAGGCGCGCTCCTCAAGCGAGAGCAAAACGCGACGCTCCCCAGCCTGATAACGCAATTTGTAGCCACGCAAGCCATTGTCCCCTCCCAGCAGCAGTTGATCGGCAACGCCGCCGCCACTGATACGGTCGCCCGAAAGGGACGCGTAGAACAACGCATTGCGGCCCTGTGGAATGTAGTAACGCGCAACACCGCCTATTTGCGTCATCGGCGCGCCACTGGTGGCAATGCGCCGTTCCAATGCGGCGCTCACCAGAAGGTCCCGGCGCGACGCGAATTCAAAACCATTACTGACCAACGCGGAATAGAGCCAGGCGGATTGTGCGGAACCGCGCGTCGCCAGTGTGCGCGTGACTTGCAGTTGCGAGTTGAAACCAAGCCGAAAAAATTCCGGTCGTCCGATCTGGTCGCGGTTTTTTAACTTTACGAATCGTTCTTCCACCAAATCGTATCGGAGGAATACTGCGTGCTGATCCTGCGTAACCGGCAACAATACAGGCGCTGACCCTGGAAACACGCGGCTCGGTTCGGCGGAATACTCATGGTCGCGGATACGTGCACCGAACAGGTAACGCTGAGTCCAGCCACGACCCAGTCCGGGTGACCAGCCACCAAAAATTTCCCCCAGCTTTTGCCGATGTCGATACTGGCCGATGGTTTCACCGGCGTTATAGATTGAATCGATGCGGTCATCGTCGTTCCAACTGGCACCGCCCGCCCAACGCGTATCCAGCGCGTAGAACGGTCGCACAATGGCGGCAGCCCTGCGCCTCCCATCGTCAAAATGCGCTTGCGAATAGCTCAGGTTGGTCCACCCGTCGAACGCTTGCGGATAGGACACTTCAAATTCGGTTCCTTTGCGATCCGCATCCGACGTGCGCGAGAATCCGAGGCGCAGTCCGGTGCCGAGCAAGTTGTATTCCTTTAATCCGAAACTGGTTTTATTGTTGCCCCCCGAACGAGATACACTACCAGCCACGTCAATGGTCCAGGTATCCCTGGTGATCACCTCGATATCGACCGTACCCTGGTCATTTTTCAACGGCCTGATCTCAACGTCATAGATAAAACGCACATTGCGGAGCAGGCGTTCGGTCTCTTCAATTTTTTGCGCCGAGACTCGCTCACCGATCTTGAAAAGCAGTATTTTCTCGATTACTTGTGGACGCGTTTTGATGTGCAGGGAGTTGGCCGTGCGGAACAGCCAATTATTTTCACGCGCGTCATCAAGATCAAAAATATTTTGCGGGCTGATGCGAATTTGCCGGATGACGGTGCCTGCGGCTTCAAATTCGGCAAAAGTCGGCATTTCTCGACCGGCTGGTTCCGCCGAGGTTGCCACCGCAGGCAGCGCCATCGTAAAGCACACGCCGATGCAGGCCAGTACCTTCCTGTCAAGAAGCGAAATGCCGACCTGCGTACCGATAGACGGTTGAATCATGGCCGAAGCATATCGGGTTTAGGCAAAGCGCGCGGATTGTGCGTCTACGCCTAATTGCGACCTCAATCCAAATAACACTTGCATTTTAGGCTACAGCTGTATAAAAATACAGACATGAACGAACTTACCTCCCGCCAGCAGGAAATTCTCGCCTTTCTCAAAGCATGGATTGCTGAGAATGGTATGCCGCCCACCCGCGCCGAAATGTGCTCGGCACTCGGCTTTCGCTCGCCAAATGCGGCTGAGGAACATCTACGCGCACTGGAACGAAAAGGCGCCATCGAAATGCTGGCAGGCTCGTCACGAGGAATCCGTATTCGTGACGGTGGTGCCATGGGTTCGGAGGCTGCCAACGATGAAGAAGGCGGCATGCCGCTGATAGGCAAAGTCGCGGCAGGTTCACCAATTCTTGCGCAGGAAAATGTGGTCGGTCGTTATCCTGTTAGCCCGCTGATGTTTAAACCCAAAGCAGACTATCTGTTGCAGGTATCCGGCATGAGCATGAAAGATGTCGGCATCATGGACGGTGATTGGCTTGCCGTACACAAGACCACCACTGCGCGCTCCGGCCAAATTGTGGTGGCGCGCATTGAAGGCGACGCCACGGTGAAGCGACTTAAATTAAAAGGGCATCAGGCTTTTCTTATCGCTGAAAATCCGGATTTCCTGCCGATCGTCGTGGACTTAAACAAGAAGACGCTGGACATTGAAGGTCTTGTGGTGGGGGTAGTGCGAACACTTTAAGGGTCTTCGCAAAACACAGTGGGCGCGTAATTTGCGCCGCGGCCCCATCGCCTCATCATCCCGCACCACGCCCCGGCTAGATTTGCCGTTATACCTGCGCGCATCCCGGCTGCATCACGCCGACAATGCGCAAGCGCCCTGCTTGCTGCGTCGTTTCGTCAAGCCGTTATACTGACGCAAAAATTGGTGGGGATAATATTGGCTAAACTCTATTTTCGCTTCGCGGCGATGAACGCCGGCAAATCGACTTCTCTACAGCAAGTCGCGTACAACTACGAGGAACGCGGCCAGTCGGTTAATGTTTTCACCGCGGCCATCGATGACCGGCACGGCGTGGGCCGCATCGTTTCACGTCTTGGCTTCGCGCGCGCGTCCGAAGTTTTTTCCAATTCGATGAACTTCACCGAGTACTACGCAACGCGCCCGTTGCCATCCTGCATCCTGATCGACGAAGCGCAGTTCCTGACCGAGGTGCAGGTCATCCAGCTGCACCAACTTGCCTGCATTCGCGGCACGCCGGTAATTTGTTACGGATTGCGTAGCGACTTTCTCGGCCAGGCGTTTCCAGGCTCACGTGCCCTGTTGACCCTGTCCGATGATCTGGAAGAAATGAAAACTATCTGCCGTTGCGGTCGCAAGGCAACCATGAACGTGCGACTTGATGCCGACGGGCATCGCGTCACCGAAGGTGCGCAGGTCGAGATCGGTGGCAATAATCGTTACGAAGCGGTCTGTCCACAACGTTTTTACACCGGAACGTGTTGAGAGAGTGTGAAGAAAAAACGCCTTCCGTGCTGCGGGTTTCATTACTCAGGCGCGTACAGTGACCTGGAGAAACAGTGCGAGGAGGCAGTAATTCATCATGGCATACATCTATTACCTGACCCACATTCACATCGGCAGCGACGCGCTCCTGCAACTCAGTTCCGAATGCGAACGCATCGGCATTCGCCACCCGCTAATCGTTTCGGATAAAGGCGTGGTCGCGGCCGGTTTGGTCGATCGCGTCACCGCGACGCTCAAGGGCATGCAGTGCACGCTGTTCGATGACACGCCTTCCAATCCAACCGAGGCAATGGTACGACGCGCCGCTGAGATGTATCGCGAAACCGGCTGCGACGGCATGATCGGCGTGGGTGGCGGCTCCTCGATCGATCTTGCTAAAGGTGCGGCGATCCTCGCTACTCACCCTGGCGAGTTAAACACCTATGCGACCATCGAAGGCGGTAGCGCCCGCATTACGGCTGCCGCCGCGCCGCTAATTGCGGTTCCCACCACTGCGGGAACCGGCAGTGAAGTCGCGCGCGGTTCGATAATCATTGTCAATGACGGCAGAAAGCTGGGGTTTCACTCCTGGCATTTGTTACCGCGTGCGGCAATTTGCGATCCTTCGTTGACACTCGGACTGCCGCCCTGTCTGACTGCAGCAACCGGCATGGATGCGATTGCACATTGCGTCGAAACATTTTTATCGGCGGCCTTTAATCCGCCGGCCGACGGCATTGCGCTCGACGGCCTGGAACGCGCATGGGCCAATATCGAGACCGCCACCAATGATGGCGGCAACCTTGAGGCAAGACTCAATATGATGAGTGCCTCGATGCAGGGGGCGATGGCTTTTCAGAAAGGGCTTGGTGCGGTGCATTCGTTATCCCACCCACTGGGCGGATTAAAAATCAATGGCCAAACCGCGTTGCATCACGGCACCCTTAACGCGATCTTGATGCCCGCCGTATTGCGCTTCAATACGTTGGCGGCCTCGGTCGTCAAGGAAAATAAAATCGCACGGCTCAAGCGTGCCATGCATCTGGCCAACACCGCCGACATTGCCGACGCGGTGAGCAGGATGTGTGCACGTCTGGCACTGCCCCCAGGTCTCGAACAGATTGGCGTGCAAAAGCACATGTTCGATGCGGTGATACAGGGCGCCCTGATCGACCATTGCCACAAGACCAATCCGCGCGAGGCCTCCGCAGAACAATATCGACAATTGCTCAACGACTCATTTTAGCCAGGAAAAATATGAAAAGCCTTCAGTAACGAAGGCTTTGTGGTAGGCGCAACTTGATAATGCGGCGGGTCAGGGCGTCTTGGCGGTATCGCGTTTCACCAGCGTTGCGAAACGCGGTGCGGCAGTATCAGGCACCCGCGCGTTTTTCCCCGCAGGCTTTGGCGGCTGGCCAGTGGGCGGCGGCAACGACATTACCGGGCGGCTGGTACCGTGAGGTTGCTTAATGACTTCCGGCGCGGCGACTTCGGCAACGGCCGCCTTGGACTTACCCACCGCAGCGTTTTTTCGTATTGCTTTCACTTTTGGTGCGGGTTTCTCTGCTTTTACACTTTTCACGTGAATAGCCTTTAATAGGATGGCCCAAGTCGACTGGGCTGATATCCTGCATTGTACAGTAGGCGTCTTTGGACGTTTAAAGGGCGCGCGTCGCCGGGAGGCAATTTTCATTACCGTTGTGCGAAAATGCGGCCTGCGTATCTACGAATTCAATTACTTCTGGCATCGCCTGGCACTAGCATTGGCGAACTTTTCCAGCTTATTTTGCTCTGAACGCCGCAGCCCGCCTTGCGTCTCAACGAATCGGCTGACGGTTTGTTTACTGCCTGGATGGCAACGACCGTTTTAACTGGTGCTTCCGCTTGACGCTGCGGGCCGGCAAGCCTGAAGTTTTATCCCCGCGATCAGAAACCGACGCACCTATATGCCTTCTATTTGATATGAAACCTAACAACTCCCTTGAAACGCGGCCCGAACTCACCGCGGCGCTCAACGCGATGTCAGACAGCAGCGCCGATCCAGTGCAGCAATTCGCCGCCTTGATCGATGCGCTGCGACCGCATGACGCAGACGATCATGTGCTTGCCAACGCGCTGTTCACACGACTTTGCGAGGCGCTCGAAGCCGAAGATGCGCAGCGGATTGCCCTGCGTGGGCGACTGCTGGCATTGTTTGCGGAGCGGCATCA
>JAYVKG010000137.1:0-9031 GCA_043768625.1 Betaproteobacteria bacterium
TGTAGCAGCGCGATGCAAATGGTCACGTGCACAAGTCCTGACGTGATACCCGCAGGTGGTATTGGTAGTCCGATAACCATCAATGTATCGGTGGGCAGCAGCGCCGTTCCCGGTGTAACCAACACCGCGCTCGTGTCAGGCGGCAACGAACCGCCAGTCAATAGTGGAAACAATAGTGCGGTGGTGGCGGTGGCGGTGGCCAATGCGGCGATGAACACGTTCCTCACTGATGGCGCACAGACAGGTTTGCCTGGCTCCTCCGTGTTGTATACGCACGTGTTCACGGCGGGACAGGCGGGTGCAGTCAGCTTTTCAAGTGCCGACATGCCGTCTCCTGCAATAGCTGGCTGGACAAACCAGCTATATCGCGACATCAATTGTAACGGTGTGCTCGACGGTGCCGATGGCACAACCACCTTGAGTGGAAGTGTCGCGGTTAACCCGGGCGACCAGGTGTGCCTGATCATCAAGTCAAATATTCCTGCAGCCGCGCCCTACAATGCCCAAGACATCATCGTCGTGACAGCGATGTTTACGCCCACCATGGGGTCGAACGTTTTGTACACGCGCCAGGATGTGACTACCGTTGGTGCACCAGGCGGTTCCGGCCTCACACTGATGAAACTAGTGCGTAATGTCACCCAGGGCGGGATAGCCGGCACTACCAATAGTGCACGGCCGGGCGATACTCTCGAGTATGTGATCACTTATACCAATACCGCGACCAGCCCGGTGATGATGATTGTTATCAGCGACAATACGCCTGCATTTACCACTTTCGCCCAGGCAAGTTGCGGCGCGCCACTGCCCGCCGCTTTATTGTCCTGCGCGGTGACGGTGCAACCAATGGTCGGCGCTGGTGGCAACATTCAGTGGAGCCTGACGGGACCGTTGAACGGCGCGCAATCCGGCACGGTACTGTTTCGCGCGACGGTACAGTAAAAATTAAATGGCGATGATAAAGCCTGTCGCTGTCAGGCCGCATGTTAGTTGGGCTGGCGTGCCGCGCCGATGCTGGAGTTTGATCAAAGCACGTAGGCCGGTGTCGGGCGCTTGGCGAGCCCGTGCTATAATTTTCGCGATATTTATTGCTACCCGACGCCTGATCGTCGGGTGCCGAACGAGAGACTTTCGACCATCGAATACTGCCAAAACATGAAAAAAATAATTTTCTCTTTAGTCGTTTTTCTCGTCCCGTCGCTGACGTTAGCGCAAACACCCGCCATTAAAGGCGATCCGGCCGCAGGGAAGTTAAAAGCGGTGGCGATTTGCTCGGGATGCCACGGTATCGTCGGTACTCAAACGGCGTACCCGGAAGTGTACAAAGTGCCCAAGATCGGTGGTCAGAATGCAGACTATCTGGTCAGCGCACTCAAGGCTTATCGAAGCGGAGACCGCTATAACCAGACTATGCGGGGATTGGCGAGCGCGTTAAAAGAATCAGAATTGGTCGATATCGCCGCCTATTACGCACAGAAATAACACGCAAAAACAAGGGTTGAAACCGAACATGAAACGTACCGATATCTTGATGATAGCAACGTGTTTGCTGCTTCCATTAACTGTAAATGCGCGCGGCAACGTCGAAGAAGGTGCCAAGAAATCCGCCACCTGCAAAGCCTGTCACGGTGAAGCTGGTGCCAAGCCCATCCAGTCCGACTATCCGGTGCTTGCCGGGCAGCACTACGACTACATCGTCGCCGCGCTGACGCAATATAAAGCGGGAAAGCGCAAAAATGCATCCATGAATGGGTTTGCGGCTGCCTTGAAACCGGAAGACATTCAGGATCTGGCTGCATATTTCTCTGCGCAACCATCGGATCTCCGCTCGAAATATTAATTTTGCTTCAGTGTTACAAATGACAGCGCCCCTGCCGGGGCGTTTTTCATTTGTAACTGCTGAAGCAAGTATCAGCACATGAATTTTTTGATGCTGACGGCGTCGACGCGCCGCCCATAAAAAAGCCCCGGGAAATACCCAGGGCTAAGCCTAATCGTGTTGATTAGGAGGAGGAGACGTCAGTGCTGAATTACTTACGCTTCGAAGGCGTTGCTTTGGCAACGGTATCAGCCGCCGACTTGAACGCGCTGTCTGAGTAGGTGGACAATTGTTTGCCAGCCTTGGTCAGCGTGTCGATGGCGGCGGTAGATGCAGCCATGCTCGACTTGATTGCGGCGAATGCAACATCGGAGCCGGCGGGAGCTGACTTGGACGCTTTGTCCAAACCTTCAACGACCGATTTTTGAAACGATGAAACGCGTTCTTCGACCAATGCGCCAAATTTTGCTTGTGCCGCATTGCTGATTTCGTACAGATTTTTGGAATAGCCGGTAAGAAATTCAACGCCGGTTTCCGATGCTTTGGTGGTTAAGCCGCTTAATGCTTGGGCATCTTTAACAGCGCCAACTGCTTTGGCGTTTCTTGCGGTTACGTCGAGGCTGACTTTCACCGCTTCGAGGTTCAGCGCAAACATGCGCTCGATACTATCAAGAGAAACAGTTGCGAATTTCATTGCGTCTTCTACTGCAGATTTAGAAAAGTCGCCAAATTGTTCGTTAGCCGTATTGAGGGTTGTCATGTTTAAACTCCGTAAATGGATTGGAAAAAAGTTGTCGAAAAATCCGACACGATTACGGTTTTCACCCTTTGGCCGAAGTTGCCGCCGAAAAATTGGTGCACCGCACAAATGAAATACTAAACCCAAGACCGGTAAGAGTCAAGACTTTTATGTTGCGCTGCACCATAAATAATATCTGACGCGGGCACAAGCAGAAAATGCTATGATAATCAAGCATCTAGTAAACACGCGCTAAATAATTATCCGCATTGCAAGTGTCGGTAATGCGGGTAATTTAAGGTTACGCAACATATTCGATGGTATGCCATTCGTATTGCGCTGATGTGTCAGTGCACAAATAGTGAGGAGTTGCCGTGGCCCGAATCATTAAAAAATATCCGAACCGCCGTCTGTACGACACGGAGACCAGTGCGTACATCACGCTGGCAGATGTCAAGCAATTTGTATTAGACGTGCAGGAATTCAAGGTGCTGGACGCACGCAGCAATGAAGATCTGACCCGCAGCATCCTGCTGCAAATCATTCTTGAAGAAGAGAGTGGGGGGCTGCCGATGTTCTCTGCCGACATGCTGTCCAACATCATCCGCTATTACGGCCATAGCATGCAGGGGCTGATGGGTAATTATCTGGAACGCAGCATTGGCGCTTTCCATGAAGCGCAGAAAAAATTTCAGGAACAGACGAAATCGCTGTACGGCAATATCGGCGCTGGGGCCGGCAACTCGATTCCGCCATTTGGCTCGGACGCGCTCACGAAGTTAATGCAGGTCACCCCTGGGGTAATGCCGAACCTGATGGGTGATTATCTGGAAAAAAGTGCTTCCAACGTGGTGGGCATGCAGGAAGAACTGCGAAAAAAAGCGATGCAGATGTTTTCTACATTTCCCTATAACCCGGCGGCCGACGGCGCTGCAGCCGTTTCAGAAGATGTCGATTCTGCCGCGAAGGCCAAGCCCGCATCACACATCAAGGCGCGAGCGAAAAAGCCACGCAGCAAAACGCCCAGCAAGCGTTAGGCACCATTCAATATGCCTTCAGTCATCAGTCCGATCCGCATGGCGAAGCTAAAAGCCAAACCGCCACGCGTCGGTTTTGTGTCGCTCGGGTGCCCCAAGGCACTGGTGGATTCGGAGCAGATTATCACGCAGCTTCGCGCCGAAGGCTACGACATCGCCCCCCACTATGCGGGTGCAGATCTGGTGGTGGTAAATACCTGCGGATTCATCGATTCGGCTGTAGAAGAATCGCTGGACGCCATTGGCGAAGCGCTGGCCGAAAACGGCAAGGTGATCGTCACTGGTTGCCTTGGTGCGAAAACAGCGGCGGGCGGCGAAAATCTGGTCAAACTAAGACACCCGCAAGTGCTGGCCGTTACCGGTCCACATGCTAGGGATGAAGTAATGCGCCATGTGCATGCGCAGTTGCCGCAGCCGCATGACCCATTTGTCGACTTGGTGCCTGCGGCAGGCATCAAACTCACACCGAGGCATTATGCCTATCTGAAAATTTCTGAAGGTTGCAATCATCGCTGCACGTTTTGCATCATTCCGTCAATGCGGGGTGATTTGATTAGTCGCCCGGTCGGCAGCGTGATGCAGGAAGCGGAAAATCTGGTTAAATCCGGCGTTAAGGAATTGCTGGTGATTTCACAGGACACCAGCGCCTATGGTGTGGACGTCAAATACCGTACCGGATTCTGGAATGGCCGACCGCTGAAAACACGCATGTTGGAGCTATGTCAGGCATTGGGTGCCATTGGCGGGGATCAAAAACCATGGGTGCGACTGCATTATGTGTACCCTTATCCGCATGTCGATGAAATCATTCCGCTGATGCAGAATGGCCAAATTTTGCCGTATCTTGATGTGCCGTTTCAGCACGCCACTCCGCGCATCCTTAAATTAATGAAACGCCCGGCCGCAACTGAAAAAACCCTTGAACGCATTCAGGCATGGCGCAAATGCTGTCCTGACTTGACGATACGCTCGACCTTCATTGCAGGCTTCCCCGGCGAGACGGAGGCTGAATTTCAGGAATTGCTGGATTTCCTAACTGAAGCACAACTTGATCGCGTCGGTTGCTTTGCCTACTCTCCGGTTGAAGGTGCCAAGGCCAATGCGTTGCCGGATGCGGTGCCTGTTGAGTTGCGCGAAGAACGCCAGGCACGTTTCATGGCGCACCAGGAAAAAATCAGCGAGCAAAAATTGCAAGCGAAAGTAGGTCGGGAAATCGTCGTGTTGGTTGACCGTTTGGCCATTGGGCAGGCGGAGACGGGTGCAAAGAATGAGCGGATTGCCATCGGCCGTTCCAAGGCCGATGCGCCGGAAATCGATGGTGTGGTTTACGTAAGCGGTGTGAGCAGAAAGGTGCAACCGGGCGAATTCCTGCGCGTCAAAGTATTGGCCGCCAAAGAACACGATCTGGTGGCCGCGTTCGTTGCTTGATAAACGACGGAAAATCTACAAACGCAAGTAGCAGCCCGCCTGTCCAGCCGTTTATGCTCTGCAAGCCGCGCCGGCCGGCGATCGAGGTTATTGCATGTCCGCAGCGTGACCATTTGGCAAACGACAGTCTAGTCCCGCACCACATTTTTTAATGCCCATAAAAATAACGCCGATGGCCGACTTCCCCTCGTGAATTATCTTGTCCCTGATTTACTTGCCGCAGAGCTAAAGCTTGTATTCTGCGGTACCGCGCCGTCGAAGGCATCAGCTGCGGCGAAGGCATATTACGCCAAACCGGGCAACAAATTTTGGCCGACGCTGCATGCAGTGGGCATCACACCCACCCGCTTTGCTCCGCAGCAATATCCGGCATTGTTGGCGCTGGGAGTCGGCCTGACAGATCTTTGCAAAGTGCACGCGGGGATTGACGCCGAGCTACCGGAAGGCGCGTTCGACATCGCCGCGTTTGAGCGTAAGCTGATGAAATACCGGCCGAAGATCGTCGCGTTTACCAGCAAGAACGCGGCGAAAAATTATTTTGGACATGCGGTGGAATATGGTTGGCAACAGCGTCAACAGGGTGGCGCGTCGCCGGGGGCGGCATCGGCCAGTTTTTTTGTATTGCCTTCACCCTCGGGATTGGCGACACGTTTTTTCAATATCAACATTTGGCGGGAGTTGGCGCGTGGTACTCAGTGATATGTTGGACAGCGCGCTGCAAGCGGAAAAGAAAAAAATCCGCGCGTTGGTGCTGGCGCAACGCGACGCCATGTTACCTGCCGCACGCGCTGCCGCATCACATTTGATCCTCGAGAAAATATATGCCTTGCCGCAGTACCGGCAGGCGCAGACAGTGCTGACCTATATGGGTTTCGGTTCAGAAATTGAAACCCAGTCATTTTTTGAGCACATTATTGCAGACGGTAAAACAGCGGTGCTGCCGCGGGTGGATAGGGCCACCCAAACATTGAAACTGCATTCCGCAGGTGGCGCGGCGGAGTTGCTGACGAGCAACTGGGGCATCCGTGAGCCAGCGGCGACTGCGCCGTTGGTGCCCATCAACGCAATCGATTTTGTGCTGATGCCGGGTGTCGCATTTGACCGCAGTGGCAATCGGCTGGGTTACGGACGTGGCTATTACGACAAACTGATTGCAGGCTCAAATCAAGCAATGGCGACGGTTGCGGCGGCGTACTCCTGCCAGATTATCGATAAGGTGCCGGCAGGATCACGCGACCAGAAAGTCCACCGCATCATCACCGAAAACGAAATGATTTCGACTGCCTATGACCGCTAAGCTGATCGACGGTAAAAAGATTTCGGATTTTTTTCGCGCTGAATACAGGTTCCGCGTGGATCAGCTTATTGCCCATGGTGCAAGGCCAGGATTGGCCGTAATCATCGTTGGACGCGATCCGGCATCACAGGTGTACGTACGCAACAAGGCACGTGCCTGCGAAGCGATCGGCATGCATTCGGAAGTGCATCCGTTGTCGAGCGACATTTCCCAGCGCGAACTTTCTGCGTTTATCGAAACGCTGAATGCTAATGTGGCTGTCCACGGCATTCTTGTCCAACTGCCATTGCCCAGACACATCGATGACCGCGTGGTGATCGATGTGATTGCACCGGCCAAGGATGTGGACGGCTTTAATACCGCCAATATGGGCGCCTTAATAGTTACGGAGAGCAACTTTCCACCATGTACACCGCATGGCATCATGAAAATGCTGGAATATGAAAGTATCGATGTCGTTGGCAAACACGTGGTGATCGTTGGGCGCTCCAATATCGTCGGCAAGCCAATGGCAATGATGATGCTGAAAGCGGGTGCCACAGTGACGGTGTGTCACTCCAGAACGCTGGATCTCGCGAGGTTCACCAGGGACGCCGATATTCTGGTAACGGCAGTCGGCAAACCATGCATGGTGACGGGCGACATGTTGAAGCCGGGCGCAGTGGTGATCGACGTCGGTATCAACAGGCTGGCGGATGGGACGTTGGCAGGCGATGTCGATTTTGAATCTGCACGCAGAGTGGCCAGCGCAATTACGCCGGTGCCCGGCGGCGTGGGGCCGATGACGATTGCGATGTTATTGGGCAATACGTTGCGTGCCGCGGAACAGCTCACCGGGCTGGCTTCGCCGGCAACCGAGACGATGTTGGCATGAATGGTGGAAAGCTTTCATCTTCTCTGCGGCAATTTTCCGCCTGAACTGCATCCATTTCAGCGCATTGAGGTAATGGCCGCAGTACGCAACTTGCGCGGCGACGTGGCAAGGGCAGCGAGGGCAATAGCCCAGTTTCGCAAACAGAGTGTCTGTGACAGTACGCGCCGCGTAAAATCAATCATCGTTCCTGTGGCCGCGACCAGCAACGCGCGCACTGGTGACAGGGTACTGCAATTTTTATCCGGGCCAGGGGTTAAAACGTCATGACACCTTCCATTCCCGCATCACAATATCAGCATGGACTGGATAAAAATCCGGCCAATTACACACCACTGTCGCCGCTGTCTTTTTTACCAAAGGCCGCAGCAGTTTATTCTGAGCGTATCGCAGTGATACACGGGGCGCGCCGTTTTACCTGGGCAGAGTTGTACGCGCGCTCGCGACAGTTGGCCAATGCTTTGCAGCAAAATGGCGTAGGCAAGGGGCATACCGTCGCGGCGATGCTCGCCAACACGCCGGAAATGGTGGAAATGCATTTTGGTCCGGCGATGATTGGCGCGGTATTGAATACGCTCAACACCCGGCTGGATGCCGAGGCGATTGCGTTCATGCTCGACCATGGCGAGGCAAAGGTGCTGGTCACGGATCGTGAATTTGCGCCGACAATTGAGCGCGCACTTGAGCTGTGCAAGGTCAAACCACTGGTAATTGATGTGCTCGACCCCGCGTACACCGGTAAGGGAAAGCTTCTGGGACAGCTCGACTACGAAGCCTTCATCGGCTCAGGCGCTGCGACATTCGCGTGGTCGCTGCCGGCGGATGAATGGGAGGCGATATCGCTCAACTACACCTCCGGCACTACCGGCAATCCGAAAGGGGTTGTCTATCACCATCGCGGCGCGCACCTCAACGCGGTGGCAAATATTCTCGAATGGTCGATGCCCCGGCACAGCGTATATCTTTGGACGCTACCGATGTTCCACTGCAACGGCTGGTGCTTTCCGTGGACCCTTGCGGCAAATGCCGGTACCCATGTATGCCTGCGGCGGGTCGACCCGAAAATAATTTTCGATCTGATCCGGGAGCACCGCATCACCCATTACTGTGGTGCGCCGATCGTGCACAGTATGCTAATCAATGCGCCGGCCGAAATGAAGCAGGACATCCAGCATAAAGTACATGCGATGGTCGCGGGTGCGTCGCCATCCGGTGCCATGATCGAAGGAATGGCAAAGCTTGGATTTGCGTTGACCCACGTTTACGGCCTGACCGAAACCTATGGTCCAGCCGCAGTGTGCGCGGCTCATGTGGAATGGCAAACGCTGGCGGTGGACGAACAGGTGCGCCTCAACGGCCGGCAGGGCGTTGCATACACCCTCCAGGAAGCAATGACGGTGATGAACCCGCTAACCATGCAGCCGGTGCCTGCCGATGGCGAAACCATGGGTGAAATAATGTTCAGGGGCAATATAACCATGAAAGGCTACCTCAAGAACCCGACAGCCAGCGCAGACGCTTTTGCCGGCGGCTGGTTTCATTCCGGCGATCTTGCGGTGATTCATGCGGATGGCTACGTAAAAATCAAGGATCGTGCGAAAGACATAATTATTTCCGGCGGTGAGAATATTTCCTCGCAGGAGGTTGAAGACGTTCTCTGCCGCCATCCGAATGTGCTGCTGGCTGCAGTGGTCGCGAAGGAGGATCACAAATGGGGCGAAGTCGGTTGTGCGTTTATCGAATTAAAGGAGGGTGGAGTGGCAACGCAAGCAGAGTTGCTGAACTTCTGTCGCGAACGCCTGGCGCGATTCAAAGTGCCGAAGTCGCTTATATTTTGCGC
>JAYVKG010000138.1:0-2595 GCA_043768625.1 Betaproteobacteria bacterium
GGCACCAGAAACAAACCATTTTCCGTCGCCGGCGCGTTCGCCATACTGGTCGCGCGCTGATCGGTCTCGGTGATGCGATCTTCGCGCAAGCGTTGCGCCTGATGCTGCATTACGTCGAGTGGATGCGAGAGTGGCTCGATACCCGCGGTATCGACTGACTGAAGTTCGTCAATCAGGCCAAAAATACCATCGAGTTGCGTCTGCAGCGCGCTTACGTCGGCGTCCGAAACGGCAATTCTGGCCAAATGCGCGATGCGCTTAAGATCGGCGGGGGTGAGTTTCATACAAACGCAGACTGGCTTTACGGGAATTCGCGGGGAAGGCAATACGCTGCGAATGGACTACAAAACCCACCGCAAGAATGGCTGGATGACAGCTATATTGACCGCAATCGCCATGCTTTTAAGAACCTGATGCGGTATTATAATCCATTCGCCGAATTCCCCCATGTAGCGAGGGTAACAGCGGCAAAAAGTACCGTTTTTCAGCAACCGTCGCGACAGTTTGGCGCATCGCACGCGTTGCAGGCAGGTCCGCAGCTTGATGGCTCGATCCGGCGATACCGGATTGGCGCGTCCGGCCGGATCAACCCTTCACCCCAGCCCTCTCTTCAGGGAGAGGGCGGGCAATGCGGCGCACAAGGACCGGTGTGCCGGCACCAAGAAAGGCAACATGTTTTCGTTCTTCTCAAAGTATCTTTCGACCGATCTTGCGATCGATCTCGGCACCGCAAACACCCTGATTTATGTTCGTGGCAAAGGCATTGTTCTGGATGAGCCTTCGGTGGTCGCCATACGCCAGGATTCAGGTCCCAATTCCAAGAAAACCATTCAAGCTGTCGGCCAGGCCGCCAAAATGATGCTGGGCAGAACGCCGGGCAACATCACGGCGATCCGGCCGATGAAAGACGGCGTGATTGCTGATTTTCATACCACCGAGCACATGTTGAAGTTTTTCATCAAAAAGGTCCATGATGCGCAGTGGTATTTGCCGAGCCCGCGCATCGTTATCTGTGTGCCTTGTGGCTCTACCCAGGTAGAGCGGCGCGCGATTCGCGAGTCGGCCGTCGCCGCCGGTGCCTCACAGGTATTTCTGATCGAAGAGCCGATGGCGGCCGCCATTGGTGCCGGCCTGCCGATCGCCGAGCCGACCGGTTCGATGGTCGTTGATGTGGGCGGCGGTACCACCGAGGTCGGTGTGATTTCGCTGGGGGGCATCGTCTATTCGGCGTCGGTACGCGTCGGCGGCGACAAATTCGACGAAGCCATTATCAATTACATCCGTCGCAACTATGGCATGCTGATCGGTGAAGCCACGGCGGAAAACATCAAGAAAACCATCGGCTCCGCGTTTCCGGGCAGCGAAGTGCGCGAGATGGAAGTAAAGGGACGCAACCTCGCCGAAGGCATTCCGCGTTCATTCACCATTTCCTCGAACGAAATTCTGGAAGCGCTTACCGAGCCGCTTAATTCGATCGTGTCCGCCGTCAAATCAGCGCTCGAGCAAACGCCACCTGAACTCGGTGCCGACATTGCTGAAAAAGGCATGGTCATTACCGGCGGCGGGGCATTGCTGCGCGAACTGGATCGCTTGCTGGTGGAGGAAACCGGCTTGCCCGTGATCGTCGCTGATGACCCGCTTACCTGCGTGGTGCGCGGCTCGGGTCGAGCGCTCGAGGAAATGGACAAGCTCGGTTCTGTGTTTACCAACGAAACGTGACCTCCACCGCATTGGTCTCGTCGGGGTCGCCAGTCTTTAGTTAACAACAGGATCGGGTTGAATGTCAGCCTATCAGGAAAATTTCTTTTCACGCGGGCCGAGCCAGCTCGCGAGACTAACTTTTTTTTCGCTCTTCGCGATTGCGATCATGATCGCCGATCACCGCTTTCAGGCACTGGCGTTCGTGCGCCTGGGGGTGTCGGTTGTGCTCACGCCGATTGAGCAGATCTTAATGCTGCCGGGGAAATTTTTGCAACGCTCAAGCCGGTATTTTTCCGATCAGGATCGGCTGGTCGCAGAAAATGCGGCACTGAATGCACAGGTGATGGAACTGTCGGCTGGCCATCAGCAAGCGCAGCTGATTCGCGCGGAACGAAACTACTTTGATTCGTTGAACGGTGCCAACAAGCGCTTTAGTGATCGCGGCATGGTCGCGGAAATCATTCGCGATGCGCGCAATCCGTTTGTCCGTAAAGTCATCATTGACAAAGGCAGCTCACACGGGTTGCGACCTGGTCTTGCCGTTATCGACGGCACGGGCGTCGTCGGCCAGCTTACCGCCGTCGGCGTACTGACATCTGAGCTCACGCTTTCGACGGAAAAAGATTTGTCAGTACCGGTAATGGCGCTGCGCAGCGGCCTGCGCGCTATCGCGGTGGGCAGCGGACGCGACGGCACCATCGATATTCCATTTATTCCGGTCGGGGCCGACATTCAGGCGGGCGATGCACTGGTGACCTCCGGCATTGATGGCACCTACCCGGCCGGGTTGTCGGTCGCGGTGGTGACGAGCGTCGACCGGAACCCGGCATTTCAATTTGCACGAATTTCTGCCAAGCCGGTTTCCGGCACCGGCCAGCAGCGTTTTGTAAAAGT
>JAYVKG010000139.1:0-1783 GCA_043768625.1 Betaproteobacteria bacterium
AAAATCGGACGACTCAAAATAATCTTGACGGGATGTTTGATTGCGGCACTGACTTATTTCCCGTTATTCGGCGCGCTGACGCACTATGTCAATCCGGCGCTCGAAGCCTATTCGGCAAAGACCACTATCACCGTGGCCGCAAGCGAATGCAATTTCCACATGTTTGTGGGCCCGTGGAGCAAATTTACCGCCTGCGATCAAGCCAAGGATTTCCTGACCAAACAAGGCTTGTCGTTCCAGTCTTTGCCCGGTGTAGAGGGCGAGCCGGTGGTCGTCAAGATCAACAGTATCGAACTTAAAGGCAAGTGGGATGCCGTAAAGGCCAACGCCGCGCTTAAAGAGTCGGGATATCCGGGGCCTGCCAACAAAGATCAGATCAACTACGGGATGACGTTGCTCATCCTGTTCGTGATGTTGATTTATGTGACGATGGTGTACGGTCCAATCGCGGCGTTCCTGGTGGAGCTATTCCCGACCAGGATCCGCTATACGTCCATGTCGTTGCCGTATCACATCGGCAACGGCTGGTTTGGTGGCATGCTACCGTTACTGGCGACCGCGATGGTGGCGGCGTCCGGCGACATTTATTATGGATTGTGGTATCCCATCATCGTCGCATTGATGACGGTTATTATCGGTACATTGTTCCTCCACGAAACGAAAGATCGAACCATCGATCACGACGAGGGGTAGGTATTTTTGTTGAATAAAAAAAGCCCGCGCCAGCGGGCTTTTTTCTGGGGCGACGGCGGGCGAAATGTATGCAGCAAGAAGTAATAAGGCTGAAACAAATGGCGTTGTACTGTAATATAAAAAGCACAAACGGTGTATATCGGGCGGGTTAATTTTTCTCTGCAAGGAAAATATGAGCGGCGGTGACATTTTTGACAAAACGCCAATTGGCGTGCAGGAGGTCGGCGCGCCCAAAGATTTTCTCGAACAGTTGCATGGCCTGAAACTGATTGCCAGAATTGGCAGCGTTGCTCTAACGGCATTTGCTGCGCAAGCGCATACCACCAATGCGGTGCGCAGCATCACGCCAGATCAACTCTTTTCCTCATTTCGTCGGGCCAAAGATTTCATGAATATTTCGATGGTCAATGCCATGGGTATCAAGGCACTTGTTTCATACCCAAATTAGAAGGGGCCGGGACACTGGACGATTAGCGCAAGATGCTGGCACCCTGCCGCGCCGGGATCAGCACAGCGAGCGGTGCTGACCGGACGCTTGCGCAAGATGCTGGGATAATACAGATTGCGTTGCCGCGCCAATCACTACACAATATTTTCCGTTGACCCTATTCTTCCGCTACCTGACACGCGAAGTATTTAACGCGACCCTGCTATTGCTGATCGCGCTGCTGGCCTTATTCGCCCTGTTCGACCTGATCAACGAGCTCGATAATCTTGGCAAAGGTGGCTACGCGCTGGGCACTGTGCTGGTGTACGTTACCCTGAAACAGCCATCACATGTTGTCGTCATTTTTCCCGTCGCTGCGTTGATGGGAACGTTGTTCGCGGTTACCCGGCTATCCATGCAATCGGAATTGACGGTGATGCGTGCGTCAGGGTTGTCTTTAACCAAGCTGGCAGGTTTTGCCACCGTAATCGGCTTGGGATTCTCGGCACTAACTTTTCTGTTTGGCGAGTTTGTCGCGCCTGCCGCCGAGGACGCTGCCAAGCGCATGCGGCTGGCGGCAGCCAGCAGCGTAGTCGCGCAGGAGTTTCGCTCGGGATTCTGGGTGAAGGACGGTCGTTCGTTTGTCAATATTCAGACGGTAAC
>JAYVKG010000140.1:0-7129 GCA_043768625.1 Betaproteobacteria bacterium
ATCGCGCATGTTTCCTTGAATTTGAGTGCAACTTCCATTGCTACCGGCAGCCCCGTGCCGCGACCAATGACGAATAAACCATCCACGTCTTTCAGCGCCTCCAACGCCTCCGACCAATCGCAGTCGAGCGCAGATAACAGTGCTTCCGGCAAACGCGCCAACGCATCAAGCAGCGCCGCATCGTCGGCCCAAGCGCCCGTCACGCGCGCACCGGCAGCCATTTGCGCGATAAAACTCTTGGTGGCAGCCACGCTCGTCTCCGTGCCTACGTGCAACGGAAACACCGACTGCACCGCTTCGGCCAGTGGCGATTTTTTATCGTTGATGAATGCGGCCGTTATCGCCCCGCCGTGCGAGAAAAAACGCATCGGCGCAATCAGATCCGGACTTTGACCCGACTGCGAAAAGGCAACCGCCAACAGCCCGTTGCATTGTATCTGTGACTGGTAGAGGGTAATTAATGACATCGGCAAGGATGTCACCAGGCGCCCCATTTTTGCCATGATGAGATAGGCCATGAAATGCGCAGCATGGTCCGAGCTGCCACGTGCAATCGTCAGCACGGCGGTCGGATTTGCCACACGCAGATGCCGACCGAATTCGCGATAGGCGGCGTCATCGCTGGTCATCAACGCCGCAATCGCCGCCGGTGCCTCGCGAGCCTCAATGATCATTTGCGATCTATGTGCCATCGTCGAGCGAGATGCCTTCAACAAATACATCCATCAGTTTCAGATCCCGATCCAGCACGACGACATCCGCCCACGCGTTGGTCACCAGCCGGCCACGATCGGTAATGCCTAAAAAGTCGGCCGCGTAAGTCGATACCCGTCGCGATGCGTCAGCAAGATCAAGATGCAGCTCGTTAACCAAATTGCGCAGCGCCTGATCCATCGTCAATGTCGAGCCCGCCAGCGTGCCATCGGCCAGTCGCACACCGCCCAAGCATTTCGTCACCGTGTGGCGACCCAGGCGGTACTCACCGTCGGGCATACCTGCTGCAGCGGTGGAATCGGTAACACAAAATAAGCGCGGGATCGCACGCAACGCTACTTTCATCGCTCCCGGATGGACATGTAGCAAATCGGGAATGATTTCTGCGTATTGGCTGTGCGCCAATGCCGCACCGACCATACCGGGCTTGCGATGATGAATACCGGTCATCGCATTGAATAAATGGGTAAAGCCGTTGGCGCCTTTACCCATCGCCTCAACGCCGATTTCATAACTGCCGGCGGTGTGACCGAGCTGCACGCGGTAACCGGCCGCTACCAGCGATTCGATCGCCTCCATGTTGCCCGGTACTTCGGGGGCCAGCGTAATGAGGCGAATTGGTGCAATACCATTGAGGCGTGTCAATTCATTGAGCTGCATGGGCCGCGCAAAATCCGGCTGCGCGCCGAGTTTGCTGGCATTAATATACGGCCCTTCCAAATGCACCCCCAGTACCCTGGCACCGCGCAAGCCATCGGTGTCTTCGCCCGCCATGCGCGGCGCGCTGCAGGCGGGTGCGAGTGCGGCTAAAGCGAATTCCAGATCTGCGGTTGGGGCGGTCATGGTGGTGGCAAGCAGCGACGTGGTGCCAAACTGCGCGTGCAAATGCGCGATGCGAAGCGCGGCTTCGCCACCTTCCATGATGTCGTGGCCGCCACCGCCGTGTACGTGCTGGTCGATGAATCCCGGCAGCACGATGGGCTCGCGAGAATCGCGCACCGCGTGAGCGGTAATCGCCTGACCTGTAACACTGGCGATGCGGCCACTGCTGAAAAATTCGATCACCCCCGATACAAAACCTTGCGGCATAAGGATGTTGCCTTTGAGGCCACTGAGACCACTCAACCCTATCGAACGCTTCATTGTCGCTGGTATTGCTTCAATGTTTGCATAACGGCTCCCGCCGCATTTCGGCCACGAAGTCGTAGTAATCATTGCGGCAGTAGGAATGCGTGAGCTCCACGGCCTGACCTGACTCGAGGTAGCCAATTCGCGTGATAAACAATACTGCCTGGCCGACGGCGATGCCCAGTCGGCGTGCAAGCTCCGGCTCCGCATTCAGCGCCCGCAAATGTTGCAACGCGCGCACAGGCGCATGGTTTTTCCGGCTGAGGTACTCATAAAGCGAGCCGTCGACTTGTTCAGGTCTGGGCAATATCGTTTGCGGCAATACGCTCATCTCAAAAGCCATCACGACGTCGTCGGCCAGCCGCAAACGTTTAAGGCGCGCGACCTTGCAGGAGCGCGAAAGGCAGAGATTTAAACGCTCATCGGGAAGCGCCGGGGTAATCGAGCGCGCGAGCCATTGGGAGGTGGGCGTATAGCCGCGACGGGAAAGCTCTTCGGAAAAACTGCTGAGCCGTGACAGCGGCTGTTCAATGCGCGGCGCGATGTAATTGCCTGAGCCCTGACGACGGACGATAAGGCCTTGGTCAGCCAGCAGGTCGATCGCTTTACGTGCGGTCACGCGCGAAACGCCGAGCGATTCGGACAATAGCCGCTCTGACGGGAGTGCATCATGCACCTCGTATTTGCCACCCGCAATTGCATCACTCAATTTGCGAGAAAGCTGCAAATAAAGCGGTGAATGGTCGCGCGGATCGGACTTAAATTTGAAATTCATGCTGTCTTTAAAAAACGTCATGGCATCGCCCGTCCCCCATCCTGACTGCGTTACCTAGTCATAATACCAATTTAATACCAAATAAACTTGCTCTTGCCGGGCTTTTAAGAGTACCTCGGTCGATCACGGCGCCGCGCTGGCAGGCAGATTTTGCCCTGTCGCAGGAAGTTTGCCGTGGCAAACATGCATTTAAACCTGCTGCGCACGACGTAATGTGCGCCCGCTGCCGCGACGCTGGTCCGTGAAAAGGCCACACAGCGATTGGCAAAATCAATATTGCCAAACAGGGTTGAAAAAACAGGCGCGCTCGATTGCTAAAACGAATAAGCCACATTAACCCCAACCAGGAAGTTGCGCCCTGCCGCTGGCTCAAAGTAACGCTGTCGCGCCTCCGCCACAATCACCGATCCGATATAGCGGTGGTCACCAATATTGTCAATCCGCATGAATTCGCTTACCCGCCAACTTCCGTGCTCACCGCCGGCAAACTGTTGCTGAAACCCGGCGCGAACGTTGGCAACGCCGTAACCTGCGGCTGCATCAGTGTTGGCATCGTTCACATAAACTTTACCGGATGCGCGATATTCGATCGCCGCATGAAATCCCGACGGCTGGTGACGCCAAATCAGTTCACCGTTCAACACGGACCGAGCCACCCCAGGCAGCAGTCTGCCCGCTGCGACCAGCACCGGTGGGGTGCCAGCGCTATATCCATCTTGTACACGCGCATTCAACCAAGTGTAGGCGGCGTTGGCCTCAAACCCTGCCGGCAACCGGCTTTCGACCGACAACTCTACGCCATCGCGCTGGGTGTCGGATGCGTTACGGAAATCGCTGCGCCCGCCACTTGACGAATTGGTGACAATTTCATTGCGCGTCCAGATATGGAACAACGCGGCATTTATACGTGTACTGCCACCGAGCCGGGCTTTCAAACCAAACTCCGCGTGCTGACTGCTCGCTGGTTGCAGGCTGAGATTTATACCAGTGGCACCGCTGGGTCGATAGGCGAGCTCGGCAAATGTCGGCGTCTCGAAGCCTTCACCGTAGTTCGCATAGATATTCCACTGCGGCATCACCTCAAGAAGCACGCCAACCACCGGCGTGACACGCGAATAGCTGACTTTGCCACTATCGTCAGGGTTACTGCCAACAATGTAATGGTCGATGGAGTCAAATTTTACGCGGCTGTGGCGCGCCCCGCCACTGATGCGTACCACGTTGTTGAGCTGCCATTCAGCCTGCACATAGAAATCAACATTGGCAACACGGTCGTCTTCATCGCGCTTCAGCGCACCCTGGATGCCTGCACTGTTGACGAAGCCGCGACGTTGCTCGATGAGTTGATCACTGTCGAGGCCAACCGAAAACGTCAGTGCTCGATCAGCAACCATCGTCCGCCGCGTCCAGCGCACACCAGCGCCATTGTAGTGTCGATCCAGATCAACCACCCCGCCCGCACTCAATGGCGTGTTGCCTTCCTGTCCGAGAAACTGTTTAACCGTACGTTGACCACCGTAAATTTTCGCCTGTACTGCGCCGCTGCTGTTGTCCGCATTGCCCAGGTCGACAACCGCGCCCAATTGATTTTGGCGAATGTTTTTGCGGGTATCGAACTGGAGCGCAGCACTGTCTACCTGGCGTGGATCAGCCTGCGCCTGCGCGCGTGTAAGCCCCAATGGATCCTGCGTATCCGGCTGACTAAGAGCATTCGCCACGATAGTGAGCTTACCTGCATAAAATGGCGCACTGAATTTAGCATTAAGCTGATCCCGCGTGGCCGCGCTGTGCGTACGATAACCACCAGTACTAAAACGCGAAATATCGACCAGGTAATTCAACACGTCTGCCTGCCCACCGAACTGGGTGGCATACTTACGCGTACCGTAGCTTCCTGCGTAAAAAGAGCTGTTGATGGTCGGTACTGCCGGCCCATCGGCGGTAAAAATTTGCACGACGCCACCGGATGAATTGCCGTACAGGCTCGCAAACGGGCCGCGCAGTACCTCAATGCGTTCAGCCGACGCCAAACTAAAAGTGGCAGCCTGCCCCTGTCCATCGGGCATGGTGGCTGGAATCCCATCGGCGATCAAGCGCACGCCGCGCACACCAAAAGTAGAACGTGCGCCAAAGCCACGGGAGGACAATTGCAAATCTTGTGCGTAATTTTGCCGGTTCTGCACCACAATGCCCGGCACACGATTGAGCACTTCGGAGAGATTGACCTGCAGCCTCGCTTCTGAAATCACGGCTGCATCAATGCGATCAATCGCCGTTGGCTGGCGAAAGCCGTCCTGCGCAACGCGGGTGGCGCTAATGACCAGCTGCGGAATATTTTGCTCGTCCGCGACTAGGGCTCGCGCAGCCACCGGGATCCCGGCACAAAGCGCCAGCGCGCAACTTTTCAAACACCGATGTCGAACCATCGCGTTATTTCAAACTTGCCAGATAGGTGGCGATATCCGCGATATCTGTCTCCGATAGCGGTTGGGCGGCGCTGGCCATGGTGCCGTCGATATCGGGGCGTGCGCCATTTTTAAAGCCACGCAACTGCATCGCGAGATAGTCGCGTTGTAACCCTGCCAGGCGAGGAATGTGGTTTTGCCCGACGTAATTTGGCAGGTGGCATGACCCGCAGTGGTTGCGTGCCGCTATCGACTTGCCGACATCAACCTTTACGTCGTCAATCGTGATTAAAGGGCCAGATGATTTTTGCGCCGAAAAATACGCGGCGATGTCTTGCATGTCGGCGTCGGTAAGTTTGGCGGCGAAGGGACTCATCTGCTCATTCACCCGTCGACCCTCGCGAAATTGCAGCAACTGGTAATAAATATAAAGCGGAGTCTGTGCCGCCAGTGAGGGATACTTGGCGCTGCTTGAATTGCCCAGTGACCCATGGCAAGCAATACAGCTCGCAACCTTGGTTTCCCCGCTTGCAGCATCGGGCGCGGCGCAGACATTGATAACGTAAATCGGCAGCATCGCGAGCATCCAGCGCGCAAGGCGAAAAAATTTCATTAATACTCCAAAATCAAAATTCCCGGCCATGCAAATACAGACCGCGGGGATGACAAACTTACGCGTTTACGTTTTCTTGTAGCTAATGCGATAGATCGCGCCGGCCACGTCATCGGAGACGAGCAACGATCCATCTTTGGCCACCTGCACATCGGCCGGGCGGCCCCAGAAGGAATCTCCCTGCAGGAAACCAATCGCAAAAGGCTCGTATTTAACAATCTTGCCCTTGGCATCGAGCACCACGCGGCTGATGTTATAGCCGGATTTCTTAACGCGGTTCCATGAGCCGTGCTCGGCGATAAAAATATTATTCTGGTACGCTACCGGGAACTGCGCGCCGGTGTAAAAACGCATACCAAGAGCGGCCACATGCGGGCCCAGTTTCAGGTCTGGTGCGTCAAACTCCTTGCAAGAACGGCCCTTGCCAAAGTCGATGTCGAGCAGATCCCCTTGATGACAAAACGGAAAACCGAAATTCATGCCTTTGCGTGATACGTGATGCAACGTGTCATTGGGCAGTTCGTCGTTTACCCAGTCGCGGCCATTGTTGGTAAACCACAGCTGCTTGGTAACCGGATGGAAATCCATGCCGACGCTGTTACGCACGCCGGCGACAACGGTTTCAAGCACCGCTGTTTCGGGATCGACACGAACGATTTGCGCATGTGTCAGCGGCGGAATCAGGATATTGCCCGGCGAGCCAATCTGGAAGTAGAGCCAGCCATCAGGCCCCAGCGTCATAAATTTCCAGCCGTGCGGCTCGTCTTTTGGAAGCGCATCGAATACCACAACCGGCTTCGGCGGGTTATCAAGATTGGCCTCGATATTGTCATAGCGAATGATGCGCGAAAGCTCGGCGACGTAGAGCGAGCCGTTCTTGAACGCCACCCCATTCGGACGATGCAACCCTTTGGCGATAATCCTGGTTTCGCGCTTGCCGTCCTTCTCGACCACGGCGTACACATTGCCGACAAAACGCGTGCCGACAAACAGCGTGCCATTTTTGCCAAACACCATTGAACGCGCATTCGGAATGCCGCTGGCGTACAGGCTGATCTCAAATCCCGGCGGCAGCTTGATTTTGTCGAGCGGAATTGCGGCGGCAGGCAATGCGGACAGGCCGGGTGGATGCGGGCTTAAATTTGCCGCCTCTTGTTCGGCTGTGCGCCCCTGCGCCCAGGTGGGTAGAATCGCGGCGGGGGCTGCGGTCGCTGGCGCAGCGACGGGGACCGCAGTAACAGGAACGGCAACGGGCGCTGGCTGCTGCGCAAACAGGTCGGTTGCAGCAACATTCAAAGCAATTAGCAGGACCGCATTAGCTTGGAACGAGGCCATTGGCGATTTCAACTTCAACATATTTCCTCCTGTAGGTTTTAAGATTGATCCCGGTCCATTCTCCAAACTGTGCGATGCAGCTTGTTAAAAGTAATCGTACGCGTTTTGGGCGGCGCGCACGCTATTTGTATGGTTGATATCGGCAGTGGGGCAAAGCGC
>JAYVKG010000141.1:0-2655 GCA_043768625.1 Betaproteobacteria bacterium
TTGGTATCAACAGCCACCTCGTTGCCGGCGACCGCATCCGTAAGCGCGCCAAACGATGCATTGCCGGTTGCAGATGCCTGCGCCTGGGTAGGCGCAGCCTGACTCTGGGAGGGGGAGAGATTGGTCATAAAGTCTCATCCGGCTCGCAGAGCCCCGCGCTACATTTCGGGCTGCGGCGCGGAAATCGGCAGCGGCGGATTGAGGATCTCGGCACCGACGCGACCGGTGGCGATTTCGCGCAACGCGATGACGCAGGGCTTGTCTCTTCCCGCCTCCACGTAAGGCGCTGAGCCCAACGCGAGTTGGCGCGCGCGGGCGGTTGCCGCGAGCGTTAGTTCGAAGCGGTTGGGAATCAATTTGATGCAGTCGTCAACGGTGATACGTGCCATTTTCTTACTCCAGACCGTGCTGATCAATGCTGAACGCCGTGCATTGTGCAATGACGCGTCAACGTATACAAAAAAGGCAACGCCTGCTTTGACGCCTGGCGACCAAGCGTGCAAAACGTCATTACCCCAACTTCTTAAGAAATGAGCTGTGCGTGCAACCGCAATTGTCGGGCCGCCGTCACCCGAAGCGCCCGAACGACCGACTGTAAAT
Source organism: Betaproteobacteria bacterium (assembly GCA_043768625.1). GTDB lineage: Bacteria > Pseudomonadota > Gammaproteobacteria > Burkholderiales > Usitatibacteraceae > UKL13-2. The sequence continues at coordinate 601 of JAYVKG010000141.1, forward strand.
CGCTTAAAGCAACGCTAAAGTCTTCATTAATAATAACATAGTCCGCTTCGTGAACGTGTTTTAAGTCCTCGCGGGCCGCCGCCAGCCGGCGCTCAATCACCTCGCTGGAATCCTTGCCGCGCTTGACCAGGCGTTCCCCCAACACCTCAATCGAGGGCGGCAGAATGTAGATATAAATCATGTCGCGGAACAGTTTCTTGACCGCGCGGGCACCTTGCCAGTCGATTTCGAGCAATACATCGGAGCCCGCCGCGCGGGTTTTTTCAATCCAGAGGCGTGAGGTACCGTAAAAATTGCCGTACACCTCGGCGTGCTCCAGAAACTCGCCGCGCTTGACCATGGCGGCAAATTCTTCGCGTGCAACGAAGAAATATTCACGGCCCGATTGTTCACCTTGGCGCGGCGGTCGCGTGGTGTAGGAAATCGACAGTCCGATATCGGGCTCTCTCTCGAGCAGGGCATTGACCAGGCTCGATTTACCGGCGCCCGATGGCGCAACAATGGCGTAAAGGCAGCCGGAGACAGGAAAATTCATTGCCATTGCGCCCGTGTCGGCAAACTATTCAATATTCTGGATCTGTTCGCGCATTTGTTCGATCAATACTTTCAACTCGACCGCCACTTTGGTACTTTCAGCCGAAACCGATTTGGAGCCGAGCGTATTGGCTTCGCGATTTAATTCCTGCATCAGGAAATCGAGCCGTTTGCCCACCGCGCCACCGGCTTTCACCACCCGACGCACTTCGGAAATATGCGCGGTCAGGCGATTCAATTCCTCACTCACGTCGATGCGCGAGGCGAACAAGACCACTTCCTGTTTCAGTCTTTCATCACTGGCACTACCGGCCATCGCCTCGGTAAGCTTCTGCGCCAATTTTTCCTGGTACGCGGCAACCATGTGGGGAATCAGTGGCGTGACTTGCCTGACCAGCGATTCAATGCCGTCCAGGCGTTCGTTGATCATGGCCGCCAGTTTTTCGCCTTCACGCTGGCGGGTGGCATTGAGCTCGGCGATGGCGGTTTTAAAGAGACTGAGCAGTGTCTCCTTGGCAGCATCGGTACCCATCGCCTCGGGGGACAATACCCCCGGCGCATGCATGATTTCCCATACGGAAAGACGGCCCGCATCGAACCGATTGAGTATCTGCTTTTGCGTTTCGACCAGCGCCGTAAGCGCCTCCGCATTGGGGGCCAGGGAATCGCGGGTGGCAATGGGCGTGAAGGTAACCCGGCAATCGACTTTTCCGCGCGTCAGCCTGGCGGCCAGCAGCTCGCGCATCGGCTGCTCCAGCGAACGAAGATCCTCGGGCATGCGGGTCTGAAACTCGAGATAGCGATGGTTTACTGTTTTCAGTTCCAGCGCGAACCGCCCGCCGGGCACTTCACAGCTAACAGCGGCAAATCCGGTCATGCTGGTAATGGTGCTCATGGTGGGGGCAATGTTGAAGTGACAGGAAACAGCAAAATAAATGCGCTAAAAGAAAGGGATAATGGTTGCAACCGGCGCGATCGCTTGACGGCTACCTTCATCGCGCACTTTTACTTACCTGGTACCAGACTGCATAATTATAACTTAGGCATTTAGCGCGTCCTGCCGCAGCGCAGGGACGCGACTCCAAACATGGCTACGCAATCCAACGAACCGTTGCCCGACGGCTACAAGCTCAATAATTACACCATTGAAAAGCTGCTTTCATCGGGCGGGTTTTCGATCGTCTATCTGGGGCGCGATGAGAGCGGTTCGCCGGTGGCGATCAAGGAATATCTGCCTGCCGCACTGGTGATCCGCGTCGACGGTGCTGAAGTGAAAATCAATTCCGACGAAAACCTGGCGGTGTTTCGCCACGGACTGAAATGTTTTTTTGAAGAAGGCCGCTCGCTGGCCACCATCTCCCACCCGAACATCGTACGCGTCGAAAATTTTTTCCGCGCCAATGAAACAGTGTATATGGTGATGCAGTACGTGCGGGGCCGCACCCTGCAGTTTCACATCCAGCGTCACCGCCAGGAATTTACCGATAGTTTTGTGCGCCGCCTGTTTACCCATCTGCTGAA
>JAYVKG010000142.1:0-3130 GCA_043768625.1 Betaproteobacteria bacterium
TTGCAACGCGAACGCGATGGCAGCATAAAAGCCAATTTTTCTGCCGTGGAAGCGTATGCGCTGCACCGGGAGCGGTTGGCAACGCATTTTGATGCGTTCGATCCGCGTGTTGCCAAACGTTTGATGCAGGGTGCCAGTATGCTTGCTGCCGACTATGTGGATTTGCTGCAATTGCGGCGGTCACTGATCACATCGGCCAACCTCACCACCGCCCGATTCGATGCCCTGCTAGCGCCGACCGTGCCGATCGTGGCACCGACGATTGCCGAAATGGAATCATCGGATGAATTTTTTTTGCGAACGAATGGTTTGCTGCTGCGTAATTGCGCGCCATTCAACGTGCTCGACAGGCCGTGCTGGTCGTTGCCCTGTCACCGACATGGCGATGCGCCGGTCGGATTAATGGTGGTGGGAGCGGCGATGGGTGACATCCGCCTGCAGGCAATCGGTCTGGCGATTGAGCTGGCACTCAGCACCAGGCGCTGAACCCTGCGCTAAAAACCGCGGTTTTTTTTCTTGGTTTCTTCCGCCTCTTTCAGGTCAGCTGCCATTTTTTTCTCGGCCATTTTTTTGTCCCAGCCGATCATCGGTGTAATTACATTCCACCAAAGCATAAGCAATGCGAATGGCATCATCACCCAGAACCAGCTCCAATTGCCCACTGGGGGGATATCAAGAATTTTGAGCAAGAAAATGATCACAAAAATTATAGCAAGCGCCATGGCGGACTCCGGAAGCGAAACAACATGACCAACAAATTAGCACAAAGTACCTCGCCTTACCTGCAACAGCATGCGGACAATCCGGTTCATTGGCAAGAGTGGGGCCCTGCGGCACTGCAAATGTCGAAGACGTCGGGTAAGCCTATCTTGCTGTCAGTGGGTTATTCCGCATGTCACTGGTGCCACGTGATGGCGCACGAGTCGTTTGAAGATGAAGGTGTCGCTGCCATCATGAACGAGTTGTTCATCAACATCAAAGTCGACCGCGAAGAACGGCCGGATATTGACCAGATTTACCAGACCGCGCACGCCATGCTGACACAGCGCCCGGGTGGCTGGCCACTCACAATGTTCCTCACACCCGAGACCAAACCGTTTTTTGGTGGTACCTATTTCCCGAAAACGGCGCGTTATGGATTACCGGGCTTCGGTGATTTGTTGGGACGCGTCTCGCAATACTTTCGGGATCATCAGGCCGAAATCGGCGAGCAAAATAAACAGCTAGTCGCCGCGCTCAATGGCGCAACGTCGCGCACCGATGATCATGCCGCCAAGGCAGCCGCAGAATTTACCCGCGAACCGATCGAAGCCGGATATCAGCAGATGGTTCATTCTTTTGACCAAAAGCGCGGTGGTTTTGGCGCGGCACCCAAATTTCCGCACCCGGAAATGATCGATTTTTGCCTGCGCCGTTTTGCAGAAGGTGGCAACACGGAAATGCGAACTGCGGCACGGCACATGGCCTGCTTCACACTGGAGCGAATGTGCAAGGGAGGTATTTTTGATCAGTTGGGAGGGGGGTTCGCGCGTTATTCGGTTGACGCCGACTGGGCGATTCCGCACTTCGAAAAAATGCTGTACGACAACGGCCCACTGCTGCGATTGCTCGCCGATGCCTGGCTGGTAAGCGACGACGCCGAGCAGAAGGCCTTGTTCAAACGCGCCGCCGCCCAGACCGCGGCATGGGTCATCAGGGAAATGCAAGCTGCGGGCGACGCAACAGCGGCAGGCTATTTCTCAACGCTGGATGCCGACTCGGAAGGTCACGAGGGCAAGTTTTACGTCTGGACGCGGCATCAAGTCGAACTTTTGCTAACCGCTGAGGAATATGCTGTCGTGGCATGTCACTATGGCCTCGATCAGCCGGCTAATTTTGAAACGCATTTTTGGAATTTGACTATCGCCACACCGCTCGCCGCAATGGCGAACACAATGGACTTGGGGCAGGAGTCTTGCGAAGCGCTGTTACATTCCGCACAATCCAAGCTATTCGCCGGACGCGGGACCCGCGTCCGGCCCGGCCGGGATGACAAAATCCTGACCAGCTGGAACGCCCTGATGATCGAAGGCATGGCGCACGCCGGACGGGTATTTGATCGCGCCGATTGGCTGGCATCCGCCCGACGTGCACTCGCATTTGTGCGCCATACCATGTGGAATTGCGCCACACAAAGGCTGTTTGCCACGCACAAAGACGGCAAGACGCACCTGAATGCGTATCTCGATGACTATGCTTTTTTGCTGAAAGCACTGCTCGAATTGATGCAGGCCGATTTCCATACGGAAGACCTGACGTTCGCGCGCCAGCTGGCGGACGTATTGCTGGAGCAGTTTGAGGATAAGTCCCGCGGCGGTTTCTTTTTCACCAGCCACGACCACGAGCAATTGATCCAGCGCCCAAAACCGGGGCATGACAATGCGACGCCTTCGGGTAATGGCATTGCAGCATGGGCACTGCAGCGACTGTCCCATCTCACCAGCGATCTTCGCTACGCCGAAGCAGCGGAACGGGCGATTCACTGCTTTTATGATTCAATTGAGGACCATCCAGCCGGATTCGGCAGTTTATTGATGGCGCTGGAGGAATGCCTGCTACCGGCCAGGCTGGTATTGTTGGCCGGGCCGGCCAAACAACTGCCTGCCTACCAGATTGCACTCGCGAACACCTATTTGCCGAGTACCATGGTGGTGGCCATTGTCAATCACAGCAACTCCCTCCCGCCGGCTCTGGCAAGGCCTCCGAGCGAACAGGTCAACGCCTATGTTTGCCAGGGCGTTACCTGTCTTGCGCCGATGACTGGCATCGCCAAATTGCAAGATGCCCTTAAAATGGCTATAGTTTTGACCTGATGCATTCAAGGTTCGTACCAATTTCCAGGAGAACACATGAAACGCTTTATTCCCGCCTTAGCCCTTGCCACCGGCGCCCTTGTCACCATGGGCAATGCGCTTGCCGTCGATGAGCTGCATAAAAAATATGGCTGTACGGCCTGCCATCTGGACGACAAGCAGCTAGTTGGACCCGCGTACAAGGACGTTGCCGCGAAATATAAGGGCGACAAGGACGCGGTGAAAAAGCTTTCCGAGAAAGTCCGCAAAGGCGGCATGGGCGTGTGGGGACAAATCCC
>JAYVKG010000143.1:0-11986 GCA_043768625.1 Betaproteobacteria bacterium
GCCGGTAAGGCGATCAGCTGGTTATTGACCGTGTTGGCTTCGCGGTAAGCCGGCAAATAGCGCGACAGGAAGGCTTCGCGCTCGTTACCCAAATAGGCATCGAGCGGCTCAGCCCAGCCGGCGGCGGCGAACTGCGCGGGACGAATGATGTCAATCAGAAATATATCAAGCGTGGCGTCTTTCGCCGACAGCACCATGTTGAGATATTTCTGGTGCAGCTCCGAGGTTGCGCCGCCGACCTCCAGCGAGACCTTTACCCCGGGGTTAGCGACCATGTACTGCGCGAACAGGTCGCGCATGATGTCCGGGCGCTGCTGGCCACCGACATAGGCTCTCAGATGAATCGGCGGAGACGTTTGCGCGCGGGCGGGCATAAAAAATCCCGCGATCAACAACCAAATCAGGATGACGTGTCGCATGGCTTTATCGGCGCCGGTCTAAGCGGGCCGCAGCACGCTGCCGCTCACCGCGTCGAACAAATGAAACTTGTCCATGTTGAGCCAAATGTCCGTCGCCTGATCGGGCTTGAACAGCAAATTTGGCGGCAGGCGGCCAATCAGTTCGCCACCCTCGCAGGCCAGCGTCACGAGGGTCTCTGCACCCAGCGGCTCGACCACCACCACCCGCGCATTGAGTCGCACTTCATTCCCGCCGGTTCGTTCCACGCCGATATCTTCCGGGCGAATGCCAAACGTCACCGCGCGATTGGCAAGCGTGCCGTAGTAATCCTGCTGTGCCGGAATCGGCAATCGCTGCCCGCTGTTGCCAACAGCCACGTACACCCTGCCTGCCTCGATCGCAATGGTGGCGGTGAGAAAATTCATCGGCGGCGAGCCGGTGAATCCCGCGACGAACGTTGATACCGGCCGGTTGTAAATTTCGTCCGGTGTGCCCACCTGCACGATATTGCCGCCCGACAACACCACGATGCGTTGAGCCAGCGTCATCGCTTCGACCTGATCGTGGGTCACGTAAATCGTGGTGGCGCCGATGCGTTGATGCAGCTTCTTGATTTCGGTGCGCATCTCGGAGCGCAACAGTGCGTCGAGATTCGACAACGGTTCATCGAACAAAAATAATTTTGGCTGGCGCACAATCGCTCGACCCATGGCGACGCGTTGCCGCTGGCCACCAGAGAGGGTGCGGGGCTTACGTTCCAGCAAGTGGTCAATCTTGAGAATCGCTGCAGCCTCTTTTACCCGGCGTTCGATATCGGCCGCCGGAAATTTGCGCAGCTTCAGGCCGAAAGCCAGATTGTCGAATACGTTTTTGTGTGGATAAAGTGCATAGTCCTGAAACACCATGGCGATGTCGCGTTCGCGCGGCGGAAGATCGTTAACCACACGGCCTTCGATGGAAATCGTACCGCTGCTGATCGATTCAAGACCCGCGACCATGCGCATCAGGGTGGATTTGCCGCAGCCGGAAGGACCAACAAAGACCACGAACTCGCCACGATGAATTGTCAGGTCAATGCCGTGTATTACCCGGATGCCGTTGTCGTAAACCTTGACTACTTTCTCGAGCGTGACACCGGACATGTGCGCGTCTTCCGTTTTCAATAAACGCCCGTATTCAGTGGTGGCTGGACGGAACCGGCCAGCGCCGGTTTCATCGCCGCGAAGAACGCGCTGGCCTGACGCATCATCATGCCCATGTCGGATGCTACCGCGACGTAGTTATAACCGTAGCCGATAAACTGCTGCACCATTTCCGGCGTCGGGCCGACAATACCGATCGGTTTACCAATTTTATTGGCCCTTGCCGCCGCGTCCTTTAACGCCGACTGCACCGCAGGATGGGCGATATTGCCGATCTGCCCCATCGCAGAAGACAAGTCGCCCGGCCCCATGAATAGCGCATCCACGCCATCGACTGCCGCGATCTCTTCCAGCCGTTCGATGGCGGAGGGCGTTTCCAGCTGGATCATGCGAAAAATGCCTTCATTGGCGCGCTTGCCATAGTCAGTCGCGGTGGCGTAGCGGCTGGCGCGATGCATCGCGGCAAACCCGCGCGTGCCGGGGACCAAATCGGCGGGCTGCGGATAGCGGGTCGAAGCAACGGCGCGCTCGGCGTCCTGCGCATTCTGCACAAACGGAAACATCAGCGTCTGCGCGCCGATATCGAGGGCACGCTTGACCAGCACAATATCGTTCCAGGCCAGACGAATCACCGCTGTGGCTTTGGTGCCTGCAATCGCCTGCAGGATCTGGACCGTGTCCTTGTAGTCAATCGGCACGTGTTCCATATCCACCACCAGCCAGTCGAAACCGATACAGCCCATCGCCTCGGCGGTGGAGGCGGCGCCCGACATGAGCCAGGTGCCGAGCGGGATGCCAGGCGCTGCAAGCAGGGCGCGAAACGGATTATTGAAGGGGTCCATGTTGTTCTCAGTAAATGGGCGGTTCGGGCGTGGCGGCGTTGCCCATAAGGAAGTCAAAGTCGCAACCCTGATGCGCCTGTGTTGCGTGCTCGATGTAGAGGCGGGTAAAGCCACGTTCGTAAACACGTGCCGGCGGGTTCCATGCAGCGCGGCGACGGGCAAATTCGTCGTCGGAAATCTCCAGGTTGAGGGTGCGAGCCTCAATGTCGAGTGCGATCATGTCCCCTGTCTGCACCAGCGCCAGTGGCCCGCCGACTGCCGCTTCAGGTGCCGCGTGCACCACGCAACTGCCGAAGTGCGTACCGCTCATGCGCGCGTCGGAGATGCGCAGCATGTCGCGCACGCCCTGTTGCAATAGTTTTTTGGGAATCGGTAGATTGCCCCATTCCGGCATGCCGGGCGCGCCGACCGGGCCGCCGTGTTTCAGCACCAGCACGGTATTTTCATCGACATCGAGACCAGGCTGATGGATTTCGGCCAGCATCTGCGCGTTGGATTCAAATACCAGTGCCTTGCCGCGATGCTTGAAGAATTTCGGGTTCGCCGCCGAGGGCTTGATGACAGCACCATCGGGGCAAATATTTCCACGCAATACCGCCAGCGCCGCGCCCGGTGCTACCGCATGATGAAGACTGCGAATCACGTCCGGGTCGAGGCTTTCTGCACCGGCAATATTTTCGCCGAGGGTTTTTCCCGTAACGGTCAACGCGTCGAGCTTCAGATAGGAACGGATTTCCTGCAACAACGCCGGCATCCCCCCTGCGTAATAAAAATCCTCCATCAGCTTGTCGCCGGAGGGAAACAGGTTTGCGATTACCGGAATCTGGCGGGCGGCGGCGTCCATTTCGTGCAGCGTAAGGCTTAGGCCGGCCCGCCCGGCAATCGCGATAAGGTGAATGGCGGCGTTTGTCGAGCCACCTAGCGCCATGTAGGCAGCGATGCCATTGGTCAGCGAGTCTTTGGTAAAAAAACGCGAAGGCAGCAGGTCTTCCCACACCATTTCCACAATGCGTCCGCCACATTCCGATGCCATTCGCACATGGTTTGCATCCATGGCCGGGATACTGCTGGCGCCCGGCAGCGAAAATCCCATCGCCTCCACGATGGAGGTCATGGTGCTGGCGGTGCCCATCGTGTTGCAGGTGCCAGGCGAGCGTGTCATTTTGGCTTCGAGCTTGATCCATTCCGGTTGCTTGATGTTGCCTGCGATGTACTCGTCCCAGAATTTTTTGGTATGGGTCCCGGCACCCACGCTGTGACCTTTATGGCGATCATTCAACATCGGGCCGGCCGGACAAAAGATAACGGGGATATCCATGCTGATGGCGCCCATCAGCAATCCTGGCGTGGTTTTGTCGCAACCGCCCAGCAATACCGCACCGTCGACCGGGTGCGACCGCAGCAATTCCTCGGTTTCCATAGCGAGGAAATTTCGGTACAGCATGGTAGTGGGCTTGACCATCACTTCGCCCAGCGATAGCGCCGGCAACTCGACGGGAAAGCCCCCTGCCAGCAAAACACCCTGACGAATCGAGGTGGCGCGCTCGCGCAAATGCGCATGACAGGGGGATAGATCGGACCAGGTATTGATGATCGCGATCACGGGTCGGTTGAGGAATTCCTCACGCCTCAAGCCGCGTTGCTGCAATCGCTGCCGATGCGCAAATGAACGCATGTCGTCCTTCGCCAGCCAGCGCTGACTGCGCAGAGATTCCAATGAGCGGCGGGGTGGGTGGGTAGACACAAATGGCCTATCGGATCAAACCGGCGGAAACAAAGATTTTATCCCCGCCTTGCAGGCAACAGTCAGTTTGACGGGAATCTGCAATAGCGAACCCCGTCATCGGCAGTTGGCTAAAAATCGAGACGTGCGTTTATGCCAAAGTAGCGCCGGTCGTCACGCGGGACTGCCCGCACGACGAATGCACCGCCCGTTGCCAATGCTGCCGCGTAGGATTTGTTGGCAAGATTTTTGCCCAGAATGGCGACCCGCCAGCCTTTTGCCGCATTGGAAACGGCGACGGTTGCATTGAATATCCCATAAGCACTCTGATAGGTATCGGGTGCTTGCGTGATGTCAAACAGCACCTTGCTTTGCCAGTTGTAGTCGCCACCGATGTCGAGGGTCAGGCCATTGCCGATCGGTGTTTTGTAGTTGGCCCGCAGATTGACACGCGAGTCTGGCGAAAAAGGCAATGGCTTGCCGTCGACGTTACAGCTCGCCGACGCACCCACCGGGCAGTTGAATTTATCGATGCGCGCCTTGATGCGTGCTGCGGCCCCTGACACCGTGAATTCCCTGGACAATTTCGCCGCGAAATCCACTTCAACCCCCTTGCTCGATACGTCGCCGGCATTGATCAGGCGGGTAATGACGGTGCCGACCACCAGATCCTGAATATTGGCTTGGTAATTTTTGTACTTGCTGTCGAACACGGCGACATTAAACCGGAAACGGCTATCAAGTAAGGTGGTCTTCAAGCCAAGCTCGTAGGTGTTTGACGTCTCGGGTTTCAGCGGGATCGAATCGCGAGCGACCGTGCCACTGAACGGGATCATGTTGAAAAACACATTAAACGCGGGTCCCTTGTAGCCACGCGAACCGGTCGCATACACCATCGTATCTTTGGTCAATTCAAATTGCGGGCCAATCCGTCCTGAAACGCCGTTTTCCTTGGTTGATCCATTGCTCGATGTGGCCGGTTGCACCCCGGCGATGGCGGCAGCCTGCGTTGAGGTGCGCGCATGGTAATAGGAAAGATCGTCGGTGGTGTAGCGCAATCCGGCAATGCCGCGCAGTTCGCTGGTGAAATTGAAAGTGCTTTCACCGAACAGCGAAGCGCTCTTGCTGCGGATACCGTAGTTGGCGATCCCGGTGTCGAAAGTCGTTGTCGCTGCAGTACACGGCACCAGCCCGGACGGCAATGCTGCTGCGGTACTCGCCGCGCAGCGGGTTACGTCGCGTTGATAGCGCTCATCATTTTTGGCATTCATATAAAAAACACCGGCAACGTAATCAAAAAACTGGCCTTTGGGCGACGCGATGCGAAGTTCCTGGGTGGCCTGATTGAAATCGAGATTGCCGATGTCCGCCTGCTGAACAAACTGCCGATACACCGTTGACAGCCGATCCTGGTCCTGAAACTGGTTGTTCTTCCATTTGCGGTACGCAGTGATGGAAGTCCAGGTATATGAACCAGCCGTCCAGTCGATCTGTGCCGACAAGCCGGAGTTGGTGTCAGCAACCCGCGTTTCAATCTCGCTATTGATGCTGCGGTTGTCGGCCGAAGGGATAACGGGGAAAATCGCGGCGGCAAACAGCGGGTTCGCGGTAACGACGCCGAGCGGATAGGACGTCAATGTGGTGCCAACGACGACACCCTGCGGGCCATTGTCGCGGGATTTCATGTAGTCGGCGATGACGGTGATTTTAAGGTCCTTGTTGGGTGTGAATTCGAGCCTGCCGCGTCCGCCATCGCGTTTATACCCGTTGACTTTGCTGCCGTTAAAAACATTGGTCACGTTGCCATCGTAATCGCCGTGAAGCAACGACACTGAACCCCGCAGCGTATCAGGCTGTAGCTCGCCCGAAACACCCAGCCGCAGGCGCTTCTCATTGCCCTGAAAATAAGCCAGATCGACATAGCGCTGGGTATCGCTGGTGGGTGCCTTGCTGATGATATTGATGACCCCCGCCGATGCATTCTTGCCGAACAACGTCCCCTGCGGTCCGCGCAACACTTCAACGCGGTCGATGTCCACCAGATCAAGCGTCGCCTGGCCCGGACGGGCAGTGACCACGCCATCGATAACGGTCGAGACAGTGGGCTCTACGCCGGGAGATGTGGTAATGGTGCCGACACCGCGGATAAACAGCGACGTGTCCTTGTTTGACGCGCCGGTGCGGAAATTAACCGTCGGCGTTTGGGTGGTGATCGCGCCCAAGGTATTGAGATTGCTTTGCTCGAGTTGTTCGCCGCCCAGAACGGTGATGGCAATCGGTACTGTTTGTAGCGGCTCGTTGCGTTTGGTGGCCGTGACGGTGATGGATTCCAGTTTGTCGGAGGGTTCCGCTTTGGCCGCAGATACCGGCGCCTGCTGTGCATGGACTACACCGCTGACGAGCACTGCAATCGTTGACAGGGCCGGCAGTAGCAGGTGTCGCTTACCCAGGGATTGATTCACTTTGCTGGCGAGTTTCATTCGTTTCTCCTTGCCCATGTATTTTTTTTGAATTGCCGTTTTGCCGGACACGCAAAATGACAGCTAACGGAAAGACCAGCAACCACCGGAAATAGCCGCATCCCGCCGAATACTTTATTCAGGGATCATGGCAAAGTCAAGTAGGTCATCTATATGAGTTGGGTAACTTGGCATTTTCACCACAAATGTTGCCTGCGGAGCGGCTGTGGGCGGCGGGGTGATGACGCGGTGCATCAATCGCAGCGGCTAACGCCAGCCGGCGCATTCTGAATGCGGGCGGGTTGTTGATGGTCGCGGCGCCGTCATCGCCGACTGGCATAATTGTCCGGCAGGACGGATTGCCTGATAACCCCCCCCCGGCCGTACCAGCACTACGCGGCCGGTTCGCCGATCCAACCGAAAGCTTCGCATGGCCATTAGCAAATTCTCCGGCGTCATCCCGATCCTGGCCACACCGTTCAACCAGGACGAGAGCCTTGATCTCGACTCACTGCAGCGCATGATCAATTTCATGGTGGCGCTGGGTGTCGACGGCATCACCGTTCTCGGCGTGCTGGGTGAATCAAATCGCCTCAACGATCACGAGCGTGAAGCACTTATCAAGTCGGCCGTGGCAACCGCCGGTAAACGCATTCCCGTTATTGTCGGCACCAGTCACGCCGGCTCGGCAGCGGCGACGTATTTATCGCGCATGGCCGAGGATCTGGGCGCGGATGCAGTGATGGTTGCGCCTGCCAGGGAGCCGGTTGCGAACGATACCCGCATCGTCGAGTATTACGGGCGTATTGCCAGCGGCACGACGCTGCCCATCGTATTGCAGGATCATCCGGCGTCGACCGAAGTGCAAATGTCGGTGCCGTTGATTTTGCGTATCGTAAGCGAAGTGTCTGCGGTTGCCTGCATCAAGGCTGAAGCCGTGCCGACACCGCCAAAAATTCGTGCGCTGCGTGCTGGATTGCCGCGGCAGGTGACGATCCTGAGTGGCCTTGGGGCGCTTTACGCGCCGTTCGATCTCGAGGCCGGTTCGGACGGGTTCAATACGGGTTTTGCGTTTCCCGAAGTGTTGATGGCGATGGTCGCGGCGGCGCAGGCAAAAGATTTTGACCGGGTGGACGCGCTATATTCACGGTTCGCCATGCTGATCGTTTTTGAGCAGCAACCAGGCTTGGCGATCCGCAAGGAGATATTGCGCCTTCGTGGATTGATCGCGGGTAACGCGGTCAGACATCCCGGCGCCACCATTGCACCCGCAATCGCCGCTGATGCTGCCGCGCTGGTTAAACGCACGCTACCCAACATCGACATCACCAAACCTGTTGCGGTATGAACGGCACCCGCCTGTTGCTTGACAAGTACGACGCCAGACTAAAATCGCCGTTCGCGACGCTTGGCGTTATCGCGAGCGACACGCATCTGCTGCAGATCCACTTTCTGCCGACGGACGTGACCGCAAAGGCGCCCAAGACCAACACCATCGCACATCTGGCGAGCGTGCAATTGATGGCCTACCTTGATAATCCGCAATGTATCTTTGATCTGCCATTCAAGCTCGGTGGCAGCAAACATCAACTCGACGTGTGGCAGGCAATGCAGGAAATTGTGCCGGGTTCGACCCTGACTTACGGGCAACTGGCCGTACAAATTGCGTCGTCGCCGCGCGCAGTGGGCACCGCCTGCGGAAAAAATCCGCTGCCCATCGTGGTGCCGTGTCATCGGGTGGTAGCCGCCGGCGGACTGGGTGGATTCATGGGTGGAAAGCAGCACCATTGCCTTGCGATCAAACGCTGGCTGCTGGCGCACGAGAATGCGCAGGAAGATTTTTCGCTGTTTTGATGAATGGTTATTGATGACACGCGCCGGCATCATTGATCAATTTGCGGACAGTCTGTGGCTGTCAGATGGATTGGCGCGCAACACGATTGAGAGTTATGCACGCGATATTGCACAGCTCGGCGACTGGCTTCAAAGAGAACACGCCGGCACTTTGCTGTCGGTGACACCGCAACACCTGCAGGCCTTCCTCGGTTACCGCATTGACACCGTGCACGCGAGCCCCCGCTCCACCGCTCGGCAGACGTCGGCGATGAAGCGCTTCTTCCAATTTCTGCTGCGCGAAAAATTGATCGGGTCCGATCCCAGTGTGCATCTGGACGCACCAAAACTTACGCGCAGCCTGCCGCAATCGCTTGCCGAAGCCGACGTGGAAGCGCTGCTCGCTGCGCCGGATGAGGTCGCCGCGTTAGGGCTGCGGGATCGGGCCATGCTCGAAACGCTGTACGCAAGCGGGCTGCGCGTGACCGAATTGGTGACCCTGAAAGTGGCGCAGGTGAGCCTGGAAATGGGCGTGGTGCGGGTGTTGGGCAAAGGCGCAAAAGAACGACTGGTGCCGCTGGGCGAGGCTGCGTCGGATGTGATACAGCGCTATCTTGATACGGCACGTATCGAAATCCTCGGCGGTAAAAAATCCGACGATATGTTCGTCACCCAACGCGGCCGCGCGATGACGCGACAAATGTTCTGGCACCTGATCAAACGCTACGCCATCAAAGCCGGCGTCAACAAGCCACTTTCACCACACACGCTGCGGCACGCTTTTGCCACACACCTTATCAATCACGGCGCCGATTTGCGGGTGGTACAACTGCTACTGGGTCATACCGATATTACGACCACGCAAATCTATACCCATGTGGCGAGGGAGCGGCTAAAGCAGATTCATGCGCAACATCATCCGCGCGGCTGAGCTGGCAGCCGCGGAAATTACTGCAACCATGCAGCGTAGAACGCCGAATCAAGCGCATTCGCATGCAATTGTGGCCTGAGAGCCGCACCAATGCTAGAGTTCAATATTTACTTCATGCAGCAACAGGCAGCCAATGACTAAACACGCCGAAACCCCCGCCACGTCGATGCTCAAACAGCATGGCGTGCAGTTTTCCGCGCATGGGTACGAATATGTTGAACACGGCGGCACCAGTGTTTCCTCCTCGTCGCTCGGGGTCGATGAGCACCACGTTGTCAAAACGCTGATCTTTGAAGATGATCAACGCCGGCCACTCTGTGTGCTTATGCACGGCGACCGCAAAGTCAGCACCAAGGAATTGGCGCGGCAGATCGGTGCCAAGCGCGTGGCACCCTGTAAACCGGAGGATGCGACCCGTCACTCGGGTTATCAAATCGGCGGCTGTTCGCCGTTTGGCTTGAAAAAGCCGATGCCGGTCTATCTGGAAGCGTCGATCCTCGCACTGGATCGACTGCTGATTAATGGCGGCAAGCGCGGCTTTCTGGTCGGCATATCGCCTGCAGATCTGCTACGGGTGGTGCAGCCGAAACTGGTGAATGCGGCACTGCTTGCCTGATGCATTAGCGTCCCACCACCCGCAACAACAGGGTCAGCACTGCGCTTAGCAAAATGGTGCTGGTAATGGGCAAAAAATATTCCCGGCCATGGCGTTTGAACCGCAAATCGCCGGGTAATTTCCACAGACCCAGCCGGGTGAGTTGCGGCGCAAATGCACCCAGCAGAATGGCCACGACCGCCAACAGCAGAATCCACTTCAACATTGGTGGCGTCGGCGTAAACGGATTTAGGCCAACAAGTCATTGTCAGCGCCTGCGCCAGCGCTATCGCGCCGCCGCGCAATCGTCACCCCGACCATTTTCACGCCACGCATGTGATTGATCTTGGCCACACTTACCTTCACCCAATGCGCCTTGAAATCGTCCAGCACCAGCTGCGCAATATGCTCCGCCAGCGCTTCAAGCAGTTTGAAATGTTGTTCTTTCAGGTCGCTTCGAATCCGCTCCACCACTTTGCCGTAGTCAACGGTGTCACGGATATTATCGCTTTCCCCCGCCGTCTGGGTATCGACGCCGATGTCAAGATTAAAGTCGAGCGTTTGCCGGGAAAGTTTTTCCCATTCGTAGATGCCGATCCAGGCGTCGGCACGCAGTTCGCGGATGAAGATGGTGTCCATGTAAAGTATTGTAAAGTATGTGTATGACTAGTCCTGCAATAATCGCGGCAGCGCCACCACTTTCTGTCGGCAACTGGCGCGCCCGGCAGGCTCCGTCCCGATCCCTTTGCCGCCTGTAGCGGCGCGATTGACGGTGCCGTTACGCGTAATATGGCGCGCTCGTCCCACTACCCACCAACGCGACCCGGTGAAGCATGCAGATTAATTCCCTAATCGCCATTATTCTCGCCTATCTCGTCGGCTCACTTTCTTTTGCCGTGATCGTGAGCTGGGTGATGGGCCTGCCCGACCCCCACACTTATGGCTCGGGCAATCCGGGTGCTACCAATGTGCTGCGCAGTGGGAAAAAACTGGCCGCGATCCTGACGTTGATGGGCGACGCGGGCAAAGGCTGGTTTGTGGTGTGGCTGGCACAGAAAACCGCTGCCGAATACGGACTTTCCCCCGCCGCCATCGCCGGCATCGCCATCGCGGTTTTCGTCGGCCATCTTTTTCCGGTGTACTTCAAGTTTCGGGGTGGCAAAGGAGTGGCGACGGCGCTGGGAATTTTGCTGGCGATCAACCTGTGGCTCGGCGTTGCGACGCTGCTGACCTGGATCATCATCGCCTTTTTCTTTCGCTACTCCTCCCTCGCGGCGATCGTTGCGGCGGTATTCTCACCGCTGTATTGTTTTTACCTGTTTGGATTTTCTGCGGCGTTGCCGGCGGTGATCCTGATGTCGGCTCTACTGGTATGGCGGCATCGGCAGAATATCAGCAAGCTGATGGCGGGCACGGAGTCGCGTTTGGGCAATAAGAAACCAGCGACGGGCAGTACTGCAGAAGATGCGCGGCTTGGTAACTGAACACACATGCCTGTCACTCAAAAATCAGCACCCGCCACGGTGTCTCGCTTCAAAACCCTGACCCGCTATCTGCTCGGCTTGCTGTTCATTACGGCCGGCATCAATCACTTCCTTCACACGGCAACCTACGTAAGCATTATGCCGCCCTACCTGCCGTGGCATCTTGAACTGGTCTATGTCAGCGGCGTCGCCGAGGCCGGGCTGGGGCTATTGTTGCTGGCCCGACGCCTTGCCGTATTCGCTGCATGGGGATTGGTGGCCTTGTGTATTGCGGTTTTTCCGGCAAACCTGCACATGGCGATAAATGCCGACCTGTACCCGGTCCTGCCGGCAATGGTGTGGTGGCTGCGACTGCCGGCACAGGGGCTGCTGATCGCGTGGGCCTGGTGGTATACGCGCCGGTAGGCAGTGGCGCCGCAGATCACCCGCCATCGCGACAGGTGGTCGCCGCTGCTCAATTTTCTATGGCGGGCGGTGCGCATGGCATGAAACGTTTTTTTGCGTCGCCTGTTTCATGCGGCGAGTTTCAGCACTACAGGTATTGCCATTTTTTCGTTTTGCCTTCGGCCATCCATGCC
>JAYVKG010000144.1:0-8512 GCA_043768625.1 Betaproteobacteria bacterium
AGCTCAATAACCGGTTACGTGAGTGTCTAGATTGGAAAACGCCTAACGAGGTCTGGGCAGAGATGGTTAACAACGTTGCACTAAAATCCTGAGCCCGCCCACCCGCAAATAGACCACTAGCTTTGGCGCGGCTCTACAGCCTTTTTCGCCCTGCGGGCCGCTCTGGATGGCGTTCTGTATAAATAAATTACATCAGTTGTGACACCCACCGCGTGGCGAAAGTGGGTGACCATCGTTAATAGCGAAACACATCCGGTTTTCCGAGAGCGGGAATCAACTCTACAATGCCGCCGGCAAAAATCTCGACCGCCAGGGCGGCGAGCAACAAACCCATAATGCGCGTCGCTACATTGAGCGTGGTCGTGCTCATGCGTCGACCAACACGTATGGCGATACGCAATGCGATCCACGTCACGATGGCAACGCCAATCGCGGTTGCACACACAGCGAGCAAGTGCCAAACGGCTTTTTTTTCACTCGCATAAATGATGATGGTGGACATGGCACCAGGCCCGGCAAGCAGTGGGATGCCGAGCGGAACCACGGCCACACTGGCTTTGTCTTCAGCCTCTTCCGCTTCTTCCGGTGTCTGTTTGTCTCGCGCCGGCATCGCCTGCATCATTGCCATTGCATTTAGCAAAATGAGGATTGCACCGCCGACTTTAAAACTCGCAATGGAAATGCCGAACAATTCGAGCACGCGTTCGCCTAGAAGCGCTGAGATCAGCAACACTGCCGCGACTGTTTGCGCGGCAATTCTGGCGATGCGCATGCGGTCGCCGTCTTTCTGGGCAGCAGTCATCGCGACAAACACCGGCATAATGCCAAGAGGATTGACAATAACGATCATGGCGACAAAAATTTTTACGTAAGCGACCAGCGAAAGCGAGCCTTCGAACATATTAATCCTTGTGTCGAAAACGATTCTGCGCTCGTGTGCGCCGCCGGCGAAGCAAATGATCAGCCAGCCCCTGGCACCCTTGTTCAATCAAATCCAGCACGCGTTCAAAGTCCTTGGCTTTACCCTGATATGGATCGGGGACTTCACGCTCTTTGCCGGGGCCGGCGTATGCCAGCAGCAATTCTATTTTGCCCAACAGATGGTCGGGACAAAATGCCTTCAGATGCTGAACATTGCTGTCGTCCATTGCGATCACATGGTCGAAGTGTTCGAAATCGCCGGGCACCACTTCCCGCGCACGACATGCGCTCAGATCTACACCACGCCGCGCCGCGTGCTCAACGCTACGCGCATCGGTCGGCCTGCCCACATGGAAACCGTGGGTACCTGCCGAATCTATTTCCAATTGACCCGACAGGCCAATTTCCGAGGCTATTTTACGAAATACGCCCTCAGCCGTCGGCGAGCGGCAAATATTGCCGGTGCAAACAAAAAGCACTTTCATTGAAGACCCGTCAATGTTTGAGCTGCAATTCAATTGCCATTTACCACTTCAGCGCTAACCCGTGGCGGAATCGCCGCCACCGACAACCAATAGTTTATTGCGTAGCGTCCTGAGTTCGTCGCGAGCCTGTGCAGCCTTCTCGAATTCCAGATTTCGCGCCGCTTCAACCATTTCGCGTTCCAGTCGCTTGATGGCAGTCTCAAGTTGCTTTTCGGACAGCACATCGTAGCGCTTGCGATCCTGTGCCGCCTTTTTTTCAGTCGCCAAACCGGCCCGCCGGTCATCCAGGTCATAAACCCCGTCGATCATGTCCTTGATCCCCTTCGAAACCGATCTGGGCACGATGCCGTTGGCCTTGTTGAATGAAATCTGTGTCGCGCGCCGCCGATTGGTCTCGCCAATCGCTTTACGCATGGATTCAGTTTCCTTGTCTGCGTACAAAATCGCGGTGCCATTAATGTGGCGCGCCGCCCGACCGATCGTTTGAATCAACGAACGCGAGCTGCGCAAAAATCCTTCCTTGTCAGCATCCAAAATCGCCACCAGTGAGACTTCCGGAATATCGAGCCCCTCGCGCAACAGGTTGATGCCGACTAGCACGTCGAACAGGCCGGCGCGCAGATCACGAATGATTTGCACCCGCTCCACCGTATCAATATCCGAATGCAGGTAGCGTACCTTGATGCCATTTTCGGCCAGGTAATCGGTCAAATCCTCGGCCATGCGCTTGGTCAGCGTGGTTACCAGCACCCGCTCCTGGTTGACCACACGCTTATTTACTTCGGACAATAAATCATCAACCTGGCTGGACGCGGGACGTACGTGCAAAATGGGATCGACCAGACCAGTTGGCCGCACTAATTGTTCCACCACTTGCGCGGTGTGTGCAGCTTCGTAATCGGCAGGCGTGGCCGAGACAAAAACGGTTTGTCGCATCATCGCCTCGAACTCATCAAAGCGCAGCGGCCGATTATCCATCGCGGATGGCAAACGAAAACCGTAGTCGACCAAATTTTCCTTACGCGCCCGATCCCCTTTGTACATGCCTCCGACCTGCGTAACGGTAACGTGACTTTCGTCGATGACCATCAGCGCGTTCTTGGGCAGATAATCCACCAGCGTCGGCGGCGGTTCCCCCGCTTTGCGACCACTCATATGGCGCGAGTAATTTTCGATGCCCTTGCAAAAACCGATTTCATTGAGCATTTCCAGATCAAATGTCGTACGCTGCTGAATGCGTTGCGCCTCGAGCAATTTGTTTTCGCCGGTAAAAAATTCGATGCGTTCGCGCAACTCAGCTTTGATACCCTCGAGCGCGTTCAAAACCGTGCTGCGCGGTGTCACATAATGGCTCTTGGCGTAGACCGTAAAGCGCGGCAGCTTTTGGATAGTGTGCCCGGTAAGGGGATCGAACAGAGTTAGCGCATCGACTTCATTGTCAAACATTGAAATCCGCAGCGCCGCTTCGGCACTTTCTGCAGGATAAACGTCAATCGATTCTCCGCGAACGCGAAATGTCCCGCGCCTGAAATCCAGTTCGGAACGAGCATATTGCATTGCGATCAACTGGCGAATCATGTCCTGCGGAGTCGCTTTGTCACCGGTTCGAACGATCATGCGCATTGCGTAATAATCGGCCGGGTCACCAATACCGTAAATGCATGAGACGGTTGCCACGATGATCGCATCCTGCCGCTCGAGCAGCGACTTGGTCGCGGACAGCCGCATCTGCTCGATATGTTCGTTGATCGCGGAATCCTTCTCGATAAACAAATCACGCGACGGCACATATGCTTCGGGTTGATAGTAATCGTAGTAAGAAACGAAATACTCCACCGCGTTTTCCGGGAAAAATTCCTTCATTTCCGCGTAAAGCTGGGCGGCCAATGTTTTATTCGGCGCCATCACCAGGGCCGGCCGGCCGAGCTGCGCGATGACGTTAGCCATCGTGTAAGTTTTGCCAGATCCGGTCACGCCGAGCAAAGTCTGAAATGCAAGGCCGTCGTTGATCCCCTCGACCAGCTTGGCGATCGCTTGTGGTTGGTCTCCCGCGGGCGGAAACGGTTGGTTAAGCTTATAAGGACTGTTAGGGAAGGTCAGGAGGGGCATGGCGTAAGTGAAGCGAGAAAGACCTGAAATTTTAACAGCGCACCGGTATGCGACAACATCTCAATTTCGCCATCTTTATAGTTTGTGAAAATGGGGCAGTCAGGCGTTAACAGCTTTTTAAGGACGCATATTTTTAAATCACGCGCCAGCATTTACGCTTAACAATACAGACAACAAGGGAAACAGTTGGTTCGCATAGCGGAGCCAACCCGCAGCGTCTTTATTCGTTGCGGCAGTTTTGTTGCAATCATGTTGCGTAAATTATGATACATTCGCCACTCGAAACTCCTGCTCAAGCTTAAATCAAATTCAAAATCTGACACTCTGCCGATGAGTACGCGATCCCGCAGATTACTGTTTGCATGGCTGATGCCGCTGTTATTGCTGACGGCACAGGTTGCTGTCGCGCAGCATGAAATGAAGCATTTAATGAGTGTTGTCGGCCACGCCGACAAGAACGGCGACCGGCTGGCTGAAAGAGCAGCGTGTGACCAGTGTTTCGCGTTCGCTCCACTGGCCGGCGCAATACCTGCTGCACCCTTATACATTGCGTTTGCATCGTTGGAGACGTCCGCTCCGATGTCGGCGTCCGATACGCTGCATATTCTCGACCGCGTTCAACCTCGCACTCGCGATCCGCCACCACTGTCCTGATTGAGTTACCACTGGTTGTCAATGCCGTTCTGGCGCTTGCAATCTATTTTTTCTCATCAAGGATTGGTTCATGTTCAAACTTGGATTACTCAGGATCGTGCTGGCGCTCGTCGCCGTCCGTCCGCTGGTCGGCCACGCCATCGACACTTCAGCTCCTGTTTCGGCAACCGTGTCCGCTGCAACGAACAATACGGCGGCGCCGTCGACTGATGGGCCGCAAAAAATGGACAAGGTGGAAGTAGTTGTTCAAAAACTAGATGAAGCCCGCAACGGTCTGTCACCTGATACCGGCAGCACCGTGTACCGGTTTGACAAAAAAGACATTCTCAACCTGCCGCTGGGTGACAACACCCCGCTCAATCAGGTTATTTTGCGGGCGCCAGGCGTAGTGGAGGATTCATATGGCCAGATTCATGTACGTGGCGACCATGCCAATCTTCAGTATCGAATCAACGGCGTGGTGATTCCCGAGTCCATCTCAGGCTTCGGACAGGCACTGGATACCCGCTTCGCCAGCCAGATAAATATTCTTACGGGGGCGCTGCCCGCACAATACGGCTACCGCACGGCCGGCGTGGTGGACATACAAAGCAAAGGTACCGGCTTCGACAATGGCGGCAGCATCACCTTGCTCGGCGGCAGTTCACAGCATCGCGAGATTGGTGCTGAGGTTGCCGGGACCATCGGTGGGTTCACTTATTACCTTACCGGCTCAACCTTGCAAAACAATCTGGGGATTGAAAATCCGGCACCGGCGCGCAATGCAATTCACGACAACACCAAACAGGCGAAAAGTTTTGGCTACTTTTCATATCTGCTGAACGACAGCAGCCGCGTAAGTTTTATTTCAGGCACGTCGAATAATCGCTTCGAGATACCGAACGTGCCAAATCAAAAGGCCAGTTTTTTCGTAAATGACGTGCCGTCAATCGCGTCTGAAAACCTCGACGCAAAGCAACGCGAGAAAAATAACTTTCAGGTGTTGTCGTACCAAAACAGCGTCGACACGAACGTCGACTATCAACTGTCGACGTTCCGACGCCATACCGATGTCAACTATCAGCCGGATGCTCTGGGCGACCTGGCGTTTAACGGAATTGCCGCTAACATTGCGCGACATAACCAGGCATATGGCTTTCAAGGTGATATGACTTATCGCCTGGGTGATGCGCACACGCTCAGAAGTGGACTGTTTTTGCAACGGGAGCGTTTTGGCGTCGACAATATTTCCAGCGTCTTTGCCGCTGACATTGAAGGCCGACAACTGGGCGGCAAGCCCTTTTCCATCACGGATAATTCCCTCCTAAATGGGTATTTGTATGGCGTCTATCTGCAAGACGAATGGACACCCGTAAAAAGTGTAACCGTCAATTACGGGGCACGCTTTGACAAAGTCGATACGGTGGTTAAAGAGTCGCAACTCAGCCCGCGGCTCGGCTTGGTCTATGATCTCTCCCCAAAAACGCGCGTTCACGCAGGTTACGCCCGATATTTCACGCCGCCGCCTACTGAAAAAATTGACACCACCTCGGTCGGCAAGTTTCTCGGCACCACTAATGCGCTGCCTTCAGACGCAAACACCGCGGTGAAATCCGAGCGATCGCATTACTTTGATATTGGCTTTACCTACCAACTCACCGCGCATTTGTCTTTGGGCGTAGATGGGTACTACCGCAAGGTCAGACACATTCAAGACGAAGGGCAATTTGGCAAGGCGCTGATTTTTTCTGCGTTTAATTATGAACAGGGCAGAGTGCGTGGCGTGGAGTTTTCGGGCACCTACAAAGGCAAGAAACTATCTGCCTACATGAATGTGTCTTTTTCCAAAGCCGAAGCACGCGACATCGAGTCGGGGCAATTCAATTTTGACGCCGCTGAACTCGGCTTCATCAACAGTCACTGGGTGCATCTGGATCATGACCAGAAAATCGCCGCGTCGAGTGGCATCGCGTATCAGTTGAATGGCGCAACGTTTAGTGCAGATGGCCTTTATGGCAGCGGATTACGGCGCGGTTTTGGCAACACGCAGCATTTACCGAGCTACACTCAGTTCAACATCGCCGTAGCAAATAAATTCGACTTGGGTAGCTTTGGAAAAATTGAAGCGAGGCTGTCGGCAATAAATCTGTTTGACCGGTCATATCAATTACGTGACGGCAGCGGTATCGGCGTTGGTGCGCCGCAGTTTGCGCCACGTAGAACACTTTATCTGGCCTTGACCAAACGTTTCTAAGGGCGGCTCGACATTGGCACGCGCCCCGCTTAATCCACATTGCCACCTTGCTTGGTAACCGCCCAGACGGCGGATCCGGCTGCCGTGTTGGTTGCAGCTGGTTTTGGCAGGGCGTTAACGCCGTTTCTTCGTGCAACGCTAGCGGCGGCCAAGTTTAATGAGACGGCCCTGCCATCGCACGGCGGGCAACAGGTCGCAAGAATAGCGGATGCGACTTGCAGACGTTGATCCATTTCAAACATGCCCTGAGCAATATCGCTGGCGCCCTGAAATATGGTCGCAATATATGCTAGGCGGGTTCGGTTGTAGCAAAAGCAACCATGCTTCGACGCGGCGGCGTCTGCCTAATTAGGCGCCAGGCTTCCTGCCTGGACTCTTGGGTGGAACGTAGCCGGCAACACGGCAAAGTACGCCTTCAATTTTCTTGCCCTGATCAAATTTCACGAAACTGCACTTTGAAATCTCACCCTGCGCAGACAGGTCAGCGATCAAATTTCGCACCTTGACCAAGGGCATACCAACTGCAGCAGCGATTTCCGAGTCGAGGCGTTGACCGTTTTTTTTCAAGTACTGCATGATTTCGTTCATTAATAAACTCCACAGGGACTAAAACGTGCTGCCGCCACCTATGCGGACGCGGACGCTTGAAGTGAAAATGTCCAATTACGAGGCAATTTACGCCGTTCAACAATACCGGCGAAACCTTACCCGCACGAGAATAATGCCTTTTTACGGGGCCTTAAACATTTCATTAACTAATGACTATACACCCAATGGCGCACCGCAACATAATTAAGTTGGCCGTATTGATTGGTTGTGATGCGCCGACAGCTACAGATCTGTCTATTCTGCGCAAGCGGAGAGGAAAAGTCAGGCGCGCAGCCCGAAACGTCTCAAAAGTCTGCCAATCGGGCTAACCTCACAGCTCGAAATGAAGGTGTGGAAACCGACGGTCATCGCAAAGTGGGCCAATTCTCCGCCTTGCTTGGCGGCAGTGAAAGCGGGTGAAAACGAAAATAAACTACGCGCAATTTCCGTATTTTTGTGAAAGAAATCGGCGATTCAACGTCCGTGCATTTGATCGGCTTGGGGTCGCCAATACGCGGATACCTCCCGCTTTGATACTCGATCCCGGAGAAATCGTCTCAGTTAAAGATGAGGTGGGTGATCGACGTTATCGCGCCACTAAAGAAAGCTGAGACACTGGGGCGGGTTTGTGGAAAAATTGAAAACTGCCGCGACACGCATGCTTGGCGCCGTACATCGCCGAGTCCGCTTCCTGCAACAGCTCAGCCGCAGAACTGCCGTCTTGCGGATAAAGACTGACGCCAATACTGGCCGAGATGGTGATGCAATGTGGACCAATGCTGCACGGTTGCAAATTAGCCGCGCCGATTTTTTCCGCCAGTTTTGCAACATCTGCATAACTCGATAAGCCTTCGAGCAATACAATGAATTCGTCACCGCCGATTCGCGCCACCACGTCTGATACGCGCACCGACGCGGTAATACGAGCGGCGACCTGCCGCAACAGCTCGTCTCCAACATGGTGACCAAACGTATCATTAACCTCTTTAAATTTGTCCAGGTCGAGAAACAGGACCGCCAAACTTTCCATACGTCGGGTCGCACGAATGATGGCGTCGTCGACTCGTTCCAGCAGCGAGCGCCGATTGTAAAGGCCAGTGAGTGCGTCGCGCGTCGCCAGTTCATTGGCGCGCTTCTCGGCCTGTTTTCGTTCAATAATTTCCAGCTGGAGCGCCGCATTTATTTCTTTTAAGTCATGCAGCCGCTGTACCCGCAAATCTTTATTCAACTCGGCCAGTTCCCGGGTCTTTTTTTGCAGTTCCAAGTTCCTTTGAACCAGTTGCACGAAAGCGGATACTTTTGTCTGCAGTATTTGCGGAATGATCGGCATAAACAGGTAATCTACGGCACCCATTTGGTAACCCCTCAGAAGGCGGCTCATGTCGTCCGGCGAGTAGGCGGTAATGAAAATTATCGGCACATCCGCGCCCCGTCGGCTGGACCGCATCATATGCACCGTCTCGAAACCATCCATTCCGGGCATGTTCACATCCAGCAAAATCACGGCGAATTCGTGATGCAA
>JAYVKG010000145.1:0-2995 GCA_043768625.1 Betaproteobacteria bacterium
TGCTTAAATACGTGATCGCAACGGTGTTGAGCGAACGCGCCGACGACATGGCTTTTTTCGAGGAGCGCATTGAGAAGGGATTGATCGCGAAGCTCGAGGCGATGGTTGGTGCCGAGTTTGTACGCATGGATTACAGCGAGGCGATCGCCATTCTCGAAGCAAGCAAAGCAAAATTTGAATATCCGGTGAAGTGGGGCGTCGATTTGCAATCCGAACATGAGCGGTATCTGGCCGAGAAGCATGTTAACGGGCCGCTGGTGTTGATGAATTATCCCAAAGCGATCAAGGCGTTTTATATGCGGCTGGCCGATGACGAGAAAACCGTGGCGGCGATGGACGTACTGGCACCCGGCATCGGCGAAATAATTGGCGGGTCACAGCGCGAAGAACGGCTGGACGTGCTGGACCGGCGCATGATGGAATGCGGTCTCGATCCGGCGCACTATGGCTGGTATCGCGATCTGCGCCGTTACGGCACGGTGCCGCATGCCGGTTTTGGTTTGGGCTTCGAACGAACGGTGTCGTACATCACAGGCTTATCGAATGTGCGCGACGTAATTCCGTTTCCGCGCACGCCGGGTAGCGCACGTTATTAAAGCCGGACCACAACATGACCCTGCGGGACAAAAACCTCAACGTGCTTTTCGACAGTAACGTCGCGTGGGCGCAACGTATTCGCGCGCAGCAGCCGGATTTTTTCGAGCGGCTCGCCAAGCAGCAAAATCCGCACTACCTGTGGATCGGCTGCTCCGACAGCCGGGTGCCCGCCAATGAGATTGTCGGCTTGATGCCGGGCGAAGTTTTCGTCCATCGGAATATTGCCAATGTAGTGGTGCATACCGATCTTAATTGTTTATCGGTAATCCAGTTTGCGGTCGATGTGCTGAAAGTGCAGCACATCATGGTGGTGGGACACTACGGCTGCGGCGGTGTGCGTGCCGCCCTGTTCGACCAGCGCGTAGGTCTGGTGGACAATTGGTTGCACCACGTTCACGACGTTCTCGACAAGCACGCTGCCGCGCTCGATGAGATTGGATTAGCCGAGGAAAAGATGGATCGGTTGTGCGAATTCAACGTCATTGAACAGGTTGCCAACGTGTGCCAGACCACCATTGTGCGCGATGCGTGGGACAGCGGGCAGGAGCTGGCCGTGCACGGCTGGATTTATGGTCTTAAAGATGGATTGCTGCGCGACTTGGGCGTAACCGTGGTCAATCGTGAAGAGGCCAGCGGGGTTTGCAAAAGTGCCATCAAAGCCGCAATTTCGTCAAAGCCGCGAGACCAAATCTAGGCGATGTTGCTGCAGTCCGATCGCGCCAAAGCCGCAAATTAAAAGGCCGGGACCACGTCAAACTAGTCCCGGCCACCGTTGCGCAGAACGGAATTCAACTATTGACTACTGCTTCGGCAGCTCAACCGGTGGCACATTCGGTGCAGGGGTGGGAACGACCGGTTTTTCTTCAATCATCGGTGATGGGGGCGGACCCGGGTCATTTACGGCAGGTACTGGCGGCGATGCCATTTCCGACTGCGCCGGTGCTACTTCATTGCTTGGCTCAGTCGTTACCGGCGTGGCTTTTTTCGGTGCCACAACAACCGACCTCGTGGTAATGCGGTTCCTGGCCGCAGTGACTGAATCAGGCACCGTATTGCGTTCTATTGCGGGTGCGGCCAACGGCGCCGCCGATTTGATGGCGGGGCGCAGCGGCTCGGTCGCGGTGCCGGTTCCTGCGGGCGTGACGACGGCCGAGGGTACTCTGGCTGGTGCCTGCACCGCCGATGCTGCCGGAGTACCTTGAACAGGACCGATCGTGCTGCCGCTGATTTTTGCGACGTGGGTTTCTGAATACTGATTCACGCCGAAAGCAATGCCACTAACTGCGGCAATCATGACCACAGCGATCCATACCGGTTTTTTGGATTTTCCTGAAAAGCTGCCTGCATAGTTGTCTTGCGTTACTCTCAAGTCGTCAAGCGTTTGCGGTGTGGCAACTGCTGTCTGATAGCTGAATCGCGGAGAACTTATCTGAGCGCTTTGCATGGTAGTTCCTTTGTTGCGGTGGCGGTTTGCCACACCATCAATGTAGGCTTTTCGCTGAGGGCCGCGTGTAGGTATGCGATGATTTGGCCTGTAGGATGAGGCCGTCAAGATTTGTGGTGGTCCGATTCACGCCGGGCGCGCAGCCCTTCGCTGCGCTGCACTTGACGGTGAGATTGTTTATCAAGATGTTTTACCCGGTACTGCCATGACCACGCGCGGCTTTAGCATGATTGAACTGGTAATGACGATGGCCGTTGTCGCCATCCTGGCATTACTCGCGGTGCCAACCCTGATCGATCGCAACATCCGCATGCAGGTGCAGGAAGGAATGTTGCTGGCGAATCTGGCCAAAGGTGGCGTCAATGCGTTCTACATGGCAAAAAATGAGCTGCCCGCCGCCAACGAAGATGCAGGTGCGCCGCCCAAAGAAAAAATCGTCGGCAACTTCGTCACCGAGGTGGGCGTCGATGCCGGTGCGGTGACGGTTACTTTTGGCAATAACATCAACACCTCGGTTGCCGGGCACCGGCTCACTCTGCGACCGGCCATTGTCAAGGATGCGCCGACGGTACCGGTTGCGTGGCTTTGCAACAATGCCGCTGTTCCCAATGGCATGACGGTGATGGGGGCCAACCGTACCGACATTCCTGCCAGGTGGTTGCCGATGGAGTGCCGCAATTAGCCCAGATTATTGAAGCCAGATTGGCGAGCCGGCGCGCCACACGCGATTTCCTGCTCCACAGTACACTTATGTTTCGATCCGTTTACCCGAGAAAATATCATGACCGCCCGTGACGCCATTCCTGCACTGAACAAAATCGACAGCAACAGGTTGCTCGACGATATTTCACATCAATGGGATATCGATATCGTTGCCCAATTGATTGAATACATCAAATTGCCGGCCAAGTCGCCCGGCTTTGATCACGATTGGGCCAAACACGGCTTCCTCGA
>JAYVKG010000146.1:0-8885 GCA_043768625.1 Betaproteobacteria bacterium
TTTTCGACAATACCTTCGTAGCGACCGGGCGCAACTTCAGCGATGCGCACCAAGGACTGCACCTTGGCACTTTTTTCGTCAATCTGCGCCCAAAGCCCGGACACCGAATCAAGCCTGTCCGCGGCCATCGCCGACCCAATAGAAACAAATAGCAAAGTCGCCGTGACTAAAATGTTAATTTTTGCAAAGGGAGGCGTGCGCATGGACGAAATATTACTATGGTTACATAATGATGCAAAGTGCATCCTGAAAATATTGATGTATATAGCGGCAATTTTTGAAGTAGCTTAACACCACCACTCGCACCCACTTGCAACATTCAACTGCAATGCCCACCAAGATTACAACTCATTTAAAGATGGCAAGGTGAACAATTATGGATCAAGGATTACAACAGGAAGTTTGCACGGAGATTTCAACACATTTCGGCGTTCCGATAGAAAAACTTCAACCAGATGCGACTATGGAGTCGCTCAATATTGACTCGCTTTCAATGATTGAATTTCTGTTTGAGATGGAAGACAAATTTGGCATCAGCCTCGGCAATTCCCGCGAACCGCTGAAAACGCTGGGTGACGTATTCAATGAAATCGACAAAGCGATGGCCGCCAAGATAGCCACCCCATAGATGCGCAAGGTTTGCGTCACCGGATTCGGCATTGTTTCGTCTATCGGCACCGGTATCGATGCGTTTCACGCCAGCCTGCTAAGCGGCAAGTCCGGAATCCGGATAGTTCACCGCGCTGAAACCTCACATGTGTCGTCACCGACGCACGTAGCTGGGCAGGTCGATATTAATTTTGCCGAGCATCTTGCCCCGACCAGAATAGCTGGCCTCGATCGTGTGAGCCTGCTCGCACTGGTCGCCGCGCAACAGGCGGTGCAAAGCGCGAACATCGGCTGCACTGCACTCGAATTGCAAAGTGCCGGCGTCTACATTGGCACCGGTATTGGTGGCATACATGCGTTGGAATCGGCGTATGAAGACTTTTTTCTGCGCGGTGGTAAGCGCATAAAACCATTGTCAGTGGTCCAGGCAATGAACAACGCCGCCGCTGCGCACATCGCGATGGCATACTGCTGCCATGGCCCGGTAATTACGTACTCGACCGCGTGTTCCTCATCGGCAATGGCCATTGGTGAAGCCTATCGCGCCATCAAACACGGCTACGCCAATACCGTCATCGCCGGGGGAACAGAAGCGATGCTGACACCCGGCACATTGAAGGGCTGGGACGCGTTGAGGACGCTTGCGCTGCCGGATACTGCCAATCCTGCGGCGTCGTGCAAACCATTCGCCAGAGACCGCACTGGCCTGGTACTGGCGGAGGGTGCGGCGGTAGTGGTTCTGGAAGATGCCGAGCATGCACGTCGCCGTGGCGCAAGTATCATCGCAATGCTTTCAGGTTACGGCTGTGGTACCGATGCCACCCACCTCACCAAGCCTGACGCCGCCGGGCAGGCGGCAACCATGAATTCCGCACTGGAGGAGGCAGGATTGTTGGCGGAAAAAATCGATTACATCAATGCGCACGGCACCGCAACCATTGCGGGCGATATTATTGAATCCAGCGCGATTAAGATGGTGTTCGGCAACCGCGCGTACCGCGTGCCAGTGTCATCCACCAAGTCAATGCATGGTCACGTAATGGGCGCCACTGGCGCAGTGGAATTTATCGCTTCGCTGGTGGCGCTGCAGCGCAGCTTTATTCCCCCGACAATGCACCTTGAACAGCCAGATCCGGAGTGCGACCTGGATTACGTCGCCAATCTGTCCCGGCAGAACGTCCGGCTGAACCACGTGATGTCAAACTCATTCGCGTTCGGCGGCAGCAATGCGGTATTGATTGCATCGCGGGTCTGATCCTCCGTAACAACGGGTGGTCAGGTTCTACTCTGGGTCCATTTCGCCAGCCGATCGAGACTGCGTGTCATCTTTTGCGGGACGTCAAAAACCGTACGTCCAAGTTTCGCGTTAACCGAGCGTTTGATAAACATTTCCGTTTCATAGAAAACAGTATCGCGCTCATTATCAACGGTGATCATGTGATAGCAGTCACCGAGCAGAATCAACTCCTTGTCGACTGAGCTGACATGATCGTAAATATGCTGTGCATTGCGCGGATGCACCGATTC
Organism: Betaproteobacteria bacterium; assembly: GCA_043768625.1. Lineage (GTDB taxonomy): Bacteria > Pseudomonadota > Gammaproteobacteria > Burkholderiales > Usitatibacteraceae > UKL13-2. The sequence goes on from JAYVKG010000146.1 coordinate 2,137, forward strand.
GTCATCAGCGGCATGGATGATTAGTAGCGGGTCACTGATCAAGTCTATACGCCCAAGCACGTGCGCAATTAGCGCGTCCGCCTCGGCAAGTTGGTCAAATGAGATGGATTCGCCACCAATTTCAGACTCTTGCCTGTCTTCGAGCATTTTTTTTACGGCCGCGCGCATGGTTATATTCTTTACACCGAAGGGCTCAGCTTCGACATAGCGGTAAATGTGGCGGAACGGCAAATAGCGTGCAATCGGCAGCATGAAACGATACCAAGGCACCGCCCAGCCATCGTACGCCGTGGCGGGCGCGAGCAATACGATTGCGGTAACATCGGCGTGCGTTGCAACTTCCATGCAGAGCGTAGCGCCCATCGATATGCCGACAATTGATACGGTCGCATAGGTCGATTGCAGGGTTTGCAAATGCGCGCGCACGGCATCCACCCAAGTCAACCAGCCTGACGCCGGTGACCCATAAGCGAATCCAGGTATGTTTGGCGTTAGCACCGCAAGGCCAGACTGATGTAGGATTTGGCCAAGGCGTGCTACTTCAAGGCTGCTACCGGATAGGCCATGAATCAGCAGCGCCGCGTGCTGGTCCTGTTTGGCTGGTTCTCCAGCAGATACATTTGACGACATTGTATTCATGCAAAGCATATTACTAAAAAACGCGCGCCAGTGGGTCGATGTCCCGCTACGCAAACGTATCACCAACACCGTGTTGATCTTCTTTGGCTCGTTTGCATTGCGATGGGCTCTTAACGATGTCGTGCAACCTGATCTGCCGACGCAGTTCTTCTTGCTCGACGCGCTGCTGGTTTCTGCGTTGTATGGTTTGATTCCCGCAATGTTTTGTATGGTTGCCGGCTGGATATTCGGCGAGTATTTCTTCGTTGCCCCCTACGGCGCACTATCATCGGTAAATAAGTTTGATGTCCTCCTTACGTTGAATTATTTTTTGACCGGCTTGTTTGGTATTGCCGTTTTCGAATATCTCCAGCGGGTGAGGTGTTCCACCCGCCTGATGCTGGCCGTGTCGGAGTCGCGTTATCGCTCCCTGCTCAGGCTTGACAATCACCGCGTCCATCAACAGCGTCAATCAATTCGCGCACTGCGTCAGGTGAAAGACATTTTTTTGCATCTGGATCGGGCATTGCTGCTGGTCAACCAGGACAATAAATTCTTTTCACTACCCCTGTTTGCAGAAATCACCGGGCGACCCATCGACTGCAATCAAAAAAACTGGCTGGAGTTGGTACACGCAGATGACCGGCATCGCCTAGACGAAGCGCTCGGCGACGTCGTGAAGGGCGGGATTGAAAGCCGCGAAATGCGCTTTCGGATAGCGACAGCTGACGGCACCGTTACGCCGCTGGAGTGCGTCTTTCGCACTCTTACGCTGAGCCCGCATAAAAAAGTATTTGCGCTGCTATTGAAGGCACCGACCTAGTCCGAACACCAATTGACCGTTGCGTGATTCGCGGGCACCAGTCCAACGCGCTCATTTGTCATTTTGTCGTGACAAAAATGTGGTGTGTGGCGATTGGCTAACGCCCGGTGATAGAGTTGGGCTCATGCATACCTCATCACCTCATTTGGTCAACAATGTTTGAATTGAATCCCCGCTTGTTTGGGTGCATTTTGCCATTGGCGATGATGCTTGCCGCGCTTGTCACGAACGCCTCAGCACAGGAAGCGGCGCAGCCAGCCGGGCCAGACAAGCCAGCCAATAAGCTGTCAATAGGCGGGTACCATTTCTCGGCAACTGGCGAAGCCATCGATATCAATTGGCGCCACGCCAATTCTTACGGCAACACTTGGCTTGGCTACTATCATGCGTCGTCGCGAGACGAGCATCAGGCTCGCGCCGGTTGGGATGACACGCTCGAGGCCGGCTCAGTGCGGATTACACCGTCCGCGCAAATCGCATCGCGTGGCTATATTGCCTGGAGTGTAAATGTTGAGGCGGGTCAGACCTGGTTCGTCGGCGCAGGGTTTGGCCGCACCAATCTGCAGTCCAACTGGAATCTGAATTTTGATCCCAACGACTCGTATACACTCTCGGCAGGCAGGCGATGGGCCGATGGTCGCGTGGCCTCGCTGCAATGGGTGCGCGACGACCGTGAAAACCCTGATCAACGCCACCTTCACGTAAATTATCGCCTGCCCCTGGCCGGCGGCGAACGAATGACTATAGACATTTTACGCAAGCAAGGCTTGGTCGACGCTGCGATGATCCGCAAACTGGGCGCAACGTTCACTTACGACTGGCCGCGGTACTTCGTGCGCCTGGCGTATGATCCAAAAGTAAATTTCACCCCTGAAAATATGTGGCGCCTTGTGATCGGTACCCGTTTTTAAAAGTGGCGCCTTGTGATCGGTACCCGTTTTTAAAAGTGACGCCCGACGACCTGACGTCCACGACCGAGCCAGCCCATCCAAACAGCAGGATTGATACGATTTGATTGCAAACGCCCGCATCTGTCATTACTTCGCCATCAGCAGCCTCATTTGCCTGATCGTACTTTCTATCGCGTGGGAAGCATTTCTTGCACCGCTGCGTCCCGGAGGTTCCTGGGTTCTGCTGAAAGCCTTGCCATTGCTATTGCCGTTATTCGGCATTTTGCGCGGCAAACGCTACACCTATCAGTGGTCTTCCATGTTTGTGCTGCTTTATTTTACCGAGGGAGTGGTGCGTGCGTGGTCTGATCAGGGCCTCTCGGCAACGCTCGCAATGGGAGAGGCGGCGTTGTCGCTGGTGTTTTTCATTGCGACGATTTGCTTCGCGCGTATTACGGCGTCCACAACAATCGCGTCTACTTCGACTGCCCGGTGAATTTTGATTTGATCGCTGCTATCACAATTGGCAGGACACTTAACACCACAATGGCGATCACCAGTAAGCCCTGATGCTGCTTGATCCACGGAATGTTGCCAAAGAAATAGCCCAAGTAAACCAGTATACATACCCACGCTATTGCACCAACCACGGTATAGGCGACATATTTTGCACGTGTCATTCTGGACATTCCCGCGACAAAGGGCACATAGGTACGCAAGAAAGGAACAAAGCGGGCCAGCACTACCGCGACTGCACCCCAGCGTTCAAAGAAAGCGTGTGCTCTTTCCAGATAGTGTGGATTGAGAAACTTCGCGCTGTCGCTGACAAAAAAGCGCGCACCAAAATAGCGGCCAATTTCGTAATTGCAAACGTTGCCGAGCACCGCAGCGAGCAGCAGTGTTGCCACCAGCAGGTGAATATTCATCGAGCCAAGTGTCGCCAAAGAACCGGCAATAAAGAGCAGTGAATCACCGGGTAAAAATGGCGTCACCACCAATCCCGTTTCGGCGAATACGATTACAAAAAGAATGACGTAAATCCATGCGCCATAAGCTGCAATCCAGACATCCAGATACCTGTCAAGGTGCAGTACCAAGTCTATGGCGGTCGTAAACCACTCCACGGAAATGATTCTTCCTGCTTTGATTTACGGACTGGCCGAAATAACATCAGGCTCGCCGTCTTTTTTCACCGGCTTCACAAAGTCCTCACGCGATACCCCAAGATACTTGGCGATTGGGCATGCGACTAATACCGAAGAATAGATACCGAAGCAGATGCCGATTGTTAGGGCGAGTGCAAAATAATGAAGGCTAGGACCGCCAAACATCAACATCGCCAGCACCATCATCTGGGTAAGGCTGTGCGTGATAATGGTACGGGAAATCGTGCCGGTAATCGCAGCGTCAAAAATTTCGGAAGTCGTTGCCTTGCGCATTTTACGGAAATTCTCGCGTGCGCGATCAAACACCACCACCGATTCGTTGACCGAGTAACCAAGAATTGCGAGAACGGCTGCCAGTACCGGCAACGAAAATTCCCACTGAAAAAACGCAAAGAAGCCAAGGATAATCACAACGTCGTGCAGATTGGCGATGATAGTGGCGACTGCGAACCGCCATTCGAATCGAATTGCCAAATAAATCATGATGCCGATGCATACCGCCAATAAAGCCAGCGCGCCATCGTATGCCAATTCCTTGCCCACGGTGCTACCGATAATCTGCGTTTGCTTCAAAGTTGCTGTGGCGTCAGTTTTCTTCAGCAGCGCCATCACGCGATCACTCTGCTTTTGCATTGCTTCATTTTGATTTTGCGCGCCATCGATTATCTTCAGTGGCAGCCGTATCTGTACATCGTTGGCCGAGCCAAAATTAATTACTGAAATATCCAGAAGCCCGTCGTTTTTCAACGCTTCCCGAATGCGGTCAGGTTCCGCGTGAGTTGCGGAATTGACTTCCATCACCATGCCACCCTCAAATTCGATGGACAGATGCAGCCCCCTGGAAAACAGAAAAAACACCGCCAATAGAAACGTCACGAATGATATGGCATTGAACACCTTCGCGTTGCGCATGAATGGCAGTGATTTTTTGATCCTGAAAAATTCCATGATGCTGTTTCTTTCTTGAAAATTTGCTGGGATAACTTGTATGCAGGTTGCTATGAAAGCGCCTTCAAGGGCTTGTGCCAGTCAACGTTGCCGATGGACAGCTTCGCGATTTTTTTCTTGCCACCGTAAATCAGGTTAATCATGCCCCGCGACACCATGACCGCACTGAAAACCGAGGTCACAATACCAAGACAATGGACCACAGCAAATCCACGGACCGGACCGGAACCCCAGATAAGCAGCGCCAAACCGGCAATTAGCGTAGTGATGTTTGAATCGATGATGGTGTCCAGCGCGCGCTCGTATCCCGTCTGAATGGCCATCTGCGGCGACATGCCGTTGCGAAGTTCTTCTCTGATACGCTCATTGATCAACACGTTGGCATCAATCGCCATGCCGAGCGTCAGGGCCACTGCCGCAATTCCCGGCAATGTGAGTGTTGCTTGCAACATCGACAGCAAGGCACCAAGGAATAACAGATTTGTGGCCAATGAAACTACCGACACGACGCCAAACAGCGCGTAATAAAGCACCATAAAAACCGCGATAAGCGCGAATCCGAACATCAAAGAGTGCTTGCCCTTCTCGATATTTTCTGCACCCAGACTGGGGCCGATGGTGCGTTCTTCAATAATCTCCATCGGCGCTGCCAATGCGCCGGCACGCAGCAACAATGCAAGATTTTTTGCTTCTTGGGTGCTAGGCATGCCCGAGATATAAAAACGCGCACCAAGTTCGCTGTTGATGTTGGGCCAGGTCAGCACTTCAGGCTTGCCCTTTTCTATCATGATCACTGCCATGCGTTTACCAACGTTGCCGCGTGTCGTCGCGGTCATTGCCCTGCCGCCAGCGGCATTCAAAGTCACGTTGACAATCGATCCGCCGCCACCTTGTTGATCGAATCCCGGCTGGGCATCGGTAATCTTGTCGCCGGTGAAGGCGATAGTTTTATAGACGAGAACGGGAAAGCCCCTTTCATCGGTTATTTTTTCAGTGCCAAAAGGTGCGGGTTCATTGCGGTACCGCTCAAATGCATCGTAGTTACGCGACGCGGCATGTTCTTCAGCGACCAGGCGAACTTCGAGAGAGGCAGTACGGCCGATAACGTCTTTTGCACGAGCGGGATCCTGCACGCCGGCAAGCTGCACTAAAATCCGCTCCGCGCCCTGCTGCTGGACAATAGGTTCCGACACGCCCAATTCATTAACCCGCCTGCGCAGTGCGGTAATATTTTGCTGGATTGCATTTTCCTGCAATTTCTTTAGCGTTTCCGGTTTCATCAATGCGGTCAGTACAAACTCGCCGTTGATTTCCGTGTCGCGCAATTGTAATTCGGGCAGTTGCGTATTTATTTCGGTTTGCGCCTTGAGAAGCTCAGGCTTTTCCTTGAACTTCGCCACTACCCGCTCGGATTCCCGCGAAATGCCGGTGTAGAAAATTTTCTTGTCGCGCAGCAATACGCGTATGTCGCCGGTGTAGCGGTCGACGGCTTTATCAAGCACCGCCTTCATGTCCACCTGCATCAGAAAATGCACACCACCGCGTAAATCGAGCCCGAGATACATCGGCAGCGCGTTGATGCTGGACAGCCATACAGGCGAATTCGAGATCAACTGCAACGCAACGATGTAACCGGTACCCAGCTTGGCTTGAATCGCGTCACGCCCTCGCAGCTGGCTGTCTCCATCTTTGAAACGGACTTTCAGCGACTCGCCGTCGAGCGCCACGTTAGTCACGTTGATGTTAGCAACCTTCAGCACCTCTTCTACCTGCCGTTGGATATCGGCATCCGCCTTGTTGGCGCGCAGACCGGAAACTTGCACTGCCGGGACTTCGGCAAAAAAGTTGGGTAGCGTATAGAGAAACGCAATCACCAGTGCCACAACAATGACGGCGTATTTCCAGATGGGGTATTTGTTCATTTAGGTCAGTTGAGGTTGAAAATAATTCATTATTGGCAAGCACCAAATCTCACTTCGTGACGTCATTGAAAGTACCCTTCGGCAGCAATGTTGTCACTGCCTGACGCTGCATATGAATGATTCTGCCATCACCAACTTCTAGGCCGATGTAGCCATCACCAATCTTTGCGATGCGCCCAATAATGCCCATTGCCACCACTTCATCGCCTTTTTGGAGTGCGTCCAGCATCTGTTTTTGTTCCTTGCCCTTCTTCATCTGCGGCCGGATCATGAGGAAGTACAACAGGATGAACATCGCGAAAATCGGCAGCATGCCAATCATGGTGTCGCCGCCGGAAGGAGCAGCGGCCGCTTGGGCGTATGCATTGGTGATCATGGGGGA
>JAYVKG010000147.1:0-4287 GCA_043768625.1 Betaproteobacteria bacterium
ATGGGTCGCGATTACCCGTTGCCGATTGTGGATCACGCCACGCAGCGGGATCGTGCGTTGGCGTTGTACAAAACCGTCAAAGGCGGAAAAACTTAAATCCCAAACGGAACGGGCATTTTGCGAATTTTTTGCCCGTTAAGTCGCTCCGATACCAGTGCTTGGTGCGCTCGGCGCGATGCAAACCCGATTCGCTCAATGTCGCGCAAAGGCTGCTCTCCAGATAATGCGGCCTGCGAAAGCTTCTTTGGGCGACTGAAGACCGCACTGTTCCATCCTGGGGACTGGCAGGCTACAACCATTGAGCAGCTCATGCAGGTAGTTGATTTTTATATCCTCTGGTATACCGAAAAGCGGATCAAAGTCTCTCTTGGCTCGCTCAATCCTCTGCAGTACCGGGAAACCCTCGGACTTATTGCATAAACCAGTCCAAGTTTTACGCCGCACTCCCTGTGGGTCGATAATCAATCGGCACCAACAAATACTGCGCAGAATATTTTTGCGAAGCGTGACCAACGGAAGTCCCGCTGGACGCTGCTGCATTTCCGGGGCGGCCTCAGGCCATTGGGATGGCAACTGCCATTTTTGAGTTTCACGGTTCAGCTTTGAGGAGAGTGATTTCAGCATGTTCAGGACTGACTGCGCGGCGGCCAGCCGCGTCGTTCAACTGACTGCGTTCGTATTGTTTCTCCCACGCCAGAATCAGCTTGGGCAATACATTGAACATGCGACCACATTCGGTAACGCTGTGGCTCTGGGCCTTCTTGCGGCATACCACTTCGGCCTTGAATTCGAGGGTAAACACGCGCCGCTTCAGCTGCTCTTTCTTGATGCCTTCCAGTACGTTATTCTTGTTGCCTGCTTTCGTTAAGTCGTCAACGAAAAGCTTACAGGATAAGTTCTCGGTGCATTAGATTCTGGTGTCGACTTCGAGCGCATAGAGCCTTAGGCCACCATCGCTTTGATAAAACACATCGACATAGTTTATCGCGCCGCCTTAATGGAATTAGAATGGAGCTGAGCTCGATCAAATTGGGGAGTGATTATGCAATGCTGTGACCCTGGTCTAGGACGGATAAATCGACATAACGGCACAGAAGGCACATGAAGGAAACCTTGAAAAAAATCTGCCCAGCTGATATTCCGGGTCGTTCGGTCGAGCCGAAGCGCAAAAGGGCAACGGTCGGTCGGCCAAAAAAGGTAAATGGCAGCATTGTTAAGGCGGATCGTATTCTTGACGCGGCCGAGGATCTGTTTTCCAAGCGTGGCTACGACGGCGTTACTTTGCGCGAGGTCGCCGCTCTGGCGAACGTTGACCCGGCACTCGCGCACTACTATTTCGAGACCAAGCAGGGTCTTTTTGACGCTGTGCTCGAGCGTCGCGCCGAACTGGTTTTTTCTGAGCGCATGCACGCGTTCGACGTTTACGAAGCCATCAGCGGCGACAAGGCTACGGTCGAGGGTGCGGTCGCCGCCTTTGTGATGCCTTTGCTAGAACGGGCGCGCAAAGGTGACGAAGGTTGGAAGAACTATTTTCGCCTCATCGCGCTGGTGAACAACGACGCGGCCCACGTTGCGCTATCCATCATGTCGTATTTTGACCCGTTGGTACACCGGCTGATTGCGGGGGTAAAGCGCGCACTCCCGGAAGCGCACGAGGAAGAACTTTTCTGGTGTTTTCATTTTCTTACCGGGACACTTACGCTCGCGCTTTCGCGCACTGGTCGCCTCGACCGCGTCAGCGGTGGACGGTGCCGTTCGGATGATCTGGCCTCGATTGAGCCGCGCATGGTCGAATACTGCGCGGCCGGCTTTCGCAGCGTTTGCGTGCGTAAAAAATAACGGTTTTTTTGAAAAACCCGGCGGCGCGCAAATGCGTGCCGCCAACGGTTTGAATGCGTATCAGTGCATCAGAACTTCAGCGTGAGGCTCGCCTTAATGATGCGGGGATCGCCGTAAAAGGCCGTGATCGTGTTGAAGAAGCCGCCGAACGGATAACCGGCGACCTTGTAACGTTTGTCGGTCAGATTGCGCCCATTCAGGCCGACTTGAATTTTGCGGTCTCTGCTTGTCCATACCAGACCGGCATCCCACAATGCATAACCCTCTTGCGCCAGCAGAAGATTCTGCGGCACCAACGGATCGACCGAGGCAACGCCTGCTGGGCGCACGAATTCCGCCTGATATACCTTGCTCTTGTAGGACACGCTGTTCGACAGCGAAAATCCGCCCTCTCTGCCGAAGATCGCTTGCGTCCAATCGTAGGTTGCAGTCAAATTAGCTGCCCGCTTCGGTGTGTTCTGGAACTCTGCCGAACCAGCGATATTGACCAGTGCTGGTGCCGTGAGAGAGCCGTTGGATACGATCCATTCTTTGTATTTGGCATCAATGAAACTGACCATCCCGCTTAACGTCAAGGCATCGGTGACTCGCGACATGGCTTCCAGTTCAAAGCCGCTTATCTTGGCTTTGCCGGCGTTGGTCAGCGATCCAGCAAAGCCTGTCGCGACACCGGCAGCATTAAAAGTCGGAATCGAGCCGGGAATCTGGACGTTTTTGTAGTCGGTATAAAACACCGCGGCATTGGTTTGGAGGCGACCTTGATTGAAGGTGGATTTCAAGCCCATTTCATAGGTGCTCACTTCTTCTGGTTCCACACCTTTTCGCTTGATTAGCGAGGTAGCGCTGGTCGGTTTCCCGCCTAAGTCCATGCGCGGATCGAACAGTCCGCCCTTGAAACCCTCTGAATAGGTCGCATACAAATTATGTTCTGGCGCGAATTTCCAGCCGAAGCCAAGCTTGGGAGTGAACTTGGTGTCGGTGCGGTTCAGATCGTCCTTGCCCAAATCTGTATTGACCACGGCGGACCCTACTGCGGCCGGGTTGCCGAGCGTGGGCGATCCCGCCAGCCCAAAGTAAGTTCGTTTGTAAATGGCCGCTTCACGATGATCATTCGTATAGCGTCCGCCCACGTTGATATTGAAGGTGTCGGTTACGCTATAGCTGACATCCGTAAACGCCGCCCAAGTTTTGGAGTCAATATCGTCCCGGGTGTAAAGGGATAACCCCCCGGCCGCGTTAAACAGCACATCAAACTCATTGAATGCGTTCGCGGTCATGTAGAAAACGCCGGCGACACCCTGCCACTTGGTGCCGGTATAGGTGAGCTGAAATTCTTGGCTGCGTTGTTTGTTTGCATAGATCGCTGGTGCTTCAAACAGGGGTGTATTAAGCGAGTCAAAGTCGATGGGCGCATAGGATTTGTCGGCGCGACTGGCGGTAATTGATTTAAACGACAGGGTTGAGTCAATCGCCCAATCGACTAGCATGGAAGTGCCATGGGAGATGACTTGCTGGTCGTGTCCGAGCACTGAATAGAGGTTGGCACGCGTGTCGTATCTGCCATCGAGCACGGGTAAGCTGGCCGGGACCGGCCCCGGCGTCAGGCGATAGCCCTGTTTAGGCAGCGAGTCATCTACCGTACGATCGGCGGCAACGCGGATGAAAAGTGAAGTCGTCGGGGTGAACTCGGCGCTGATGCGGCCGGCTAGAACATCCTTGTTGTAATTGTCAAAACCGTTGATAACATTCTTGCCGAAGCCATTGTGGTTGAACGAGGCCACCGTCGCGCCAATTCTGAAATTATCGGTGATAGGCGTACTCCCTTTGACCACCAGATCGTGTTCTTTATAACTGCCAAACGTTCCCTTGACGCTCAACTCAGCTTTGTCGGACAACTTGCGCGTGACATATTTGACAGCACCGCCGATCGTATTGCGACCGTAAAGCGTGCCCTGCGGGCCGCGCAACACTTCGATGCGTTCGAGATCATAAATATCGGTCAGAGCACCTTGGGGTCGAGCGAGATAAACGTCGTCAAGATAAATGCCCACGCCCTGCTCGTAGCCCGCAACTGGGTCTTGCTGGCCGATACCGCGAATAAACGCGGTCAGCGTAGTGTTCGTTGCCCGCGAGGTTTTCAGCGTTGTATTAGGCACTAAATCGGCAAGACCGGTTATATCCGGAATGCCCGCCTTTTCAAGGGCCGCGCCTGAAAAGGCGCTGACTGCGCCCGGCACGTCCTGCAATAGCTCCTCGCGGCGGCGCGCCGTGACGATAATCGTTTCAATTTTTTCGTTCGCGTTAGTATTGGCGGAAGCAGGGCTGTTGGTCGGTGTTTGTTGCGCCCCTACCGTACCAGCAGTGGCAAACAGGGCCGCAATGGCAACACTCATGTGCTTTAATTTCATAACTCACTCCTCGGTGGGGTTTTAATACTTTTTGATGGAA